>CAVZWH010000016.1:0-20857 GCA_963778905.1 Candidatus Staskawiczbacteria bacterium | reverse complement strand
TGCTGAATTGATTGAATTTTTTGTTTGTGTCGATATCGTGTCGCTGGTATTGCTTGTTGTGTATGTAGTTCCTAATTTATTTAATTTATCCATTGTTAGCAGTTTTGACTCGGCCAAAACCAGCAACTCCTAATTTTGCTATATTATATTTGATTTGAAAAGACTGAACAGCTTTAAAGGGTCGCTGTAAGTCCAAAATTTCCGTTAGACTTTATTTCACTTGATAAGAAGCCGAGTTGTTTTAGTTTGTTTTGAAGCAGGACCACTTGATTACCCTGAACGCCGTAGCTAAGAATTTTGGTTATTGCTCATGAGGAATTATTTGTTGTTTCCGGTGAGTTAAATTTATGGCCGCAGTTACAGTTTGCGACGGCTGACCCCATTTGTTAAAAAACTTTGCATAGACTATTTTTTGTCCGCCGCCTTTCGGCAAAATCCATTGTTTTATTTGTTGATATGGTTCTTGACCAGCGCCATAAAAATCAGGTGTGTTGGAGATTGCCATATTGACTGTGTCGGTTCGACTGTTTAAATTTAGGGTTACTTGCGGTGTTTGAGTTTCTTGCACGCCGTTATTAATTGAAACACCACCACTTGCTGGGGCAAAAAACAACATAAACGCTGCCGATGGTAATCCGCCACCACCGCCTCCAGTTGTAAAATTAGCAGTAAGATTTCTATCTGCGTCCATGATTACAGTTAATGGATTTACGGAGCTGGTCAGATTCCAACCAACCACTAAATGTATATCCCGTATTTGGCGTGGGAGTTAAGGAAACCGAAGTTCCAGAATTATATGTTGACTGGTCTGGACTTTTAATGACCGTTCCATTACTTGAATTTACGGTAGAGTATATGTTACATTAGCGGCTACGGTAACCGTCACTATGTAATCTTGCGTTGTAGAATTGGCGGCGGTTACGGTATAAGTTACTGAGTTTGTAAAATCATTCGACGTTACTCCGCTTGTTTGTGTAACTGCGCCAACTGAAACCGTGGCTCCGGTCGTTGTGAAAGTCGCAACTAAAGCTGTGACATTTGTTCCGTAAGGAACAGTAACTGCAATTGTGCCAGAGCCTATTGTATCGGTTTCACCGGTGGTACCAACACTAGTTCAGCCAAGGAAATCACAGCTTTTAGTTTTGGTACCACCGGTGAAACCGATACAATAGGCTCTGGCACAATTGCAGTTACTGTTCCTTACGGAACAAATGTCACAGCTTTAGTTGCGACTTTCACAACGACCGGAGCCACGGTTTCAGTTGGCGCAGTTACACAAACAAGCGGAGTAACGTCGAATGATTTTACAAACTCAGTAACTTATACCGTAACCGCCGCCAATTCTACAACGCAAGATTACATAGTGACGGTTACCGTAGCCGCTAATGTAACATATACTCTTACCGTAAATTCAAGTAATGGAACGGTCATTAAAAGTCCAGACCAGTCAACATATAATTCTGGAACTTCGGTTTCCTTAACTCCCACGCCAAATACGGGATATACATTTAGTGGTTGGTCTGGAGATTTGACCAGCTCCGTAAATCCATTAACTGTAATCATGGACGCAGATAGAAATCTTACTGCTAATTTTACAACTGGAGGCGGTGGTGGCGGATTACCATCGGCAGCGTTTATGTTGTTTTTTGCCCCAGCAAGTGGTGGTGTTTCAATTAATAACGGCGTGCAAGAAACTCAAACACGGCAAGTAACCCTAAATTTAAACGGTGGACCCGACGCAGTCAATATGGCAATCTCCAACACACCTGATTTTTATGGCGCTGGTCAAGAACCATATCAACAAATAAAACAATGGATTTTACCGACAGGCGACGGACAAAAAATAGTCTATGCAAAGTTTTTTAACAAATGGGGTCAGCCGTCGCAAACTGTAACTGCGGCCATAAATTTAAATAACACGGGAACGACAAATAATTCCTCATCAGCAATAACCAAAATTCTTAGCTACGGCGTTCAGGGTAATCAAGTGGTTCTGCTTCAAAACAAACTAAAACAACTCGGCTTCTTATCAAGTGAAATAAAGTCTAACGGAAATTTTGGACCAGCGACCCTTAAAGCTGTTCAGTCTTTTCAAATCAAATATAATATAGCAAAATTAGGAGTTGCTGGTTTTGGCCGAGTCGGACCCCTAACAATGGATAAATTAAATAAATTAGGAACTACATACACAACAAGCAATACCAGCGACACGATATCAACACAACAAAAAATTCAATCAATTCAGCAAGCAATACAGCAGTTGCAAGCCCAGCTTTCAGTTATGTTGGCTTCCGGCAATAAATAGAATTTTATAAAAGGGTCTGCGAAGGCACCATTAAACAGGTGCCTTTTGTGTAAGTTATAATAGCTTGACTTTCAGAACGAATCGCGTCATCCTTGGGGTAAAGAAAATAAGGGCTGGGATCCAAATAAATAAGGATCCGGCAAAAGCATGATAACAGAGGAACAATTTCACGCATTTATAACTGTCAGGGATAGCGGTGTGACAAATATGTTTGATATACCGACAGTGGTTAAATATGCAAAGAAGATGACCGGCGTGACGTTAAGTAAAGAAAATTGTCTTGAAATAATAAGGGATTTTCTGAAATTAGGGCATACTTTTGGAAAATCACCAAAACAAAAATAACATGACAAAAGCAGAGCTTCGCCAAACACTGCAAAAAGTCGCAGAAACCACCGAGAAGTTATTTAGGGAGGAGGGATCCATAAATCCGGTTTTATTTGTCTATTACACTTTTGAAAAAGAGGGGAGGGAAACAGATACCTGCGCTATATTCCCGATATTGGATATTCAGCACCGGGAGGCCATATTGTTTATGATCGGAAAAACATTCCTTAAAAGTAATAAATTTAAGAGGGTCAACGCAGTTGTGTTTGCATCGGAGGGGTGGATGTCTGTTAAAGACGCAAAAACACCAGTAGGAAATATTTTACCGAGCCAGGATCCGAATAGGGTTGAAATTGTGAACATTACCGGCATGACGGAAACAAGAGATGCAACTATGTTAGTGTTTGAAATTAAAAATAAAGAGGATTCAAAAAACAGGAAACTTGAAAAAAATGATAAAGTAAGCAATATGAGCAAGATAGAAAACCGATTACTGGACAAATTCTGGCAGGGGATGGGCATGGTAGTCCGGGCTTGACTTTTAAAAAACCTTCTGGTAATGTCTGAGGTGAAATAAGAAATTCATAGAATATTAATAATTTAATTAACCATTCCCCGACGAGGGCGTGCCGACAAATGAATAATCTGTTGACACGGTTGCACCAGTGGTATAATAGACGGTGAGAGGGGTAAATGCCTCTTGCCGTTAGCTAACGGCCTACGCCCAGCTGATTTTGGTCAGCTGGAACACGCCATATTCCGCCACTCGGGTGCAACCAGTGGCGTTTATGGTTATGAAAGTCAAAGATTTTTTCGAGCCATTTATTGAGTACAAAATCAAGCAGGGTTGTGCTCAACACACCGTCAAGGAATATCGTCGGTTTATAGAGGAAACTCTATCTTGTTTAGGCGAAAAAAGAGTATGTGACTTAAGGATCATAGACAAGGCGGAGATAATGCAGTTAGGAAGGCAGCACGGATATTGGGGAGAGCAGAGAGCCGTTAGCACCTTCCTGAATTTCTTAAAATATCTTAACGACAGCGGCGAAAAATTACCATTCAGATGGCAAGACGTGATGTTGCCGAGAGTAAGAGAAAAAGAACAAGATTTTCTTACGCCAGAGGATTTTGAAAGTTTCGTCTCAAAAATTAATCTTGATTTTTATGGGACGCGCGACAGAGTTTTCTACGAATTATTATGGTCAACAGGATTGAGGGTTGGAGAGGCATTGGCGCTCAATTTAGAGGATATAAATTTTAAGGACAGAGAAATCAAGGTTAAAACGTTTAAAGGTGGGGAAGGCAATAAGGTGTATATTTCGGATCGCTTGGAATACTGGCTGAGAAGGTGGATCGAAGGCAGACATGATCACCATCCGGCGTTATTCATAATTTATCACGGAGATGTTGTGAGATTTAATAGAAGCATGTCGAGCAAAAGATTGATTGATTACAGAAAGGAATTTGGTGTGACGATGAAGTTGTCGCATCACGCATTCAGACGAGGATTTTGCACACACCTGCTTAACAGCGGTGCTAACATAAAAGAGGTTCAATATTTAGCAAGACACAGATCAGAGAGAACGACATTGAAATTTTACACAAAGGTTACGCGAGGCAAGGTTAAAGAGGTTCATCAGAGCATTTTTAACACATTGTTCAAGGGGTTTATGCCCGTCAATAAGGGCGATGTCGTAGAAAGTCATGTTGAGAAATTTGAAAGGGTTTAACAGACCTTTTTTTAATTGCGGCGATTTGACGATTCTGTGGAAAACTGGGCTTGACGGGGTAAACCATCGCGGTATAATGGGGTAAAGTGAAGATTGAAAATTCACTGAAATGAGTAAGCAATAATGCGAAGTTATAAGGATAGGGAAAAGTCCTAATTCGGACTGTGGTGCGAAAGTAGAGCACCTCAGTGGGCGAAGCGGTAAAAAAAATCCCCGAAAGGGGATTTTTTTAGCACTTGCATATATTTTTTGAAATGATAGAATATTAATATGCTTAAAGAGTTAATTGACCAATTTTATTTGGATAATCAAAGAAATAAAGAGCAGACGCGGTTTTATATTACAGACGCAGGAAAATGTCCGCGGGCTGTTTTTTTTAAGTTTAAGAATGCGCCCAAAGCTCCAATGGATGCCAGAATCATGCGCATTTTTGAGCATGGCGAAAATATACACAGAAGTATTTTTAATATTTTGTACCGATTGCGATTAGGCGTTGTCACAGAGATTCCAATTCCTTCTCAGGAAATAATTTCCGGAAGAGCTGACGCAATTTTATGCATCGGAAATGAGAATTATGTTTTGGATATTAAAAGTATGAATAGCATGATTTTCAAAAATTTATCAGCTCCTAAAGAGGAAAATGTTTATCAGATACAATTATATTTGCACTACTTTAACATCAAAAAAGGTATTTTGCTTTATATAGATAAAGACCAGCAAAATATGAAAGAATTTTTTATTGATTACGACCAAGCTCTTTGCAAATCGCTTTTAGATAAATTTTATGCGCTGAAAGATCAGGTGGAAAAAAATATTTTGCCTGGGCGCTTGGCCGATTATCCGCGAAATTGGCAGTGCAATTATTGCCAGTTCAAAGATGTCTGCAAATTGGAAAACGGAAACGAATACAAACAAAAAACCGCCGATTAGGCGGTTTTTTGTTATGGGCCATTTCGTGGCCCTGTTACGGAGTAATTTTTTCTGAAAGCAATAAAGCATCTCCAGTTAAAATATAAAGCTTCTGGCTGGTTTGGTCAAAATATATTTTAGGATTTTTAATGTCAATTTTTTTACCGTCTGTCAAAATTATAGTCTGAGGTAAAGTTACAGCATTGATATTTCCGCGGTAGTCAATTTCAGAAATTATAATTTTATCTCCGGCAGTAAAAATTATGTAGTCATTGTTAAGCCATAAAATGTCGCTGATTTTTTCGGAAGATTTATATAAAACGTTGCTCTTTACAGGCGAAGTCAAAATTAGCGAAATATATATATTATTGTTATTAAAATAAACTATGTTCGTTCCATCCGGAGAAATTTTTGCATCTGTCACAGGAGAATAAAAATTATCTAAATTGCTTGTTTTGGTATTAAAAAGTAAAAGGTCTTCATTGCTTATTACAAAAATATTCTGGCTGTCAGAAATTATTTTGTAAGAACTTTTTTTATTTATTTTTAATGCAGTCAGAGTAAGCTTTGTTGGTTTGGCGGATAAATTTGTCTGGTCGGTTTGATATAAAAATCCGTCTGCCCCCAACCAAATTATGTTGTTGTTTACAATTGAAAATGCAACTAAACTTTTTAAGACCGGAGTTGCTTTTTGAGCTGCAGTCAGCCCCGCATTTTCTAAGGCGGCAGAATAATATAAGTTGCTATTTTTTATAATAAATTTTTCCTGGTTGTTAAAAGGGGATTGAGTTTTGGAGGCAAGAATTTCAAATTGAATATTTTTTTTGATCAACAAAACATTTTCTAATTTTGTAACTTGATTCTCTCGCACCAGCAAGGTTTTGAAGTAATCGTAGTAGCCAGCTTTTTTTATGGACACGGTGTGATTTTTGGGCAGTAAGCTTTGCACAAAAATATAGTTTGAAAACAGACCGGGTTTCTCCGAAATATTGGAGTCAATTGTAATTTGTCCGGCAGCAGGAAAAGTTCTTACATAAATTCCTCCGGTAGCCACAATTTCCATTTTTTCAAAATCAAAACGGTAACCCATAGAATAGGCAACCAAAATTGGAGCCACAATAAAAAAACAGACAACACAAAAAAGCAGTATTATCAGCCGAGTTTTTTTAGTCATATTAGAGTGCAGGATACGAATTAAGGTCAATTTAGCGGTAGCGAATTAAGGCAAGCTTCAAGGCGCGAGGAGCGAGTTGTACCCTCTGTGGTACGCGAGCTCCGAAGCAACGAAGAAGATTGCCTTAATTCGCCCGCCCGAAGGGAAGCCAAAAAATTGCTGATTTCTGCGTTGCTCCTCCTCGACGCACTAAGGATTAGTGCGTCGTCTCGTCGTCGCGCCTTGAAATCATCTAATTTTTTGGCTTCTAAAACTGACCTTAATTCGTATCCTGCACTCTTAACTTATCACTTTTTTGGCCACTTTACAAGATTATTTTTTTAGATTAAACTGAACTATAATTATGACCGATAAATTTGTTATTAACGGCGGAAAGCCACTAGAAGGAGAAATTGAAGTGAGGGGTTCAAAAAATGCAGCAGGTCCAGCCCTGGTAGCTGCTTTGCTTACAGAAGAAGAATGTATTATTGACAACGTTCCCTTTATTGAAGATATTTTGAATATTTTGGACATATTAAAAAGCATGGGAGTTGAGGTTGAAAAGACAGGAGAGGAAACGGTTAAAATAAAAGCGCAAATTGTTGACCCAGAAAAAATGGATTTTGAAAAAGTTTCAAAAACAAGAATTTCCGTATTATTTTTTGGAGCGCTGTTAAACAGGTCAAAAAAATTTAAAATACCGCCGCCCGGCGGAGATAGAATTGGTTTAAGGCCGATTTCTGTGCAGTTAAAAGCTTTGGAAAAATTGGGAGCTAAGATTGAGAGGCAAGATGATTTTTACGAAGTAAGCCGCGAAAAACTTATAGGAAAAGAAATCGTTTTGCAGGAATTTTCCGTAACAGCTACTGAGGCTTTGATGTTGGCTGCTGTTTTAGCAGAAGGAAAAACAATTATAAAAGGCTCTGCTGCCGAGCCACATGTTCAGGATTTGGGTCAAATGCTTTTGAAAATGGGAGCTAAAATAGAAGGTCTTGGAACTCACGTAATTAAAATTGAAGGAGTTGATAAATTACACGGATGTGCGCATTCAGTAATTCCAGATCCAATAGAAGCGGGAACTTTTATAGTTATGGGTGCCTTAACTCCGGGAAAAGTAAAAGTAACTGGCGTTGATTTGTCGCACTTAGATTTATTTTTGGCAAAATTGGAAGAGATGGGAGTAAATATAAAAAAGGGCAATGATTATGTTGAAGTTTCTCATTCGCCAAATTTGAATTCAGTAAAGGTGCAAGCGCTTCCGTATCCCGGTTTTCCAACAGATTTATTACCGATAATAATTCCTCTTTTAATTATGGCCCAGGGAAAAAGTTTGGTGCACGATCCTTTGTACGAAAACAGATTTAATTATATCCACGAACTGAGAAAAATGGGAGCTGATATTGAAATGGTTGACCCGCACAGAACTTTTGTTTTTGGTCCGAAAAAACTTTCTGGTTCAAAAATTGATTCTTGGGACATAAGAGCCGGAGCATGTTTGGTAATTGCTGCTTTGGCCGCAGAAGGAAAAACAACAATAGAGAACGTTTTTCAAATTGACAGAGGATATGAGAAGATAGAAGAACGTTTGCAGAAGATTGGGGCAGATATACAAAGAATAAAGTAGAAAAATATGTTTAATAATAAAATTGCAATTGATTTGGGAACCTGTAATTCTCTTGTCTATGTCCAGGGCAAGGGAGTTGTTTTATATGAGCCGTCGGTTGTGGCAATTTCTTTGGCTGACAACAAAATTTTGGCAGTGGGCGAGGGCGCAAAAGAAATGATTGGCAGAACGCCCGCTGACATAAAAGTTTACAGGCCTTTGAAAGACGGAGTTATTGCCGACTACAGGGTCACGCAGGCAATGATGAGATATTTTATAAACAAAACTTCAAGCGGATTAAAAATATTTAAGCCGGAATTAGTTATTTCCGTTCCGGCAGGAATTACTTCAACAGAAAGAAGAGCTGTAATTGAGGCAGCTTTATCAGCGGGAGCAAAGTCAGCTTACGTTGCCAAAGAGCCCATTTTAGCTGCCATTGGAGCTGGCATTCCCATTAATTCTTGCTCGGGCCACATGATAATTGATATTGGCGGAGGAACTTCTGAAGTGGCGGTAATTTCTCTTGGAGGAATTGTGACGTGGCATTCTGTAAGAGTTGCCGGAGATAAAATTGACGCAGCCATAACCGAATACATAAAAAAGAAATATAATTTGGCAATTGGAACTCAGTCAGCCGAAGAAATAAAAATAAAAGTTGGAACAGCGTTGCCACAGAAAGAATTAAAATTTTTGGAGATACAAGGCAGGGATTTAATCTTGGGTTTGCCGCGAACTGTCAAAATTTCAAACAACGAAGTTTGCGAGGCAATTTCCGATGTTTTGGCAGAAATTATGCAAGCAGTGAAACATGTGTTGGCAGAAACTCCGCCAGAACTTTCAGCAGATATAATGAATAAAGGAATTATTATGGCTGGCGGTGGTTCGTTGCTTCCAAAAATTAATGAATTGGTTGCGCAAAGCACAGGAGTCCCTTGTTTTGTGGCAGAAGAACCATTGTTTTGCGTTGTGAAAGGAACCGGAACAGTTTTAGAGCACTTAGACGAATACAAAAAAGTTGTAATGTCAAAAAAGTGATGATTATCGGACATCAAAAACAATGGGAATTTTTGAAAAACAAATTTGAGCAAAATCAGCTTTCGCACGCATATTTATTTACAGGAGCCGATGGAATAGGCAAAAAACTTTTTGCAAAAGAATTCGCCGAATTTATTGGCTGTAAATTTCCGGATTTGATGGTTGTAGATCCCGACGAAGGAAAAGAAATTCCGGTTGCAAAAATCAGAGAAGTCCAAAATTTTCTGTCATACAAATCTTATAACGGCGGATTCAAAATTGTGATTGTTGACGAAGCTGACAAAATGAATATTGAAGCGCAAAGCTGTTTTTTGAAAACCCTTGAAGAGCCGAAGGGCCAAACAATTTTATTTTTGATTTCCTCAAAGCCCGATATGCTTTTGCCGACAATTTTTTCAAGGTGCCAGACCATGAAATTTTTCAGGCCAAAAAATTTACCTCAAAATCAAGAAAAATTAGAGAAAGACCAGAAAATTTTCAAGGAATTATCAGAAGTTTTAGGTTCAAATTTTTCAGACAAATTCAAATATGTAAAATCAATTGATTTTGAAAAGCAAAATGCTAATGAAATTGTAGAAGTTTTGCAGAAACATTTGAGGCGCCAGCTTTTAGAAGCTGTGTCAGCTGGCTCTCCTGTTTCAAAAATAAAAAAAGCGATAAATTTATCAGAAGAAATTAACAATAAATTGCTTTTTACAAACGCTAATCCAAAATTAGCCCTTGAAATACTATTAATAAATATTTAGATGGCAAATTATAAAGATTTTATAAACAACGCAAAACCAGAAATTGAAAAGGCGTTTAAGTTTTTAGAAGGAGAATTGGCAAAAATAAGAACTTCAAGAGCTTCGCCGGCTTTAGTTGAGGATATAGAAGTAAATGCTTTTAATCAAAAATTTCCCTTAAAACAGCTGGGTGCAATTTCTACTCCTTCAACAAATCAGATTGTAATACAGCCGTGGGATACTTCGTATATTGAGCCAATAGAAAAAGCAATTTCCCAATCAGGATTAGGGATGTCAGCTGTTGTTGATAAAAATATTATCAGATTAAATTTGCCTTTGCTTACAGAAGAATATCGCCTGGCGCTGTCAAAAACGTTAAACGAAAAAGCAGAGCAGACAAAACAAACAATGAGGCGTTGTCGTGAAGATGCCTGGAACAAAATTCAGGCAGCGAAAATCGCAAAAGAAATTTCAGAGGATGATAAATTCCGCGGAAAAGACGAATTGCAAAAAGTTGTTGACGATTACCAAGAAAAAATAAAAACTTTAGTTGAAAAGAAAAAGAAAGAATTAATTTAATGATTTCCTCAATTTTAATTTTAATAATTGCATTTTTGAGTTTGATTGCCCTGATGATTATTCATGAATTTGGGCATTTTATTATAGCTAAAAAATTTGGGGTGAGAGTTGATGAATTTGGAATTGGCTATCCGCCAAGAATTTTTGGAAAAAAAATTGGAGAAACAATTTATTCTGTAAACTGGATTCCGCTCGGAGCGTTTGTGAGGATTTATGGCGAAGAGGGAGGAGTAGACGACTTGAGAAGTTTTCAAAACTTAAAAATTTGGCAGAGAGTTTTAATTGTTATCGGCGGAGTTGCTGCATTCTGGATTGCCGCCATAATTTTATTTTCAATTGTTTTTGGCATGGGAGCTGATTTGCCGGTGGGAGACCAAGATGTTCAGGGATTAAGCAATGTGCAGGTAAAGATAGTGGATGTTTCTGCAAATTCTCCCGCATCAGAGACAGGATTAAAAATTACCGACACAATAAAAGATATTGAGGTTAATGGCGTTGACACAAAAATAAATAAAATTGTTGATTTTCAAAAAATTACCAACGACAATAAAGGAAAGGAAATAACAATAATAATTGAAAGAAATGGCAAAGATTTGGATTTTAATTTAACGCCAAGAATAAATCCGCCCGCAGGGCAAGGGGCTGTTGGAGTTGGATTGGAAAGAATGGCAACTCTAATTAAAAAATATCCTTGGTATGAGGCGCCAATTCAGGGCGCAATTTGTACATGGCAGACAACAATAAATTCTTTAGTCAGTTTGTATTCTGTTTTTGCGAATTTGGTTTCTCGCAAGGGTTTGCCACAGGGAGCCGCGTTTGCAGGTCCGTTGGGAATTACCGTATTTTTGGCAAACGCGGCAAGCTATGGAATTGGATTTTTCTTGTATTTTATTGGAATAATTTGCGTGCTCGTCGCCATATTCAATTTATTTCCTATTCCGGCATTGGACGGCGGAAAATTGATATTTTTGCTGATAGAAAAAATAAAAGGCAAGCCAGTTTCAGTAAAAGTGGAGCAGTCAATCACAATGGCATTTTTTATAATACTGATAACTTTGTCTATTTTTATAACAATAAAATATGACGTGCCGCGTTTCACAGATTTTTTGAAATCAAGTTTACAAAGATAACTAAAAAAAAACATGTTGCAATCCAAATTATTTTATAAAACAACAAAAGAAAAGTCGGCGGATACAGAGTTTATTTCGCATGATTTGCTGACGCGCGCGGGATTTGTGGACCAGTTGATGGCCGGAGTTTATAGTTTTTTACCGCTGGGGTTTCGCGTGTTAAAAAACATTGAAAATATAATAAGAAAAAATATGACAGAGGCCGGCGGACAGGAAATTTTAATGCCGGTTTTGCAACCAAAAGAAAACTGGGTAAAAACCGGAAGATGGAATAATTTAGATATTCTTTTTAAGGTAAACGGATCGGGAGATAAAGAGTATGCTTTAGGCCCAACGCACGAGGAAGTTGTTTCTCCGCTGGCCAAAAAAGTTATTTTGTCTTATAAAGATTTACCGCTTTCGGTTTTTCAGATTCAGACAAAATTTAGAGACGAGCTAAGGGCAAAATCAGGAATTTTGAGGACAAGAGAATTTTTAATGAAAGACATGTATTCTTTTCATGAGACTCAGGAAGATTTGGATAAATATTACGACAAAATGATAAAAGTTTATTTTAATGTTTTTCGCGAACTGGGAATTAAAAATAAAACCTATTTAACCTTGGCTTCGGGCGGAACATTTTCAAAATATTCGCACGAATTTCAAATGGTTACAGACGCCGGAGAAGATACAATTTATGTCTGCAACAAATGCAAACTGGCAATAAACAAAGAAATAAAAGAAGAAAATCCTGCATGTCCAAATTGCAGTTCTGACAGCTTTGTAGAAAAAAAAGCAGTTGAAGTCGGGAATATTTTTAAGCTTGGAACAAAATATTCTTTACCCTTTGACCTAAAATTCAGGGATAAAGACGGAATAGAAAAGCCGGTAATTATGGGATGCTATGGCATAGGAATTTCCAGAGCAATGGGAGCTGTTGTTGAAGCAAATTATGACGACAAAGGAATTGTCTGGCCAAAAGAGGTTGCTCCATTTTTGGTTCATTTAATTTCAATCGGCGAAGGAAAAATTAGAAACACAGCTGAAAAAATTTATCAAGATTTGCAAAAAAATAATATTCAAGTATTATACGATGATAGGGAAGACAAGTCGGCTGGAGAAAAATTTGCAGAAGCGGATTTAATTGGAATTCCTTTTCGCGTTGTTGTTTCAGAAAAAACTTTGGCAAAAAATTCAGTTGAATTAAAAGAAAGAAACAAAAGCACGGCGAAATTAGTAAAAATAAAACAATTATCAAAAATTTTTAAGTAATGTTCAAAAAAATATTTTCATTTTTATCGGTTGATATGGCGATTGATTTAGGCACCGCCAATTCTTTGGTTTACGTGAAAGACAGGGGAATAATTATAAATGAGCCGTCGGTGGTTGCGGTAAATAATAAAACTGGACAGATTTTAGCTATTGGGGAAGAAGCAAAAAAAATGGTGGGTCGCACGCCGGCATATATTTCTGCTACCCGTCCTTTGGTCAACGGAGTTATTTCTGACTTTGAAGTGACAGAACAAATGCTAAAATATTTTATTGAAAAAGCAGCTTTGGCCGGTAAAAAAATGTTTGGACTGGGCTATATGCCAAGAGTAATTATTGGAATTCCCTGTGGAGTTACAGAAGTTGAAAGAAAAGCGGTAAGGGACGCGGCAAAAAACGCCGGAGCCAGAACAGTATTTTTGATTGAAGAGCCGCTGGCATCTGCGATTGGAGCAAAATTGCCAATTCAGGAAGCTGGCGGAAATTTTATTGTTGACATTGGCGGAGGAACGACAGAAGTGGCTGTAATTTCTTTGGGCGGAATTGTTGCGTTTAGAAGTTTAAGAATTGCCGGAGACAAATTAAATGACGACATTGTGCAATTTGCGCAAAAAGAATATAAGCTTTTAATTGGAGAGCGAACAGCAGAATTAATCAAAATAAATATTGGTTCGGCCATGCCCCTAAAAGATAAAAAAGAAATGCCAATGCGCGGCAGAAATTTGGTTACCGGTTTGCCAGAAGAAGTTGTTGTTTTTAACGATGATATTCAACGCGCATTAGACAGATCTGTAAAACAAATTATTGCAGCTATTAAAACAACAATTGAAGAAACTCCGCCCGAATTATTGGCTGACGTGATGTCTAACGGAATTTATTTGGCTGGCGGCGGCAGTTTGCTTCGCGGCTTGGATATTTTAATTTCCAAAGAAACCAAAATGCCATGCAAAATAATTGATGATCCGTTGACAGCAGTTGTTCGCGGAGCCGGAATTGTTTTGGAAAATATTGAAACATTAGCAGAAATAACGTCTAAAGATGAGGAAGGAGACGTGCCATCATAATTAAATGATTTCTAAAGAAGAAGTAGAACATATCGCAAAATTGGCGAGGTTGGAATTGACGGAGAAGGAAGTGGAAAAAATGCAGAAAGACTTGTCTGCGATTTTGGATTATTTTAATTTGCTTAAAAAGGCTCCAAAGCCGGAAGCTTCCAGCAAAACGGCAGAAAATTTATCGGCTAGAAAAGACGAGACAAAACCAAGAGACGCAAGTGTGGTTGAAAAATTAATTTCAGCGGCTCCGGACAAAAAAGATGATTATATAAAAGTAAAAGCGATTTTTTAATGGATTTAACGGAATTAACAATTAAACAAGCGCACGAAGGATTAAAAAAAGGAGATTTTACTTCGGTTGATTTGACAAAAGCTTATTTAGAAAAAATTAAGAAAAGCGATTTGAATAGTTTTTTGTCTGTGACAGAAGAATTGGCCTCGGAACAGGCAGACCAAGCTGACAAAAAAATTGCGACTGGAAATTTTGGAATGTTAACTGGAATTCCGTGCGCAATTAAAGATGCGATAATGGTTGAAGGGCAAAAATGCACGGCAGCCTCAAAAATTTTGGAAAATTATGTGGCTCCTTACGACGCAACAGTAATTAAAAAATTGAGAGAGCAGGGTGCGGTTATTTTAGGAAAAACAAATTTAGATGAGTTTGCCATGGGAGGTTCTGGAGAAAATTCTGCATTTGGCCCGACAAAAAATCCGAAAGACAAAACGCGTGTTGCCGGCGGAAGTTCATCTGGATCTGCGGCATCTGTGGCGGCAAACGAGGCATGTTTTTCATTGGGCTCTGATACTGGCGGTTCAATAAGATTGCCCTCATCTTTTTGCGGAGTTGTTGGGTTAAAACCAACTTATGGCGCTGTATCAAGATATGGTTTGATTGCTTTTGGTTCTTCTTTGGATCAAATCGGCCCGATTGCTAAAAATGTTGAAGATTGCAAAATTATTTTTCAGGCAATTTGCGGTAAAGATAAAATGGATGCAACTTCTGCTGATTATAAATTTGAAGATTCCGAGATAAAATTAAAAGGTTTGAAAATTGGAGTTCCAAAAGAATATTTTGTAAAAGGAATTGACAAAGAAGTTGAAAAAATAATTAAAAGTGCAATTAAAAAAGCCGAAGATGCGGGAGCCAAAATTATAGAAATTAGTCTGCCCAGCGTTGAGTTTGCCTTGGCTTGTTATTATATAATTGCGCCATCGGAAGCTTCAGCGAATTTGGCGCGATTTGATGGAATAAAATATGGATTATCGGAGAGGGCAGAAAATTTATTGGATGTTTATCTAAAAAGCAAAGGGCACGGATTTGGCGAGGAAGTAAAGCGCAGAATTATGATTGGAACTTATGCTTTGTCATCTGGATATTACGATGCCTATTACAAAAAAGCTCAGCAAGTGCGCCAACTTATAAAACAAGATTTTGCAAAAGCATTTGAAAAAGTTGATTTAATATTTTGCCCGGTTTCTCCTGTGCCCGCAATCAAAATTGGCGAAAGAACTGATGACCCGCTTTCAATGTATTTAATGGATATTTATACTGTTTCAGTAAACTTGGCTGGGTTGCCGGCAATCTCTATGCCAGCCGGGAAAATTGGAAATTTGCCGGTTGGTTTGCAGATAATTGGAAATCATTTTCAGGAAAATAAAATTCTCAATATAGCATCAGAGATGGAAAAAATGTTATATGAATAGCTTCGCTATTCATATAATTGCGTCGCTCGGTCAAAGTAAATAAATTTTGATTTATTTACTTTTCCCTCGCTAACAATTATAATAAAATAATGACATGGGATTTTATATACAACTTTTTTGGGATTAAGGATTTTATTTATTTTATTTCTTCTTCCCAAATACAAGATATGCTTTTTCCAATAAAGCTGGTTTTTGTGGTGTTTGCAATGTTTTTTTTGGCATTTGTGATTTATTTCATGATAAATTCTTCGTGGCTGCAGTATAAATTTTTGGAAGACGTGACAGAATTTTTTTCCTGGCAGGCGTATGGCCAAAGAGAAATGTCTAAACGTTGGAGCAAGGTTAAAAAAAGAATTGAATCTGGCGCAGAATCAGATTATAAGTTGGCTATAATTGACGCAGATGATTTTTTGGGCGAAGTTTTGGACAATAGAGGATATGAGGGCAAAGATTTTGATGAGTCAATAAAAAAAGCGGAAAAATTAATATCTCTAATTTTTAATGATGTTTTAAGAGCCCACGAGGTAAGAAATTATATTGTTTATAATCCGGACTATAAATTAGCCGCCGACGAGGCAAAAAAAATATTAGATACTTACGAATCTGCAATCAACAGTGTAGGAATGTCGTAAATCAAAAATTAATTATCACAAAAAAACCGCTTTCAAAAGCGGTTTTTTTGTGATAATATTTATCTTAGAGCCTGAGCCACTAAAAGCAAAATGGTGCTTATGGCGACCAAACTTATTAAAATTATCCAGGTAATCTTAAATATTGTTTTCTTTTTCATGGAAATTTTAGATTATTTATTATATGATAGCAGATTTCAACAAAAAACAAAAGAAAGAATTTTTCAGCAATAAAATTGCATTCCAAGCAGCCGGTATTTTATTATTAATAATAATTGTTATTTTAATTTTTGCAGAATTAAAAATGTACCAAAAAAGAGGAGAACTTGTTTCGGGAATTTACAACTATAAAAAACAGATTGAAGATATTAAAAAAACTAACCAAAACTTACAAGATGAGATATCAAATTCGGATAACCAAGATTATATAGAAAAAATTGCTTATGAACAATTAGATCAGCAAAAGCCAGGAGAAAAAGAAGTAATATTTATAAATCCTCCAGAAAAAACAGAAACAGCCGCTAATCCAGAAAATTTTTGGTTAGCTTGGTTTTCAGGAGTTTTCAGCTGGATAAAAAGCAAGTTTTAATATATAGTATTTATAGGTTGCGGGTGTCGTATAACGGCTATTATGATTCCTTCCCAAGGAATAGACGGCGGTCCAACTCCGCTCACCCGCTTAAAAAATGCCGCTTTAGCTTAGTGGTAAAGCAGCGGTTTCGTAAACCGCAGACGCAAGTCCGATTCTTGCAAGCGGCTCAAAAATAAAGTCCAAATAATTTTTGGGCTTTTTAATTTTGTGAAAATGTGATAAATTAAAATAATGGAAAAACGACCCAAAGGGAACATCGCAAAAATTGAGGAATTGAAAAATCGGCTCCATCATTTGATGGAGTGTCTTTGATGTTCAGACAAAAAAAGAAAAATTAACAGAATTAGAAACGCAATCATTAAAACCGGATTTTTGGCAGGATAATGAAAATGCAGCTAAGGTCCAGCAAGAAATTTCGGAAACAAAAAACGAAATTGAAACTTTAGAAAAAATTGAAAAAGAACTGGAAGAGCTTGAGATATTGCAGGATAAAAATTTAGAAAAAGAAATACAAAAGGAAATTGAAAAACAGGAATTCAAAACATTTTTGTCGGGCAAATACGATAAAAATAATGCGATATTAGAAATATTTTCCGGAGCAGGCGGCCAAGATGCACAGGATTGGGCAACAATGCTTTTAAGAATGTACGAAAGATATTGTGCATGGCCCAAAGGGCACCCAGGCTTCCAAACTACAATTTTACATCAAGCACATGGAGAATTTGGCGGCCCGGAAGGCAGAATTGGCACCAAATCTGTTACAATAGAAATAAAAGGAAATTACGCTTACGGGTTTTTGAAAAAAGAATCTGGTGTGCACAGATTAGTCAGAATTTCGCCGTTTAATGCCCAAAAACTCCGCCAAACTTCTTTTGCTTTGGTTAATGTTTTACCGGAAATAAAAGATAAAAATATTGAATTGGAAATAAAACCAGAGGAATTAAAAATAGACACGTTCAAAGCTTCGGGTCCGGGCGGGCAATATGTCAACAAAACAGAATCAGCAGTAAGAATAACGCATATCCCGACAGGCATTGTTGTTGCCTCGCAAACAGAAAGATTGCAGGGTAAAAACAAGGAAAACGCAATGAAAATTTTGTATGCAAAACTTTTTCAATTAAAAGAAGAACAGCATGCAAAAAAAATAAAAGAAATAAAGGGCGACCAGGTTTCAGCTTCGTGGGGAAATCAAATAAGGTCTTATGTTTTGCATCCGTATAAAATGGTAAAAGATTTAAGGACGCAATACGAAACTTCGGACGCAGAAGGAGTTCTTAACGGTAATTTAGAAAAATTTATAGAGACGGAATTACACGATGCGTCTATATAATTACGTCGCTCGGTTCAAATGAAAATTTGTTTTCATTTATCCCTCGCTAGTAATTATAGAAGCAGAACTGAAATTAAAAGACAATGATTAAATTTGATAACGTAACAAAAATTTATGGGTTAGAGGCAGTAATCTTGCAAAATATTTCTTTTGAAATAAAAGAAGGAGAGTTTGTTTCTATTGTCGGCAAATCCGGCGCGGGAAAAACAACATTGGTGCGTTTAATTCTGGGATTGGAAGCTCCAACTTCCGGAGAAGTTTATTTCAAGGGTGAAAATATAAATAATGCCGATTCTTCGCAGATTCAGGAAATGAGAAGAAATGTTGGCGGTATTTATCAGGATTATAAATTGTTGCCCAGAAAAACCGTTTATGAAAATGTGGCTTATATTATGCAAGTTGAAGGAAAGGAAAATAAAGAAATAGAAAATGAAGTCCCGAAAGTTTTGGAAATAATAGGATTAAAAGAAAAAGTTAATAATTTTCCCAGTGAACTTTCGGGAGGCGAACAGCAAAGGTTGGCAATTGCCCGAGCTTTGGTAAATCATCCGGATATTATTATTGCCGACGAGCCGACAGGAAATCTTGATCCATATAATACCTACGAAGTTATTTCGCTTTTGCAAAAAATAAATTCGGCGGGCAAAACAGTTATTTTAGCCACCCACGATAGAGAAATAATAAATAAATTGGGCAAAAGAGTTATTACTTTGGAAAACGGAAAAATATTAAGAGACGAAGCAGAGGGAAGATTCATTATCTAAAAATTTTTAATTATGATGACAAATCTAAAAAGAGTAATTAGTTTTGCAATGAGTGATTTTAGCAGAAACAAAGGCATATCGGTTGCCGCAATTTTTGTTTTGGTTGTGACAATTATGCTCGTGACCGGACTTTTATTTTTTCAGGGAATAGCCGGATATTTAACTACGCAAATACAGGACAAAATTGACATAACGGCATATTTTAACGCCGGCACAGCAGAACAGGATATCTTAAATGTAAAAGACCAAATTTTGAAGGATTCGCCGAATATAAAAAGCGTTGAATATGTTTCGCAGGATCAGGCGCTGGCATATTTTAACGAAAAGCACGGAGATAATCCAGTTTTATCCAAAGCCTTGCAAGAGGTTGGCGATAATCCATTTTTGCCTTCTCTAAACATAACAACTAATGGAGACCCTGCTCAATATGCAGAGGTTTCAAATATTTTACAAACGTCAGATTTCAGCAAATTAATTAACAAAGTAGATTATTCTCAAAAAAAAGACACCATAGAAAAAGTTTATTCCATCACTAAAAACATAAATACTTTTGGATTTATTCTCGGAATTATTTTAATTATTGTTGCCATATTAGTTGTTTTTAATACCGTAAAGCTTGCCATAGAAAATTCAAAAGAGGAAATTTCAACAATGAAAATAGTTGGGGCTGGCGACTGGTTTGTCCGCGGGCCATTTATAATTCAGGGAATAATTTACGGCGTTATCGCATTTATAATTTGTATTTTGCTTTCCGGATTATCTGCATATTTTCTGTCGGGCAAAATTTCTGTTCTGCTGCCGGGGTTTGATATGTTTTCATATTTCTTGACTAATTTGTGGATTTTTGTATTAATACAATTAGGTTTTGGCATTGGAGTCGGGGTTATTTCCAGTTTTATAGTTGTAAAAAAATATTTAGATATTTAATTTTTTTATAAATATTCCGGGATCTGCTAATGGTAGGCAACATGCCTCTGGAGCATGGAATCTTGGTTCGAATCCAAGTCCCGGAGCTAACGATTGTCGCGGAGTATTGACAAGGTTTTATAATTTGTTAGTATTTAGTTAAAGATAGTTCTTTTAATTTGCCTTGCAACTGTCCGGAAAATTGTTTGTCTTAAAGATTGATAATTTTTCTGACAGTTGGCAGAGCACTGCATTTTCTTTTTTCCGAGGGCACGGCCTTCGGTCCGATACGTAGTTAGCGGTGCAAAGCTGGGGCTTTGTGAGACTTGCGAGGGATTTGATGGTAGCGCGCGCATGAGCTGCGACACATGATTTCCGGATTTTTTCCGTGTCACTCTGTGTTTGCCGTTGTGTTTCCGGAAACAACGTCGATAAACAGTTGTTTGCGCGAAATTCCGGCGATTTACGCCGATTCGTTTTGTCCCTTTCGTATCTATGTCTCCTCTGCCAGCTGTCTTTTCTGCTATTTTACAATTTAATTTCCCACACTTTCCGTCCTCTTCCTTTTTCTCCAATCATTTTTCGTCATAGCTGCATACCCTCGTGCAGCTCTTTTTTTACAAAGGGCTGCGGTGCAAAATTGAAAACAATTTTGCACCGCAGCCGGAGAAGTTGCATTTTGCAAAAATATCTGCTAAAATTTTAAGTAATTGGTAATTGGGTGTGTAGTTCAGTGGTAGAACGCTATCCTGATAAGATAGAGGTCGAAGGTCCAATTCCTTCCACACCCACAAATATTTTTGCTTTTTAATTATTAAAGATATAAAATAAATAAAACTATATGATATTTTCAAAAATAGATAAAAAAATTTTAATAATATTAATTGCAGTCGTGGTTGCAATTTTACTGATTGTGTTTGTGGCATATAAATATATTTTATCCCCAGGGATTAAAGTGCAAAATTCTGCCGGCGGCGCGCAAACAGAAAAGCAAACGCAACAAGTTCAGGTGCAGGTTGGAGGAGTTGGAGCACAGGGAACAAATGGAGGAGGCACTTTGTCTGTGTGTATAGACAAATGCGGAGACGGAATTTGTGAAAAAACAGATCCTAATTGCAGCGCAGATAATAATA
>CAVZWH010000015.1:0-32540 GCA_963778905.1 Candidatus Staskawiczbacteria bacterium | reverse complement strand
TATTTAAATTTATTGTTATTAGTGTCGGTGTTTTTGTAATTTTTTAAGAAAAACATAAAAGGGAGTTTGTTTCTATTATTTTTTTGTGGAAAAATTGGGGATAAATTAGTGGTATAAAAGGTGCAATTTGTGGTGTGTTTTTTACCGGTTAAAATTATTATATTTTTTAACACCAGTTATGCACTATATATTCTCTGTTTTATTAAGTTTAATTCTTCGGTTAATTTATTGTTTTCTTCGTTTTCTTGAAGGATTTTTTTGTAAGCATAAATCGCGGTTGTGTGGTCTTTGCCGCCGAATTTTCTGGCAATTGCCGGGAAAGAATATTTTAATTCTTTTCTAAGCAAAAACATGGCAATCTGGCGGGGTTTTACAATCTCTTTTCGCCTCGTTGGGTCAAACAAGTTTTTTTCTTCTAAATTATAAAATTTAGCTACGGTCTCTATAATTTTTTTATAATTTGCCACGTCAAATGGAGAAAAAATAAAACCTTTAAGCAGTTTTTTTGTTGTTTCTAAATCCAGGGTTTGATTAATTTTACTATAAACCAATAATTTATTTAAGGCGCCCTCTAATTCTCTGATATTTTTTTTTACATTTGTGGCGATATAATCTAAAACTTCTTCTGATAATTCGGCATTTTTTTCTTGCAATTTTGTTTTTAGAATAACCAACCGCGTTTCATAATCTGGCAAACTTACATCGGCTATCATGCCGCCTTCAAACCTGGATCTTAATCTGTCTTCAAGTTCGGCTATGGCATTTGGAGGCCTGTCTGAAGAAAGAATTATTTGCTTGTTTTTTTCATACAAGGAATTAAAGACATGGAAAAATTCTTCCTGACTTTTATTTTTGCCGGCTATAAATTGTATATCATCTAATATTAAAACATCTATGGGCGCTAAACTCGCCTTAAAGGTTTCCATGCTATTTGTTCTGATGGCTGACACAATACTGGAAACAAATTTTTCTGAGGAAATATATTTTACCTTTTTCTTTTTTGAGTCGTCGCATATTTTATTTCCAATGGCTTGTATCAAATGTGTTTTTCCAAGACCAGTGCCTCCGTAAATAAATAAGGGATTATAGGTAAATCCAGGGTTGTCAGATACAGCCAGGGCAGCTGCATGGGCTAATTCATTAAAAGAACCAACTACAAAACTATTAAAAGTATATCTTGGGTTTAAGTTAGTCTCTTTATTTATTTTGAACTCATCAAATTTTAACTGAATTTCCTCTGGTTTTTCACTTTCAATTATTTTTAGCGGAGAATTTTTTGTCGTTTGCGGTTTTATAATAAATTCCAAATCCTTTATGGAATCGTCTATGTCGTGCAGGGTTTTTAGAATCAATTTATTATATTTATTGCTCAGCCATTCTTTTGAAAAGGCGTTTGGGACAGAGATTATTATTTTTTCTTCTTCTCTGGAAATAATTTCTGTGTTTTGAAACCAAGTAGCAAAATTTGCCTTAGAAATATGGAACTGCATCTGGGCTAAAACTGATTGCCAAAGCTCTAAATTATTCATGGTTTTTTTATCCTGTTTTTTTATCCTGTTAATAATGTATTCTGCCTTTTTATGACGTTGCTTGTCAAATAGAAACAAAACAAAGAGGGGTGTTATTAAGCTGTGGATAACTTGTGTTGTCTGTTTCTACGCAGACGCACAATATAAATTTGCAAAAATAATGGCATTTTTTACATTTGACGGAATGTGATTTTTGAACTATACTGATTAATATTATACTTAATTAAAAAATACAAACAATAGAAATATTTTTTAGAATATTTATATAATTAATCATTCGGTTGGAATGTAAAAATAAATTTTTACATTCCTCCCTCGTTCATAATTATGAGCAAAACATACCAACCAAAAAAGAAAAAAAGAGCCAATACTCACGGCTTTTTGAGAAGAAAAAAAACAAAAACAGGCAGGCAAGTGCTGCAAAACAGGCGAAGAAAGGGTCGAAAAAAAATATCTGTGTGATACTTAATGTTGCCCAAAATAAACAGGATAAAAAAGAAAAAGGATTTTGAAATAATTTTCAAAAAAGGTGCCAGCCTTAAAAACAACCTTTTTATTTTAAGGTTTGTAAAAAATAATTTAAATCAAAACAGGTTTGGTTTTGTGGTCAGCCAAAAAATATCAAAAAAAGCCACAATAAGAAATAAAATAAGGCGAAAATTGACAGAGGCGATAAAAATTCAAGCAAAAAATATAAAAACTGGAACAGACTCAGTTTTAATCGCTCTGCCGGGAATAGAAAAAAAGGAATTTTCTGAGATAAAAGAAGTCTTAAACAACGCTTTAATCAAGGCAAAAATAGAAAATGTTTGACGCTATAATAAATTTTTTTTATATAATACTATATCAGCCCCTATTTAACTCTCTTATTTTTTTGTACGACTATATTCCCGGCCGCGACTTTGGCGTGTCCATTATAGCGTTAACCTTGATTATCAGAATTATACTTTTTCCGATTTCGGTAAAAGCTGTTAATTCACAGCGGGGTCTCCAAAAACTGCAACCAAAATTAAAAGAAATACAAAATAAATATAAAGATGACAAAGAAAAACAGGCAAAAGAAATTTTGGAGCTTTATAAAACAGAAAAAATAAATCCATTTTCCGGCTTGTTATTAGCCATAATCCAACTGCCAATTTTAATCGCGCTTTACAGGGTTTTTTGGGACGGATTAAATCAAAAAAAACTTACGGCTTTATACGGATTTGTTTTGAATCCCAATCACATTAATGCCTTTTTTTTGCACGCAATAGATTTGTCAAAACCAAATATAATTTTTGCCGTGTTGGCCGGCATCACGCAGTATTTCCAGACAAAAATGTTAATTCCCAAAATTGACAAAACCAAACCAAAAAGCAAGGAGCCGGATCTTTCACAAATTATGCAAAATCAAATGGTTTATTTTTTTCCAGTGTTTACAATAATAATTCTTTTTGGATTGCCATCTGCTTTGGGCTTGTACTGGACAATAAGCGGATTATTTTCTATAATCCAACAGTACGTTATTTTTAAGAACGACCCAAAGGGTGCCCCGAAGCCAGAAATAGTAAAACCATAAAAATATGATAGAGCAAAAAGATATAAATAAAATAAAAGAGTCAGCAAAAGAATTTTTTGAAAAAATGACAATAAAGGTTTTTGATATAGATGTTAAAGTATCAGACACCGAAGAAGATAAGGAAGTTGTTAATTTAGATATAAAACTAGACGAACCGCAAATTTTAATTGGGCAGGGAGGCCAAACTCTTTTTGAAATTCAGCGGCTGCTAAGAATGGTTTTGAATAAAAAAATACAAAATATTTTTTATTTGAACTTGGATATAAACGACTATAAAAAGAAAAAATTAGAATACTTAAAAGTTTTAGCCAAAGAACTAGCCGACCAAGTGTCTTTAACAAAAGAAACAAAAGCGCTTATGCCAATGTCCGCTTATGAAAGGAGAATTATACACGCAGAATTATCTGGCAGGACAGACGTTGCCACCGAAAGCCGAGGAGAAGGATTAGACAGGCACGTTGTGATAAAAATAAAATAACAAAAAACCGCGGGGCACCCTTTGGGTCCGGCGGTTTTTTGTTATAGCTGCGGACCCTGGGTCTCTGGATTTGTGTTATCTATTACCGGAAATATCACTACATAATTTGGCAATCTATTTTGATTTGAAATATCTTCCCACTTTATTTTATTCGGGCCCATTCTTATTATGTCGTCTGGTTCGGGAAAAGACTGGCACAAAGACCACGAAGTTTTTGGACCTTCTGTTGACGGGTCTATGTATGCTAACAAAACAACATAATTCCCGCTTATTTTTATAGAGCCGATATTTCCTCCGGCCAGGTCGGGGCACTTTCTTTTTGTGCAAACGCCGGTGTCATCCCAAGCCACGCAATCCATTTTTTCTTTTGGCACGCTGCAATCATCCGGATTATTTATATTTCCGTTAGAATTGCTCATATAATTAAGATCTTTTAAGGCCTCAAAATAAATTGTGCCGGTTTGCGCCCCGGAAACTTGAAATGATCCGCCATTGGAATTGTAAAATGGTTCGCGATAAAAAGTTACGCCGCCTGAAGCAGGATAAAAATTATACCTGTAAACAGAGGCTGAGGAAGCAAAAGGAGTAATATTTTGATTACAACTTTTATTGGGGTCTAAATAAAAACACCTGCCTTCAAAATTGGGAGACTCAAATAAAATACTGATATAAGAATTTCCTCCTATGGAATCTTGAACAATTTTTGCAGATTGGGTTTTTCTTTTGAAATTTTTAAGGTCGTAAGTGCTGTTGGCTTGTATCAAGGGATCGGGAGGTTTTGAGCAATCGCTTGTTTGATAAAAATAAGCGCCTGGGGCAGGAGGATTTTGAGGTGCGGGAATAGGCGCATTGGGACTCAAAGGACTTAAATTAAAAAAAGAAAGGTTTGGGTTTATAGTTGTTATAATTAAATAAACCAAAAGTAAAACTAAAAAACCGGAAAAAGCTCCAAACACCTGGTCTTTGGCTTTTGCTCGCATACTTGGTATAGCCGGCGATAAAAAATAATAAACACCGGCCACAGCCAGAGAAAAGAAAAGAGCTATTCCCCCTACAAACATGCCTATGTCAAAAACATATTTTAGATACTGGGGAACAGTAGACTGCGGAGTGATGTTGCTGCCCGCGGGCGTGGTAGGATAATCAACATTTAATGCAACAGCAGAAACATTTGTTATTAACAAAAAGGCAAATCCCAGGGACAGAATCAAAACAGCTATTAAAAAATGGAATCTATTTTTTTGCATTTAGTTTTTATTTTTAAGATGGAGGCACAAATGGGGCGGCTAATGGAAATATTTTTATATATTTTGCATTATGGCTGATATACGTAGTTCCTAAGTCGGCAGGACCTTCGGGCGCGCGCACTTCTGGAAATGCTTGAACGTAGCCGAATCTTGAAGAAAAACTTGGATCATTATTTTGAATTTGGTAGTCAGACAAAAGAACAAGAAAATTTCCGCCTATATTCATGGTTTGAAAACAATCTTTTCTGTCATACGGATCTACGGCGCTTGAATCAAAATACGGACAGCTGTCCATCAGTTTTTGGCTTGTATCTCCAGAATAAGTAATTTTCATATCAGATAATTGTTTTTGCCAAATATTATTGCTGATATCGGCGCCGGATATTATGCAGCTTGTAGAATGGCTGTCAGGACAATATTTTCCATCTCCTGCTTCGTCTTTATTTCTTCCAGAATTTATTAAAGTGATCCCGTCGCCGGCATTTGTTGGATTTCCATTAGAATCATATCCGGCTTTTTGATAAATTGCCGCCGAGTACCAATTTTTCAAACTTATGCTGGTGCCCGTTGCTATTCCTCCAATACTTTTAATTGGGCCGGAAGTATTTACGCCCGAATTTAATCCAAAATCTTCTTGCAATGCATTGCCCTGATAGTTATTATTTTTGAAAAGGATAACTCCGTAAAACGGGCCGTTTTTGTCCGGACCATTAATAATGCGAACGCACCTTATATTCGCATTTGTCCAATATGTTGCCATTGCTGGAATTGGTGCAGTGCTTGCGCTTTGCGGATAATTAGGCGTGAAGTCGCCAGTTGACGGAGTGCAATCTTCTCTCCCGTAAAAATAAACACCAAATCCTTCTTTTATTGCAAGATAAGAACCAGCGCCATTTAGGCCCACACAATCGCCGCACTTTAATTCCGCCCAGGACCAAGCGCCGCTTTTGCTTGCTTGCGGGTATAAGTAAACCATATAAGCGTACGCATTTTTATCGCAATTATCTTTAGAGCCATTAATGGTGGCTATGGTTTTTGGCCAGCAAAGCTGATTATATTTGCCTCCATAGCTGCTCATATTATCTACAGAATCTGGAGCTCCGGCGTCGCCGCCGGATCCGTTAAAATGAAGTCCTGCCGGAGCTGCTATATCTAAGCTAATTCCCAATTGTTTTAAGTATGGGTTTATGGTTCCTAAAAGAATTACTGCTCCAAGCAGCACAATTAAACCTATAACAGAACCTTTAATGCGATCTGTGGCGGCGCTTATTCTTGAAGGATTTTCAGCCGACATCATAAATTGTATTCCTGCTATAACTAAAGATATTACAGCCAACATGCCGGCTACATATATTCCGGCAAAAAAAAGATAAAGTATGTATGCAGGCAGTTTGCTGGCTGATGTTATTTGCGGCGCCAGCGGGATGTTTGGATATGTTCCGCCGTTTAAGTCCCAGGCGCTGCAAAAACCAACCCCCAGAAATAAATAAATTAAAATAAAAAAAGAAAAAAATATAATTTGCGATTTTTTCATGGGTGTATTTTATTAATTATATTATATTAATCTGATTTTTGTTTGCAGCAAAACCAATTATCTGTTAAATCAACAGATGGATTTTGCGTTTTGCCGTCTAATATTCCATAACACAAGTTATCCAAAAATCCGGTGTTAGGATAAGCCCTTGTACAGCTCAATGTTTTTACATTATCTTTTCCTTGTTGCACCATGGCTGTGCTGCAAGAGCTCATCGCGCTTCTAGAATAAGTTAATTCTTTCAATGGGTCAGTTCGGCCATCTTCCAGAGATTTGGTTAACAGATTAACAAAATTCGTTCTCATTTGCATATAATCATCAGACAATTCTGTCATGTAGTCCATCATTTGCTGGCAGGAATTTCCATGGCACGTTATTAATGTGCAGGAAGCAGGTATATAAAAAGATTTTCCATCTTTGTCTGTGCCAGATACCGGCGGTTCGTCTGTGCCAGATACCGGCGGTTCGTCTGTGCCAGATACCGGCGGTTCGTCTGTGCCAGATACCGGCGGATGGTATTGGCAGTTTGAAGTGCATATTGGTTTTCCAGCCCTGGGGCCTGTGCAACCGGCATCAAATTTGCTGTCGCATCTGCAATATTGGTTTGGCTGTTTTTTTGTTATTTTCTGTATGTCATTGAAAATATTTTGAAGGCTGGCAAGATAATCATCAGTAATTTTTTTTAGATTATCAGCCCAAGTTCTGGAGTCATCAACTGCCTGACCCACAGGGATGTCGTCTGCGGCTGAACACTTAAAATTTCCGCCAAATATGGGGTTTGTTTCCACAAAAATTGATTTGCAATAAAAAGTTAAGGGATCGGTGTTGTATTGATAGTCATTGCATGAGCCGGTTATTAAATCGTTAGCAGAAACCTGCGTTGAAATAGAATTTTCACTGGCCACATTGTCATATTGAGGATTGCATATGTCGGTTTTTGGGTTATTTGGATTATTTATATTAAAGTTTACTTTTTGATCAATTTGGCCGCAGGGACATTGCGGACAACTGGAATTAGACGGGCACTTGGCCGCAGCAGGATATAAATTCAAGCAGCTGTTTCCGGCATTAAGCCCCTTTTTGCAGGTTGCATAAGGATCCGGACAAATTTGTTGCGCTTGATTATCAAAAATCCACGGCGAAGAATAATTTTTGTTTTGTAAATTTTGTGAATTTGGCGCGCATCCTGTGTCTCCGTTTGTGCAATCAGGATATCCGGCATATTCATCAGAACCATATTTGCAGAGATATGCGTTGTCAATGCAATTTTTTATATTGCCTTCATCGCCTTGGCTATTTTGGCTTAGACATTTTTGGAAATCAGCAGTATCAACTGATCCGGTGTTGATTAAACACGTGTTCTCATTTGTTAAAATACATTTTGAATTGTTGCTGCACTGGCTGGCGCACAATTTATAATCGTCCGAACAAGCGAGGTAGGTTTTTGAGCAAAAATTTGAGCAATTGTTTTGGCAAGTTGATACGCACGTCTGAAAATCCTTTGGATTTTGTCCTCCGTTATTTCCCGGATCCCTGTTATTGCACGGCCTGGAATTAAAACATTTTTCTACGCAGGTTTGTTGTTTTTGCAAACATTTTGTATCATTTGGGTCGCATTGATTTTGCGCGCATTGGTCATAACATTTTGCAACATCTGTGGTTTCGTCAGGGCACATTTTATTGCACGTATCATAACAGCTTGAATTTGAATAATTAAATCCTTTGCAATATTTTGAAGAATCAACACCATTGCCCCACGGCGTCGGCTGGATAATTATATTATCTGCTGGCTTTACTTCTTCTTTTATTTTTATAAAATCAACAGAAGATTTTACGTCATAGCAATTTGCCACAGCCGCCCTGGCGTTATTCAAATTATTTTCATCGCTATTAATATCAGATTCAATTTGTTGAATTTTTTCTTTTAAGTATGTTAACTGATCTGGCAGTTTCAAATCACTCCATCGTTTTTGTGTCTGCACGCCTTGATTGCCATCAATATTAATAACAGCCACATCTTGTTTATTTACCTGAACATTTTTTTCTATCAAACCAGAAATGCTTGTAAGCGTTGTTCTAAATTCATCTAATCCTGCAAATTTTCTTAATGGGTTGGCGCACTGACCATTGCATCCGTTTGCGCCGCCGTTGTTGCCTCCGTTATTTCCGCCGTTGTTGCCACCTCCACTGCTGCTTCCGCTGCCGCCGGGACAAGTGCAAGACCCATCTGCATTTGATACGCCAATAATTATATTACCATTTGCATCAGTTCCACAATTACATTGTCCGGGCGGTAAAAATTGAGCCAGCAAAAAAGAATTATTATTAGAGATATCAGCCAAAAAATTATTTGTTGCGCCAGCATCCGCAAAAATATTTTGTGAATTATTAATAGCAGCATTGTTTGCCCCACAACCAACTTGTATTGGTCCGTGTTCTATTTTATTTTTTGTGGATTGGTCGCAACAACTTTCAGATCCATTTGGTTGCTCGCACCCAGCGCCCTGACCGTCATTTCCTTTGCAGGCGCCGGCGCATCCGCCACCTGAAACTTGGCATCCCTTACCATTTTTATTGCACGGGTCATCGCATTTTCCAGCGCAGCTGCACGTGTTCATTAATTTTTTAATTTCCTGAGCCAGGTCGCTTATAACTTTTGCTTTTTTTTGCGCCGCATCCATTAATTTTAACAAACAATCCACTCTGTCGTGATTTCTGTAAGTCGGGCCGCCAACCTTTCCGCTGTTGTCGGTATTCAATGGCAGCGGTATCGGATTTCCTTCTGAATCAAAATCATAACAATACATTGTTTTTGACAGCAGAGTTTCCGTAAGCGTGCCCACTGGTATTTCATTATAATAAACATAGTTTGTTGGATTTGGCTGGCCAGGAAAATTTATATTTGCGCCGGGAATAATTGTGTTGATTAAATCACCCATTTTGAAAATAAGCAAGTCGGGATTTATAGTATAAGCAATTAAATATGCGCACAACAAAATAAGCAAGCCTTTTATGCCGGCCATAACCCATTCTTTTCCCTCGCCCGTAAATTTTCTTCCGCCAAAAGAAGCCAAATAATATGCTCCGCCAATAGCTATGACTGCTGCAGCTAGCAAAACCCCTATAGCCATTCCAAAATTAAAAAAATATGCTGCGTATTGGGTTGGAGAAGAGCCGGGCTGAAGCGAAATGGAATTTCCAAAAATTGAAATTGTAGGATATGTTACATTTAATGCAAAGGCAAAAACACTCGTCGCTACGGGCAACGCCAAAAAAACAAATATTAAACACAATAAAATTTTTTTGAATCTTTGCATTATATTTGTTCTTGCAACAATTCGTAGATAACAGTAATGGTAAAACTAGGCACCAAGTCTCCAACAAACGGTATCATTTTAATAAGACCAAGCCCAAGCCATCTGGCTATGCTCAAACCAGCTTTGATTCCTTTTTTTCCAACTCCTCCTTTAGGTTGCTGGGCAGTAGACGGAGCTCCTGTCATATTTTCTATGCTTGATATGGCTTTTTGAACTACGCCCCTGAAAAAAGACCTTACAATTATCCAAAAACCTATAACAATATTACCGCCTATTGATATAACATATTGCAATCCAAAACCTATTCCAATAATGGATAAAATAGCCGCTATTATTCCCATAAAATCTAATACAACAGCTATCGGCAGCATCACCACTATATCTGGAATATCCATTGCTAAAGATATGGCTCTTTTGCCGGTCTCGGCCGCAATTTGTTTTGCCGAAGATCCACTAGCGCCGCCAATAGCCCCGGCTACAGCCGCAGGACCTCCGCCATTTTTGCCTTGATCTTGCCCGGTTATTTTTTTTCCTACTCCTTCTATAGATTTACCGGCACTTTTTAATGCTGACCCAGCACTGCTTGCAGTTTTGCTAACGCTGCTTTTACTGCCTGCAGGAGTATGTCCAGATTCGCTTTCTAATACTTTTTTGCTTTGGCTTAAAGGGTTTTTATTTGTTGCAACTGCAGGATTGCTCGGTTTACTTTCTATTTTTGGTGTTTGATTTTCGTCTGCCATTTTTTAAGATTTTTATTGTTTTGCTTCATCGGCAATTCTTTTTTCGTCTTCTTTTCTGTTTTGGATTTCCTGAGGATTGGTTGTAATAATTTCATTTTCTGTCTGGCTGGCAACAACGGAAATTGCCACGTGTTTTTTGCCGGCAAAAAACAAACCTTCGCCGACCGCGGCTTCCAGTAATAAAAATTTTTCCTGTTCTGTCAAATTAAAAGTTTTTATTACTAAATCAATATCAGCTGGAGATTGTTTTAACAAAAGTTGAAGCGAGGAGTTTGTAATTATGGCTTTGCCATAGTCTGATTTCATAAAGTCGGCAACGTCCTGGGTAATAGTTGTAACTCCAAGCCAATATTTTCTGCCTCTTTTTGCCAGGCCAAACAAAAACGAAGCTCCATCTTCTGATTGCATTAGCCACCAGGCCTCATCAACAACGAGTATTCTCTTTTTTAGCGAGGTTCTTACGATATTCCAAACATATCTCATTATAATAAATAAGGCCATTGACTTTAACGACTCTTCCATATCTCTTATGCCAAAAACAACCAAGTTTTTATCCATAGAAATATTTGAGTGCTGGTCAAAAAAATCGGCAAAAGTTCCTTTTGTGAATTTTTTTAATCTGGTCACCAAAGATTCGGCGCCTTGCATGGATTCCAAAACTTCCTGGAAATCAGACATTAAAGGAATATTGTTTTGCCATGTTTTTGGATCGGTCTGCGCTGAGATATCTCTTATAGCATAAGTTTCTGTTAAAGCTTGGTCTAAAATACTATCCTCTTCCGGGGTTAATCCGCCGAGCATTATTCTCAAAAGTCCAACCAAGTTTATAATATTTCCTCTTAAAATATCTTCTGGATTATCGTCTGGCCCGGGAGCCGGCAAATCAAAAGGATTTACGTGGTTTGCCGAGGTCAAAGAGATTTTGAAGAACGATCCGCCTATTGAGTCAGACAAATATTCGTATTCGTTTTCAGGGTCAATAATAATAACGTCAACTCCCTGCATTAAATATCTCAACACTTCAAGTTTTATGGCGTAAGATTTTCCGGAACCAGCTTTAGCAAATACAACCGAGTTGGCGTTTTCCAAACTAAATCTGTCAAATAAAACCAAGGAATTATTGTGCCGGTTAATTCCGTATAAAATTCCTTCGTTGGAGCTTAAATCAAAAGAAATAAAAGGAAAGGCAGTTGAAAGAGGCTCTGTGTCCATTGGAGTATGAACCTGAATTAAATCCATGCCGTACGGGCTGGTGGAAATAAATCCTTCTTTTTGTTTGAACAATGATGGCTTGATATAAATTAAACGCGATTCAAAAATTGACCTTAAAGTAAGTTCTGTGTCTCTTAATTCTTTTTCTGAAGTTTCATAAATTGTTATGTAAAGCCCAAACCTAAACATTTTTTCCTGGGCGGTCATCAATTTGTCTCTCAAATTTTCAATGTCTTTGTAAGCTGTTTCAAGAGCCGGATCTCTGACCAAACCCTTTTCTTCTCTTTCTAAAATTTCTGACGAAACTTCTGTCACTTTTTTTCTTAATTTTTTCAAAATAAGTTCAGAACTTATTGGGTGTATAAAAAAAGCAATATCCATTGGACTATTCAAATCAATAACCGGCGAAAACCAGCCGGTGTTCAAATACCTTGGATAAGAAAAAACAAAGAAAGATTTTGTAAAACGTTCTCCTAATTTTATGTGGTCTTGTCCCACGCCAATATAAGGCGGAGCAATTATATCTTTTACATCAAATTGCTCTTCCTGAAAAACCTGATCTTCCAACAAATCATCTTTCTTTTTTCCGCCTAAAAAATTATCTAAAAAAGATGGAGCCATTTTATTTTTTTATTTTAATAGTTCTGGCAAAATTTCCGGATAGTATCCCACTTCTGCCTGGTCTGGATGATGTATAGACCAAAAAAGTTCTATCAATTCAGGAGTTGTCAAAGGCATTGCTTCTAATCCGCACCTTCTTAATCCCATAGCCAAATATTCCATTCTTTGCCAAAGCTGGGTTTTGCATCTTTGAAACTCATCATCTTTCATTTCTTTTGGCTGCTGGGCCTTTGATTCTTGGCCAAGAAGATTAAATTGTTTGGCTGCTGAACCTACGCCAAAAATTTCCATTAAAGTATAGGGAACAACAACATAAAAGTTTTTTGTCATAACAGTATCTCCCACAACCATATTTTTAATAAATTCTCTGTAAGAAGCGGTTTGCCTTCTCAGCAATTCGTTGGCTTGTTTGTCCTCTAAATCTTTTAAGCCGTCTAAATACGGAGTAATATTTATATTTCTTGATTGCACAACAATTTGGCAGGAAAAATCCAAAGAATTCAAAAAACTTTGAAAAGCATAAATTATAGCTGTCTGTTCTTCGTCTGACTTCAAAGCAAAATTTATTGATGAAACCATTAAAATTCCTCTTATGGAATTATTTTTTAGAAGCAAAATTCCCTCTCTTATATCTTGCACTTCCAAAAATGCTTGTGTGGCTGTTTCCGGCATAATTTTTATGAATTTTTATTTAGTTCTTAATTCTACAGCTGTTTTAGTTTTTCTTAATTGGCTTTTTTGCGCTTGCAAAACCGGGCCCGCATCTATTTTTTTAATTTGAGTTCTTTTTATCGGCTTAAAAGGATAGGGAGATTCTTTTTTCTTCCAGGTATAATCTTTTGTGCCGGTTAAAAATCCAACAGAGCTTAATATGATATTTATTACGGGTGTGCCGTTCATAGTGACAAATGCCAGCAACGCTGCAACAAGAAAAATAGCAGGACCTAAAACCCAAAAAAGAAATCTGGGCAGGATAAAATATAACATAAAACAAACAAGCCCTGCGCCAACAAGATAAAAAAATTGCCTGAAAGATATAAAGAAAGCAATTTTGCCTTCTTGCTCAATAAATTGTGGAATAGGATATGGTTCCATAAATATTTATTAATTATAGCACATACAAAAATAGGGCAATAGGCATAGTTATTAACAACGTTTGTAAATCATTGACAAAGAATATATAATATGATATAGTAAAAAACGTAACCTGAAGTATCAGGTTGAATTTAGTTAACAGCAACTTTACAATAAGTAGGAGGTGTGCCGTGGACGAATCACTCAGTTTTCTGTGTTTGATTTTTGTCTTGGTCTTAGGATTTTTTACCATCTTCAAGTTCACCATTGTGCCCGAGGGGTTTGCCAAAAACGTGAAAACGATTGGCTCGTTCTCAAAGGTTTTGCTGAACTGGAGAGGGTATTGCCTCGACAAGGACTGGAACATTGTGTCAGGTCAGAGTCTTAACATTTTTCCCTTTGGCGTCAGGTACGTGGGAGTCAGGTTTTTTTGCAGCATTGACAGCACGATGTCTGTAAAACCCGATACGATGACGGTCAAGGTGGAGAAGGCAGAAACGGTTCCGCCGGAAAGAATTCCGCTGGGAATACCTTTTCTGGTTCTGGTCCAATTTGTGAACCTTCATAAGGCGCGCTTCAAAGCGCCGCCCGAACTCAAGGAAGCTGTCAAGGAATGTCTGCATGCGCTGCTAAGGGGATGGATTTCCAACAGGCCGTATGACTTTATCCTCAACTGCCAGCAATCGGCAGAAACCATTTGGGGAGGAGCACCAGCCTACACGGATCCAAACCATGATCCTGCTAAAAACAGGCCAGCTTATTCAGGGTTAAAAGATGATCCTGAAATTAAAGCACTTGAGGAAAACTGGGGCGTGCGCATCGTTGAGAACGGAGTCAAAATAATGGACGTTGGGTTCACGGAAGAATACCAAAGCGATATCGCCCTTAGAGAAGAAAAGAGGCTCAAGGCAGAGGCTCTTTCCAAGCAAGTGGAAGTGCTCGTTGAATTGCGAATGGCAAAGGCTCGGAGTGGCGGCGACATAGCTGCCTTCAGGGCGCTTCTTGCTGGTGATGACCAACTAAAGCAGAAGTACGAGGAGAAGTGCGAAAGTTTGACCAACCGCCTGTTGGCTCAAGAAGACGGGTCATATTTTGAGACCCATGGCGGACTGTTGGCAGATTTGATGGCATTTGCGACTCACTGGGAGGAGGCAAAGGTTGCTGCGCAAGGCGGCGCTCGTCATTTGCGAGGTCCCAGGGGTAATCGTCCCACGCATCCTGGCGGTAATCCTCCGCAAGGTCCTCAGGGTCCCTGACCAAGTGGTCATGTCCTACGGACAAAACGTAAAGGCGGTTTCGACAAGATGTCGAAACCGCCTATTTTATTGCTACATTATTCAATTGATTCTTTGTATGGGTCTGGTTTGTCAGATTTTTTTACAATAGGTTTTTCTACTTCCTTTGGTGTCGCATTTTTTTTAGCAGAAGAATATTTTTTTGCCGGAGCCGGAACTGGCTCTTCAACTTCGCTTTCTGTAGGTCCTATTACTTTTTCTTTTAATAAACTCTCCCGCCGTTCTTCCATTATTTTTTCTACTTCTATCGGAGCTTTTATTTTTGGAAATGTGGACGGCGGTTCTTCTGGTTTCTCTCCCTCTTGAGATTTACCAATTTTTTCTTTTACAGCCAACGGCAGAAGCATTAATTTAACATCCTTATTCAAATTTTCCGCAACCTCGGGGCTAACTCCTAATTGTTTTTGGACCGATAAAACAAAATCTTTTTCTGTAAGATTCTCCAGCACAAGATTTTTTGCCGCAGCATATAAAAAATCTATGCCAGAAATTTTTCCTTTTGCTCTTTTATCAGCAGCATCATTAAAAGTTTCTTTTAGATTATTTTTTGCTAAAATTCTCATTATGACGTCAAAAGGATCTTCTTTGTCCTCTGCAAAATATACGCCATAAAGTTGTTTTGTGTCAGTCATATTTTTGACTTATAATTTTATTATTAGAAGTTAGGATGGCTTATTGTTGCTATATTGCGGTCTAAATTATCTAATTGTCTCTGTAACGCGGCTCGGGCAGGGCTTCCGGCAGCTGTAGCAGCAACTTGACCATTTAGTGTGGCGCGCCTTGCTGTAAGGTCTGGAATCATTGCCTTGAGTGTATTCCTTTGGTCTGCATTAAAGTCTAATGAGGCTCTGTCAAGCGCTCTGCTGTTTACATCTTCGGCAAAGTGTTGAGTCATTTGACTGTGATGTAATTCTTTTATATTAGTGCCAGACATTCCTGCATGTTTTTGTCTGACTGCCTCTCTTTGCGCGTCAGTTACATTATAATTAGCTCCTGTAATAGGATTTTTTGTATTTGTTAATCTGTTTATTGTTTGTTGATTATTGGCTGCATAACTTGGCATCTTCTTTTCAAAGTCCTCTGGCCTGTATCCAAATTGTTGCGCGTATGCGGCACGGCCATGCATAGCATTTACGTTATTACCCATTATCCTGCCGAAGTCTCCATTTTCATTAGCTAAAGCAACAGCCGCTGCACCCTTAGCTCCTCTGCCGTTTCTGACATAATTTTCATATTTTGCCCTGTCTCCAAGCGACGAAGAGTTTCTAAGATTTTCCATGGTGGTTTTAGCTTCGCTTCTTCTTTGTAATTGATTTTGCGCAGTTGTGCCCTCTTTAACAATTCCAAGACTTTCTCCAACCCTCGTAAACCCGCTCTTTACTGCATTTCCTGCTCCAGATATTCTGTTTCCTGTTGCCCTATCTGCCATGCCGCCCAATGCTCTTCCGCCAACTTTAGTTGCTCCCATTGCCACGCCCATAGCTCCGGTTGCCAATCCAATGGCTCCGGCAGCTCCGATTGCAGAAATTTGGAAAGTTAAAGTGTAGGCAAAATACATAAATGCCGCTGGTATGAAAAATGAAAGTGCTGACGGAGGCGGTTGACCGGCAACCAGCGCGGTGTTGCCAAAATTAGGGTTTGCAACTATTTTTGTGCCCAGCCAAATAAAAAAACAGGCAGGGATTCCAACAATTGCCCATTGGGTAAATTGGCTCCACCATTTTTGCCAAATTTGTTTTGTGGCAGGAAAAACATAACAGACAAAAGCCAAAGGAGATAAAATTACAAGACACATAAGAGCTGCCTGCCGGAATAAAAATAAAGCGGCATAAATTATAAAAAGCATTGCGGCGATAATTGAATATAAACAGGCGCCAGTAACTAAGGCGGCAAACGCTGTCCAACTCGGCGCTCCATTGTTGGCGTGCAAAGATGCGTCTATGCTGACATATATTTGCGGAGTTGCTGCGCTGCCGCCCAGCAGGGTTGTTAACCCGCTTGGTCCTACGCTTAATGGAGGACTTAAAAAATAATTCATTGTTATATTCGCGCCGTCAATAATTATGCCGCAAATTAAAAGGGAAAAATTAATTAAAAGGGCAACTATAATTAATGTAAATAAAGTTTTTGTAGAGCCATATTCGCCAATTCTTAAAATTAAAGATATGGCAATAATTACAAAACCCAAAACAATAAACATGTTGGCAAAGTCCCTGACCGCCGTCCAACCTATAATTACATTTGGATCTTTTGTTACAGCTTGTTGCAGCATGCTAGAATCAAGCGTGTTGTTTAACAAATCAGCGCCTATGCTTTCCAAAGCCATGCATATGCCGACTACAAATTTGCCGGCATATCCAACCACAGCCACTCCAGCGTCTTTTACTGCTCCCCAGGTGTCGTTAGCGCCGTTGCTTATTTGAGCCGATATGTCGTCAATAATATCGGCGTGAGTAATAACGGGAGCAAATATGCCCAAGCTCACAGATATTAAAATAATAAAAAATAAAATCTTTTTTGGTTTCAAAATTGAGGAGAAAAAGTTCATAATAAATTATTTGTTAATCTTTCCCAATCTTCAACGCTTAGAGTTTCTGCGCGCTGACTGGGTTTTATTTTATTTATTAAAAGGCAATCAGAAATTTGTTCTTTTGTTAATTTTACACCATTTGAAGATTTCAAGGTAGTCAAGTTATTAACAAGCTGTTTTCTGGGATGGGAAAATCCAGCTTTTACAATTTCAAAAAATAAATCTGTTGATACGTCATGCTTTTTTTGTGGAACGATTTTTATAATTGCTGAATCAACTTTTGGCGCAGGCCAAAAACAATTTTTTGAAACATAAGACATTATTTTTGCTTCGGCGTAAAATTGCACAGACACTGCCAGCAAACTCATATTTGGTGGTTTTGAGCAAATTCTTTGGGCAACTTCTTTTTGAAGCATTAAAACTATTTCTTCCGGTTGATTTTTATCCTCCAAAAATTTTCTGATTAACGGAGAGGTTAAATAATATGGTATGTTTGCCACAATTTTATATTTTTTTGAAAATGGGTTTTTGGTTTTAAGAATATCTCCCAAAATTATTTTTACATTGTCAAAATCTTTTATGGTTTCTTTCAAAATTTCAACCATTGTTTTGTCTTTTTCAATAGCGATTACTTTTTTTGCATATTTTGCCAGCTTTTGAGTTAAAGTTCCTATGCCCGGACCAACCTCTAAAATAAAATCATCTGTTTTTATTTCAGCCGAATCAATAATTTTTTGTAAAACATTTTTATCTATTAAAAAATTCTGGCCCAGTCCTTTTGACGGCCGGGTTTGGTATTTTGAGAGCAGAGTTTTTATTTCATTTGCAGAAAACAAATTCATTTCTGTATTATATCCTAATTTTAGAATATTGAAATGAAACGTTTTGAACCTTGACATATTTGTTTGTTATTGTAAGATAAAATTAGTACCTTGGGAATTGCTTTCAGCAAATATTTTTGGATTATTTATTGAGAGCGGTTTCCAAGTTTTACAATCCATTTTTCTAAAGGAGAATAAGAGATGAACACGATGCCCCAAAGATTTAACGTGCTGCCTCCCGCACTGCCAAAAAGGATTTCTGCGGCAACGCCCGTGTTGCCCATGAGAGGAATCTTGGCTGACAAAAAACTTATTCTGCTCGCCGCCATCGCCGCCGTGGCAATCTTTTTTCTTTTTGCCATGGTCAGCTTGATTTCCAAGCTTTCTGCAAGCAGAGAAGTTGGATCTAATTACCAAGCTTCTCCGGCTCCGATTATCGGATCCAGCGGTTTCCAGATGAGCCACAGAATAGCAGTCAGCGGTACAGGGAACTGGCAGGAAGCAAACCTTGAAGTAACAGTGAAGGGAAAGGCAGTTAAGCTGGCTGTGATACTTACAGGACCGGACGGCAAGCCAGAAATCAAGATTGTGGAAAGTGACAAAATGATTACCAACTGCGCGACAGAATTGTTCTTGATGCGCAATGCAGAGCCAGGCACATACTCTTTGATGGTGAAGACTTTTGATCCAGAAGAGGTTGTGTGCAAGGACGAGTTTGTCTTGTCTTTGGAAAAACTGGCGGTTGAAGACGTAAAATACGAAGGAAAACTTGATGGTTTAAGTATTTCTTTCAAATTTTGTATGCGCAAGGAAGGTAATCTTCCTATTACATTTAACCGGTGTTTTCCCGCCACGTTTGATGGAGTACATTGCTCAAGTTCTATTCTTGAGAGTGGCTATGTGCTCCTGAACCAGCAAAGCGTTGTTGGCGGTCATGTTGGTTGTTACCTTCGAGAGTTTGAAATCATCGGCAGAGAGTTTGCCGGCAGTGGCCATCATATTTTCAGCGGCAAACTATTATATGGCAAAGATAACCAGAAATCCGTGGAGTTTAGGAAAGAGTTTGTTGTGCCCTAAGCGCCAGACTGGGAAAATGGATTAACCAAGGGTCCTTTAAGAGCTTTGCTCTTCTGGGATCTTTTTTATTTACAAAAGAATTATCTGTGTATAACTATTTGACCGACTGGCTTGAAAGTGGTAAGTTAAAGGCAAGTTGTTAAAAATAATCAGTAAAATTTTAATAGGGACGAAAAAAGTTTCAAGATTGGTTAATTTTAGAGGATTATTCAAAAATCCTTTGTTTTATTTTGCACTTTGCGCATTTTTTCTTTTTGGAACAATGTATGCTTCGTGCGACATTTCGACTAACATTAACGGCCTGAATAACAGCCATTTTGTATTTTTTAATTCTTTTTTTAATAAAAATAGCGGTATAAACAGCGACAATCTTTTTTCTAGCCAGGCCGATGCAACTCCGTTAGAAAGTCCGGATTTGAAAATAATGCAAGATAATACTCTTTGCGGAGTAGCAACTCCATGTGTTGTTTCCGGAAAAGTTTTAGGAGATGTTTTTGGCGGAAACAATCAAAATAAAAAAGAAGTTACTGATTATACTGTACAGCCAGGAGACACTTTGCAATCTATCGCCGACTCTTATAATATATCTATTAATACTCTGATTTGGGCGAACGATCTTACAAGTTCTTCGGCAATCAAAGTTGGGCAGGACTTAACTATTTTGCCAACCGACGGAGTTTTATATGCTGTAAAATCTGGCGATACAATTTCTGCAATTGCCCAAAAATATAAAGCTCAGCCAAACGATATAATTTCTTACAATAATTTAGCTAATCAAGATGATATTTATATTGGCGACATTTTAATAGTGCCAGGAGGCGTAATGCCAAAAAATGTTGCGCCACTAATAAATAATCAGATTCCTTTGGCCAATAATTATTTTATTTTCCCGGCCGAGGGACGAATTACTCAAGGGCTTCATTATTATAATGCCATAGACCTTGCAAATAGTTGCGGAACTCCAATCTATGCTGCAGCTTCCGGCGTGGTGCAAAGAGCAGTGTATAACAACGCCTGGAATTTGGGCATGGGAAATTATGTCACGATTTTACACCCAAATGGCACAGTCACTTATTACGGACACTTTGAAAATGTTTTTGTAAAATCAGGGGACAAGGTTAATGTTGGAGATAGAATAGGTTTAATGGGAGAGACAGGAAACGCAACCGGATGCCATGTGCACTTTGAAGTAATTGGAGCTGTAAATCCTTTGGCAAAATATCCGGTTGGGACAAAAATAAGCTACAAATAAAAAAACAGCGGCATCGCCGCTGTTTTTTTATTTGTTTTAATTTTCTCTTATTCGATACATCAATGCTTCGGCAATATGCTCATATTTTATATTGTCAAAATCAGCCAAGTCGGCAATTGTTCTTGAAACTTTCAAAATTCTGTGATATCCGCGAGCTGATAATTTTCCCGAATCAACATATTTTTTTAGAAGATTTTGAGATTTTTCATCGTGGCTGCAATATTTTTTTATTTCAGGAATATTCATTTCAGAATTTGTTAAAATTTTGTCATTAACGAATCTTGCTTTTTGTTTTTCTCTGGCTTTTTCAATTTTTTCTCTTATTAAATTGCTTTGATTTTCAGCAGAATCAGAAACCAATTTTTCATATTTTACAGCCGGCACTTCAATAAATAAATCAATTCTGTCCATTAAAGGCCCCGACATTTTTCTCCTGTACATTGCAACTTGCGAAGGCGAACAAGTGCAATTTTTTTCCGGGTCGTTAAAATATCCGCAGGGGCATGGGTTGGCGGCGGCCACCAGCATAAATCTGCAAGGATATGTAAAAGCATTTTTTATTCTTGAAATGGTCATTTCTCCTTCTTCAATCGGCTGGCGCAAAGATTCTAAAGCGTCTTTATGAAACTCGGGAAATTCATCTAAAAACAAAACTCCGCGGTGCGCCAAAGTTATTTCGCCGGGCTTTAAGGGAGTTCCTCCGCCAACCAAAGAAATTTCCGAACAGGTGTGATGGGGCGAGCGGAAAGGTCTTAAATTTATAATTGCCTGTCCTTCTGGCAGAAATCCGGCGACACTATAAATTTTTGTCACCTCTAAAGATTCTGCAAAAGATAATTTGGGTAAAATTGATGGCAGCGCTTTTGCTAAAAGTGATTTTCCAGAGCCCGGAGGACCGAACATAAATAAATTGTGTCCGCCGGCCGCTGTAATTTCCAAAGCTCTTTTTGCATATTCTTGTCCTTTTATCCAGTTAATGTCAATTCCATAATTATTATTTGAAAAAACAATTTCCTCTTTTGTTTCAAATGGCGCAATTTGCAATCTTTTTTCCAAATATGCAAGAGTTTCTGCCAAAGAATCTACGCCAACAACTTTTACTTCTTTTATCAACGAAGCTTCTTTTGCATTTTGTTTTGGTAAAATAATTTCCTTAACCCCAAGTTTTTTTGCCAGCAAAGCAAAAGACAAAGCGCCTTTTATCGGTCTTAATTTTCCATCCAAAGACAATTCGCCCAAAAATATTTTGTCAGCGGGATTAAAATTAGTTTGTTTTGATGCAATTAAAAATGCCAAGGCAATTGGCAAGTCATAAATTGAACCTTCTTTTTTTAAGTCAGCGGGCGCCAAATTGACCAAAACCTTAAAAGTTCTTCCATGCGGCGACAATAATTTTGCGCTTTTTATTGCCGAGTCCACTCTTTGCTCGGATTCTTTTACAGCTTTGTCGGGCAGTCCGACAATAGAAAACGAACGCAGTCCTTGCGACACATCAATTTCCACTTCCACCAGCTGTGCATCCAAACCATTTATGGCTCCTGAAAAAACTTTTGAAGGCATGATTATTTAATAAAAAAAATCCGAGAGAATCTTGGATTTACAAAATATTATTTTTGGTGGCATTTTAAGCAGGTTTTTGCCTCAGGACAAGCTTTTAGCCTTTCCTCTGTAATTTCTTTTCCGCATTTTTCGCAGATTCCATATTTTCCTTCTGCGATTTTTTCTAAAGCTGATTTTACATCTTTTAATTTCAATTCCAAACTATATTCCAAAGAAAGTGCATTGTCATATTCTTGAACCTCGTCGGCTTCTTCATCTTTGTCGCCATCTTCTCTATTTGGATATCTTGTGTCCCAATTATGTTTTAAGTTTGGGTCTTCCGACGCAAAACTTTCCAATTCTTTTTGAATTGATTTTTTTTCAGCTTCTAATTTTTCTTTTAGCTCTTCAATTAATTTTTTTTCCATCGTATTTATTATTTTTAATTTTTATGAGGCACAGGGGGAATTGGGGCTGCTGGCGGCGGCACATTTGTTTTTTGTTGAAGCACCTGCGGTTGATTTTCTGGTTTGTCTTTTGACCAATTTTCTACATCATGTAAAAATTTGGTTCGTTGCTGTTCTTCTTGCTCGGCTGATTTTGCCAGCCTTTCTTTGACGGCAGCCGGAGCTTTGCTTAAATATTTTTGTTGTCTGCTTATTGCTGTGCCAGACCATTGCTGCCTTTGGATTTTTTCTTTTTCTTTAGTTCTTATTTTTGCAGTTTCCGTTTCCGCTGTTCTCTTTAATCCTTCCTCGTTTCTTCTTTTTTCTTCCACCCTGGCTATAACGCCAGAATAAATATCTCTTACAGATTTATCCATTCCCAAAATTTTATCTCTAAGTCCATTTTTTTCTATCATCAGCTGTTCTAAAGATTTGTCTATTTGTTTTATTCTGTTATCAATAGTTTCTATTTGTTTTTCTACTTCCCATCTCTTTTTTTCTATGTCTTGTATTTCTTTGTCTAAATCCCACCTTCTTTGCTCTAAACTTTTTCTTTCTTCAGGGATTGTTGTTGTTTGCGCTTTTTGCGCAATAAAACCCTGCTCGCCTTCCAGTTTTTTTTCTTGTTCTAAAATAGAATTTAACTTTGTTTGCCAGTCGCGCTTTTGCAGCAGCAATTTATTTTTTTCCAGTTTCAGCGCCGGATCTTTTTTGCTGTCAATTTCTAAAACTTGATTTTCAAAACCAAGCCGTTGCGATTCAAACATAAATATCTGCTGGCGTTCTTGCTCTGTCGCATAATTTTTTAAGTCCTTTTCAGCAATTCTTTCCTGTCCTTCGTTTTTTTGCAACACATTTTCTCTTTTGGTTTTTTCTACGGCTTCTGTCGCCTGCAATTTTTTTTCTTGCTCGGCTTGCTGCTCTTCCAAAGTTTTGATGTGGGCAATTTTATCTCTTTCTTTCAACGAATCAACCTCTCTTAATGTCAAGAGGTCTTTTTTCATCGTTCTGATTTCCGCCCGTTTCAGAAATTCTTTTGCCTGTAATTCTTCGGCTTCTGTCGCCATAATTTTAGATTTTTACCTTTTGAAAAATCCTCCTTTGTGCTCTTGCGGCTTGGATTTTGGCTCAATCGCCGCCTTAAATCCAGCGTCAATTGCAGAAAGATTTATTCTGCCCAGTTCGTCAATTGACATTACTTTTACTGGAATTACATCCCCCTCTCGCACAACATCTTTGACAGAGTCAATTTTTTGCGGCACAAATTTTGAAATATGAACCAATCCAGATTGTCCTGGCAAAATATCAACAAACGCGCCAAAGTCCATAATTTTTCTGACAGTTCCCTGATATATTTCGCCGACAGTAATTTCTTTTACAATTCCTTTAATCCAGTTTGCTGCCTTGTCTACGTCTTCCTGATTTTGTCCTGTGACTGAAACCTGACCCGAGTCTTCAATATCAATTGCCACTCCGCCGCACTCTTCAATAATCTTATTTATCACAGACCCTTTTGGCCCAACCACTTCTCCAATTTTGGAAGGGTTAATCATCATTGAAAATATTTTTGGCGCATATGGCGATAAATTTTTTCTCGGTTCTGGTATTTGTTTCTTTATTATATCAAGTATTTTCAATCTTGCATCTTTTGCCCTGTCCAAAGCTTCTTCCATTATTTTTTTATCAATGCCGTCAATTTTAATATCCATCTGAATTGCGGTAATTCCATTTTTGGTTCCGGCAACCTTAAAATCCATATCTCCATAGTGATCTTCCGGACCTTGAATGTCTGTTAAAACTTTATATTTTCCAATTCTTCATCTTTTGCCAATCCAACTGAAATTCCGGCTACTGGTTCTTTAATTGGAACACCGGCGTCCATTAAAGCAATACAAGCCGCGCAAACTGAAGCCTGCGAAGTGGAACCATTTGAAGAAACAACTTCTGAAACAATTCTGATTGTGTACGGAAATTTTTCAACTTCCGGAATTACTGGCAACAAAGCTTTTTCAACCAAAGCTCCGTGCCCGATTTCCCTTCTTTTTGGTCCTCGCATTGGAGCTGTTTCTCCGGATGAAAATGGAGGAAAATTGTAATGGTGCATAAATCTTTTTTTACCGACAATTTCCATTCCTTCAATTATTTGCGAATCACCGGGTCCACCCAAAGTTAAAATTGAAAGCACTCTTGTTAATCCTCTGTAAAAAACTCCGGAGCCGTGAGCTCTTGGCAAAACTCCGACCTCGCACGACAAAGGACGTATTTGTGTTGATGTTCTGCCATCAGGCCTTTTATCTTTTTCAACAATATTTTTGATAATTATTCTTTCAATCTCTTTTTCAAAATATGCCAAAACTTGTTTCTCTTTTCCTTGGCCTGGATATTTTTCTGCCAAGTATTTTATTAATTCTTGTTTTAGAATTTCTGTTGCTCCAAGATTTTTTTCTCCTTTTGGCGCGTCATCAATTGCTTTTTCTAACTTATTTCCCAACCACTCTTTAATTTCATTTGCAATGTCTAAATCAACAGCTGGTTCAAAAGCATCTTTTTCTTTTCCAATTTTTTTGACTGCCTTAATCTGAACATCAATAATTTCCTTTAATTCTTTTTTAGCAACCTCATAAGCTTCCAAAACATCTTTCTCTGCAACTTCTTTTGCTCCCATTTCAATCATATTTACTAAAATGTCTCCATCTTTTTCAATTGCAGACAAAGTTAAATCCATTTCACTTTCTTTTCTCTGGCCATAATTAGAATTAAATTTCCACTCGCCATTTTTGGTAATTCTTATAGCTCCCAAGGGCCCGTTCCACGGAATATTTGAAGTTGCCAAAGCAAATGAAGCGCCAATCATTCCTAAAATATCAGGGTCGTTTTCTCCATCCCAAGAAAGGCAGGTAACAACAACCTGAACCTCTTTTTTAAAATCTTTTGGAAATAAAGGCCTAATTGCCCTGTCAATCATTCTGGCTGTTAAAATTGCCTCGTCTGAAGGCCTGCTTTCTCTGCGCACAAACCTTGAACCATAAATTTTTCCTGCAGCATAAAATCTTTCCTCGTATTCAACTGTTAAAGGAAAATAGTCTATGTCGGGCCTTGAAAAAGGTGACAAAACAGCTGTTACCAAAACCTCTGTTTCTCCGCACGAAACCAAACAAGAGCCAGATGCCTGCTCTGTCCAGTTTGTAGTTTTAATTATGATTGGCTTTTCGCCAACTTTTATCTCGAACGTATCTTTTACTGCCATTTTATTTTGGCGAGACCGATATACGAATGCATGCCGTTAACACAAATTTTTATTTGTATCATCAGTATGAATTAGTACACCGCTCCCCGCGATTAATTATTTTTGATTTTTGTTATTTTTTATTCTTTTTCTTGTTTTTCATATGTCAAAGCCCAAACAAGCGTGATAACCCAACCGATAAGCGTCCATCCAAGAAGTAAGTTTAATGCGAAAATCGCCCCTGTGTTTTTCTTTTTCTTTTCATTTGCAATAATTGTTGGCAAAAAATATAAAAATAATAATAAAATTAAAAATAAAAATCCAAAAATTGCATTCATAATTTTAATTTTTAAATAATAAAATTATTTCTTCAATAAAATTTTGGCAGGTTTATTTCAATTTTTTTCTAAAATCTTTTTCTTCTATCTGTGCTAAATCCAAAACTCCTTTTAATGTTCCGGGTGATAATTCTTTATGAAGTGGAATAACTGTGGTTATTTCTTGTTTATTTTCAATTTTTTTCAATTTAACGTGGCTGCCTTTCTGAGAGACAAAATAAAAACCAAACTCTTTGCATAAAATTTTTATAACAATTTTAGCCGAAAGAGGTTTGGCCATATTTTAAGCGCAATTCAAATCAAAGGTGGTTATCAGCGGAGCTGCTCCTGAAAGCCTAACCTTAACTTTTGGATTGTCTTCCAGGTAAAGTTCAACTGCTTCTCTTAGATTTTTTTGAGCTTCCTCAACTGTTTTTCCTTGGCTAACAACACCCAACTCAATGCAACGGGCAACATACCACTTTTTTTCCTTATTTATAATTATTGTAAACTTATGTGTCATATATTATTACGTCTTAATCTTACCAAAAATTGCCTTAAAAATCAATTATTTATTTTTTTAATAAAAATTTTGGGAGACCATCGTCTAAATCAATGAATTCATCGGCAACTTCTATTAATTTTGCGGAAGTTGTTTTTCCAAATGCCATTACTTCAACACGCTTGCCCTGATTTTTTAGATATTCAACCAAAGCAATAAAGTCTCCGTCGCCAGAGCACAAAACAATTACATCAAGCCCTGGAGCTGTGCGGATTGCGTCAATTACAATTCCAACATCCCAGTCAGCTTTTTTGGCTCCGCCGTACCATTCCTGCAAATCTCTTACCCTTGTCTCAATTCCAATTTTGCCCAATGCATCAAAAAATGGCGCTTCTTCGCCAGTTTTTGTGCGCACAACATAACCAAAAGCCCGAATAAATTTTCTTCCAGCTATCGCATTTTTCAAAACTTCCTGATAGTTTACTTTAGCGTGGTAGAGGTTTTTTGCCGAGTGATATAAATTCTGAACGTCTATTAAAACTTCTACTCTTTGTTCTTTTGGTTTCGGTTGCATATATTAATTGCTAAATCTACTTTCTAAGCCCAATTTTTTTGATAATTTCTGAATATCTTTTTTCAGATGTTTTTTTCAAATGGGCCAATAGTTTTTTTCTTGTTATAACCATTTTTATCAAACCCTTTTTTGAGTGAACATCTTGCGGATGTTTTTTCAAATGCAAAACCAGCTTGTCTATCTCTTTTGACAGCAAAGCAATCTGAACCTCCGAAGATCCGGTGTTTTTTTCGTCCCCTACATCTTTTATTATTTTTGTTTTTTCTTTTGTTGTTAAAGCCATTTTTTTATATTAATTTAGGCTCTAGACTAGCAAGACTAGTCAAAGTAGCCGATTAATTTAATAATATTTTTTAATAATTTTCCACAATTCTTTTTTCATTGTATCATTTGTTTTTCCGTAGCGCCACTCTGACTCTTTAAGATGCAGTTCGAAATTCTTTTTTACACCATTAAATTTAGCCAGTCGACGTTTGGTGAAGCTCCAGAAATTTTCAATGCCGTTGATGTGAATACCTGTACCTTTCCTTGCAAATTCATTGTCTCCGTGATTAACCCTGAAATGTTTGTCGTATCCTACATCAACAAGTCCGTCATAGCTACGCCAGCTGTCCGAATAAATTACTGCTGATTTATCTACTTTCCCTCTGATAATGCTTTGCAGAATGTCTTTTTTGCAGTTAGGGACGATTTCTGTGTAAACATGTCCGTTGCGTTTCAGTATTCCGAACACCGGTTGCTTCTGCGTGCCTCGTCCGCGTTTCAGCTTGCCATGGAATCCGCGTTTGCGTCTTGCTCCGAAATATGATTCGTCCACTTCCGCTTCTCCGAAAATCTTTTCAAATTCTTTGTGCTGATGAGCATAAATTGCCACACGAAATCTGTTGTACCAGTAATTTATCGTGTTGCGATTTACGCCCACCAGAGGAGCTGCTTTGGAGGCGTTAATATCCAAACAAAAGTGTTCAATAATTTTTTTAATTTTAAATGTCGATAATTTAGAGTTTTTGAGACTATTTACTAACATTTTGTCATTATACCATGACAGACTGCTAGTCTAGAGCCTAATTTATAATATTGTATATTTTACTCTATTTTTGTTTATTTGTAAAGCTTTGTGCCCCGTGCAGGACTTCGAACCTGCGACCAATTGCTTAAGAGGCAACTGCTCTACCAACTGAGCTAACGGGGCGTATTTTAATTTATAATCCGTGTCCAGTTAACGTCACAAGAATTACATTTACAATCAGCCAGGCGCAAAAAACTAAAACTAATCCAATGGTTGCTATTGTTAAAATTTGTCTGCCCTTACCGGCCAGACCAGGATTTCCGGCTGAAACCATCATAATTATTCCGCCGGCCAAAAAAGCCAATATCGCCAGCGGAGTGGCTATATCCCAGACAATAAAATTATAAACCCTGGCAATCATTGTAAAAAAATCTGTGATTGTGCAAGCAGCTTCGCCTGGATTTCCGCATGGAACTAAAGGTTGGCCCGCAGTAGGATTTCCTGCTGCGCTTGCTAAAAAAGGAACAAAAATTATTGATAATAAACAAAATAAAATTATTGATAAAAAAAGTTTTTTCATTTTTTTATTTCGGGTGCCCTCGCCAGAATTCGAATCCGGAACTTTTGGTTCGAAGCCAAATATGATATCCAGTTTCACCACGAGGGCATAATAATCACCGAACTTTTATTATTTTAACTAAAAAATTGAAAAAAAGCAACTTTTGGAGTAGTATATCTAAATACTATGACAATTCCAAAAGAAGTAAAATCTGTTATTGAAAAATTACAGAAAGCGGGTTTTGAGGCATATATTGTGGGCGGATGCGTGCGTGATTTTTTATTGGAAAAAGAACCAAAAGATTGGGATGTGACAACAAATGCAAAACCAGAGGAAATTCAAAAAGTTTTTCCCGACAGCTTTTATGAAAACAATTTTTTAACAGTTACCGCGCGCACCGGCAGCAAAAATGAAAAATTGGCAGAAATTGAAATTACAACTTACAGGCTTGAAGCAAAATATTCTGACAAAAGGCATCCCGACGAAGTTAAATATGCAGAAAAATTGGAAGATGATTTAAGCCGCAGGGATTTTACAATAAACGCCATGGCAATGGATGAAAAGAAAAAAGTGATTGATTTATTTAATGGCCAGAAAGATTTGAAAGAAAAAATAATCAGAACTGTTGGAAATCCAGAAGAAAGATTTAATGAAGATGCTTTAAGAATGTTGAGAGCCGTAAGATTTGCCACAACTTTGGGATTTGAAATTGAAGAAAAAACTGCACAAGCAATTAAAAAAAATAACATTTGGTTAGAAGCAATTTCAAAAGAAAGAATTAGAGACGAGTTTGTAAAAATAATTATGGCTGATAACGCAGCAAGTGGAATTGAATTATTAAGGGAATTGGGATTGCTAAAATATATTGTTCCAGAATTATTGGAAAATTATGGCGTGGCTCAAAATAAGCATCACATTTATGATTGCTATACGCATGCTGTGAAATCTTTGGAATATACTGCAAAAAAAAAATTTAATATGCATGTGAGGTTGGCTGCGCTTTTGCACGACATTGCAAAGCCAAAAGTAAAAGCTGGCGAAGGAGAAAATGCAACTTTTTACAATCATGAAATTGTGGGAGCCAAAATAACTTTTCAGATTCTGAACAATTTAAAATTTTCTAAAAAAGATGTTGAAAAAGTGACAAAATTAGTCAGATATCATTTATTTTATTACAATGTTGACGAAGTTGGAGAATCGTCTGTGAGAAGATTGGTAAAAAATGTCGGGTTAGAAAATATGGAAGAATTATTGCAGGTAAGGCAGGCAGACAGAATTGGATCTGGCGTTCCGAAAGCCGAGCCGTATAAATTGAGGCACTTAAAATATTTGATTGAAAAAGTTTCCAAAGACCCGATTTCTGTTAAAATGTTAAAAATAAATGGAAACGGCTTGATGAAAATTTTGGATGAAAAGCCCGGACCAAAAATCGGACAGATTTTGGATATACTTTTAGGTTATGTTTTAGATGACCCAAAAAAAAATACAAAAGAATTTTTAGAAAAAGAAGCTGTAAAATTGGGAAAATTATCAGAAAAAGAATTAAAAAAAATAGCAGAAAAATCAAAGGAAGAAAAATTTGAAGTTCAGAACCAGGAAGACAAAACAACAAAACAAAAGTACTGGGTAAAGTAAAAATCGGGGCGTAGTATAGCAGCAGTATGCACCCTTCGGGAGGGTGTGGCCCGAGTGCAAATCTCGGCGCCCCGACAAAAAAATAATTTTGGGCCTGTAGTAAAGTGGTATTACGCGGCATTCGCATTGCTGAGACGCGAGTTCGATTCTCGCCAGGTCCACAAATTTATGGCAGCAGAAAAAAAACAACAAAAAAGCATTGTTTATCCAAAAGTGGGGCTCAAAGATGTTTTGGGAGCGATTTGGAATGGAGTAAAACCGCAGAGGCGGCTGTTTTATATTTTAATTGTTTCAATGATTTTGGCAAACATTGTCACAATAATTACGCCGCTTTTTTACAAGCAATTTTTTGATATTATTGCCTCGCCTGGAGTTAAATCAGTTGTTGCCCAAAAACTTTTTGTGTTAATTTTATATGTTTTGGCGTTTAATGTGCTGTATTGGATTTTGCAAAGAATTTCTACTTTGGCAAACAATTTTTACGAGCCAAAAGTAATGGCAAACCTAAAACAGCAATCGTACGACCACTTGATGGGACACTCTTATTCTTTTTTTGTAAATAATTTTGCCGGCTCTTTGGTTCAAAAAGTTAACAGATTTGCCAGAGCTTTTGAAAGAATAACAGACGACTTGATTTGGTCTTTGCTGCCATTATTTGTAAGAATTATTTCAATACTTGTTGTTGTTTTTTTCATCAACAAATGGATGGATTTGATTATTTTAATTTGGACAGCTGTATTTTTGTCGTTCAACATTACATTTTCAAGATGGAAATTAAAATATGACATTAAAGCAGCTGAAATTGATTCAAAAGCAACAGGATATTTGGCCGACACAATCGGAAATCAAAATACAATTCAGTTTTTTAATGGTTTTAATTTTGAGTTGCGCGGCTACAAAAAAGTTACAGATGAGCAGGCGACAGTTACCAAGTTTGCCTGGAATTTAGATGCGGTTATAGAAGGCGGCCAGGCATTTTTGAGTTTTATAATAGAATTTGTTTTGTTTTTTTATGCCATTAAATATTGGCAGCAAGGATTGATAACAATCGGTGTTTTTGTTTTGCTTCAGGCATATGTATTAAATATAATAAATCAGCTGTGGGGATTTACAAGATTAGTAAGAGATGTTTATCAAGGATACGCTGACGCAAAAGAAATGGTTGAAATTTTGCTTTTGCCTCACGAAATAAAAGATATTCCAAATGCAAAAGAATTGATTGTCCAAAATGGCGAAATTGATTTTAAGGATTTAACTTTTGCCTTTAACCAGACAAGAAAAGTTTTGAATGATATTAATTTAACAATAAAGCCAGGGGAAAAAGTGGCGCTGGTTGGTCCGTCGGGAGCCGGAAAAACAACCTTTGTCAGATTGCTTTTAAGATTATATTCTGCCACTTCAGGAAAAATTTTAATTGACGGGCAGGACATTTCACAAGTTACACAGGAAAGTTTGAGACAAAATATTTCGATGGTTCCGCAGGACCCAATTTTGTTTCACAGAACTTTGGCCGAAAATATTGCTTATGGAAAAAGGAACGCGACAAAAGAAGAAATTGAAAAAGCAGCTTCACTGGCTCACTGCGATGAATTCATAAAAGATTTGCCACAGGGTTTAGAGACTTATGTCGGAGAAAGAGGAATTAAATTGTCCGGAGGCGAGCGCCAGAGAGTTGCCATTGCCCGAGCCATTGTAAAAAATGCGCCGATTTTAGTTTTAGACGAAGCAACTTCAAGCTTGGATTCCAATTCTGAAATGTTAATTCAGGATGCTTTGAGCAATTTAATGGCCGGCAAAACAACAATTGTAATTGCCCACCGGTTATCAACCATTCAAAAAATGGACAGAATTATTGTTGTTGACAACGGTAAAATTATTGAACAAGGAAGCCATTCAGAATTATTGCAAAATGAAAATAGCCTTTATAAAAAACTTTGGGAATTGCAGGCCGGCGGATTTTTGAAGTCAGAAAGCGGAGAAGAAGTCGAAGAATGGTTGGTGAACTGATCGGACCATTCCGTTCAGCTTGCGCGCCAGCGTGCGGGCATCCTGGTAGTATTGCGCCATCGGCCCTTCCTCGCGAATCCGCGCGGAGCCAAAGAACACCACGGTATCGCGGATCTTCTCGCGCCGGAAGTGCGCCAGCGGCTCCAGGAACTCCGACAGGATGCGCAAGGCCCGCGCATCCGGACTGTTCAGGAACTTGTCGTTCAGGTACGCGACCGGCCGCCGGTCGCCATGTGGTGAATACTTTTATGCGATGTATATGAAAATTCTTTAGTGAATCCCAAGATCATGGATCCTGTCCATGGCTATGTAGAAGTAGATGAAGAAATCCTGCCCGCTTACCAATTCACCGGCGATGCAGCGTTTACGCTATCTACGGCACTCGGTTTTCATTATTTGGTGTATCCTGGTTATAACCATACACGTTTTGAGCATTCTGTA
>CAVZWH010000014.1:0-67375 GCA_963778905.1 Candidatus Staskawiczbacteria bacterium | reverse complement strand
TGGTGCAAAACTTTGAAATCGCCGGACTTTGAGGTCTCTAAAATCGCAATCCCAGTATCGTCGCAAGATGTTTCTATGGCCAAAATTTTCATGACAATTATTGCCGAGGATAGCGAGAAAAGAACAAATCGCGATTTGTTCTTTCGAGCGTCGCAGCAACAAAGAACGTAAGTTCTTTATACCTGAAAACTTGAATTATTTCAATTTTTGTTGTAGAATTTATAACATAAATGGCCCTATCGTCTAGCCTGGTCCAGGACGCGTGCTTTTCAAGCATAAAACCCGGGTTCAAATCCCGGTAGGGCCACATGGAGAAAAAAGAATATCTGGATATCTCAAAAGCCTCGGATATCAAAAATCCGAAAAATAGAGCTTTGTATAGATTTTTTGAAATGGTTCCTGCAATTTTAAGTTTGGGCACACTTTTTGGTGTGCTTGTTTTTTCGTGGCTGCTTCCAAGCTGGGTGGCAATATTTATTATTTGTTTTTGTTTTTATTATCTTTTTAGAATATTTTATTTTTCTTTGCATCAAATAGTAGGTTATTTTAGAGTGAAAAGCCACATGAAAAAAGATTGGCTGAAAGAATTGAGAAATAAAAAATCATGGAAAAATATTTACCACATAATTATTCTGCCCACATACAAAGAATCCGAAAAAATTATTGAAGAAAGCATTGAATCTTTAATAAAATCAGATTATCCGAAAGAAAAAATGATTGTTGTTTTGGCGGTTGAGCAAAGGGCAGGTAAAATTTTTGAAGAACAGGCAAACATTATTGCAAAAAAATATTCAGACAAGTTTTTCAAATTTTTGGTTTCTGTGCACCCAGAAAGCATTTCAGGAGAAATTGCAGGCAAAGGTTCAAATACAGCATATGCTGGCAGAGAAGTTAAAGAAAAAATAATTGATAAGTTAAAAATTCCTTACGAAAATATTTTGGTTTCAACTTTTGACATTGACACAAAAGTTTTTCCACAATATTTTGCCTGTTTGACCTGGTATTATTTAACAGAAAAAGATCCAGAAAACGCCAGTTATCAGCCGGTTCCAGTTTACAATAACAACATTTGGCAAGCGAACTTTTTTTCCAGAGTTGTTTCCACTTCAAACACTTTTTGGCAGATGATTCAGCAGGAAAGAAGCGAAAAACTTACAACATATTCTTCCCATTCAACCCCGGGAAAAGTATTTTTTGAAGTTGGGTATCCCGCAAATGTGGTGTCAGACGATTCGCGAATTTTTTGGCGCTCATACTTAAATTATGACGGAAATTACAGAGTTGTGCCCATGTATTATTTGGCTTCAATGGATGCCGTGATGGCAAAAAATTTATGGCGCACAATTGTTAATCAATATAAACAGCAAAAGCGCTGGGCTTGGGGATGCGCTGAAATTCCTTATATAATGTTTGGATTTTTGAATAACAAAAAAATATCTTTGTGGCATAAAGCAGGTCATCTTTACACAATTATTGACGGATTTTGGTCGTGGGCAACAGCCGCGCTTTTGTTATTTTTGTTGGGCTGGCTGCCGATTTTATTAGGCGGACAAAAATTTAATTTTTCTGTTTTGTCTTTCAATCTACCGATTTTAACTTCGCAAATTATGACTGTTTCAATGGTTGGAATGTTTGTGTCGGCAATTTTAAGCACAATGCTTTTGCCTCCGGTTCCAAAAGAAATGAAATGGTATGTAAGGTGGTATAAAAAATCCACTGTGTTTATACAATGGATATTTTTGCCAATAACTTTAATTTTATTCGGCTCAATCCCAGCGCTGGAAGCTCAAATCCGTTTAATGCTCGGCAGATATATGGGTTTCTGGGTTACAGAAAAAGTTAGAAAATAAATTATTCAAAGTGGATTCTGGTTTGAAATTGTTTCAGTCGTTCTTTCAATTCGGGGTAATTTTTTAGTTCCGGGTCTTTTTCCAAAATTTCTTTGGCAGCTGCGCGCGTTTTTTCAACCAAAAATACATTTGATAATCCTTGCATCGCCATGTCTGGAATTCCTGATTGAATAGTTCCGTATAAACTTCCCGGTCCGCGGATTTCCAAATCTTTTTCAGCCAATTCAAATCCGTTGTTTGACTCAACCAAAGCTTTCAATCTTTTTCTGTTTAACATGGAAGGATCAGTGGTAAATAAAAAGCAATATGACTGCATATCGCTTCTGCCAACTCTGCCGCGAAACTGGTGAAGCTGGCTAAGTCCAAAACGTTCTGCTCCCTCAATCATCATAATTGTGGCGCGCGGAACATCAACGCCAACCTCAACAACAGAAGTGGAAAGCAAAATATCAATTTCTCCTTTTTTGAAATCTTGCATTATTTTTTCTTTTTCTGGGGCTTTCATTTTTCCGTGCAACATTGTAATTCTTAAATCGGGAAAAATTTCTTTTGATAATTTTTCATATTCTTCTTTTAGAGCTTTTACCTCCATCATTGATAAGCTTCTTAAATCATAATTTTGTGGAATAAACGAACCAGAAATTTCTCCTTTGCTTTTTATTATTTCTGCAAGTTTTGAGGCGTTCAATTCAATTTTTGGATAAATCACAAAAACTCCTTTGCCTTCTGCAACTTCTTTTTTTATAAATTCGTAGGATTCTTTTCTTTGAGAAGGTTCTACAATAATTGTTTTTATTTTTTTTCTGTTTTTTGGCATTTCGTCAATTAAAGACAAATCCAAATCTCCATAAGCTGTTAAGGCCAAAGTTCTTGGAATTGGAGTTGCTGTCATTGAAAGCAAATGGGGGACTAATTTTTTATTTTTAATTAAGTGGTCTCTTTGCTCAACTCCAAATCTGTGCTGCTCGTCCAAAATTACCAAGGCCAAATCTTTGAAAGCAACTGCTTTTTGAATCAAAGAATGCGTGCCAATTGCAATATCTATTTGTTTATTTTCCAAATCACCGTTAAAACTTTTTTTGGAAACTTCAAAGGTTTCGCCGTCTTTGGCAATTCTTGCATCTTTGCCGGTCATCATGCCGACTATAACATCAAAATTTTTCAATAAATCGGAAATAGATTTGAAATGCTGTTTTGCCAAAATTTCCGTTGGCGCCATAAATGCAACTTGATGCCCGCATTTTACCACATTTAAGGCCGCCATTGTTGCAACAACTGTTTTTCCGGAGCCAACATCTCCCTCAAGCAGTCTGGACATTGGAACTGTTTTTTCCAAATCCTTCAAAATTGCAAATGCGCATTTTTTTTGAGAATCAGTGAGTTGAAACGGCAACGCATCAGTAAATTTTTTCATTAAATCTGAGTCCATCGGACAAGCAGCAGATTTTTTTTGCATTAATTTTATTTTTTCTTTCAAAACATTCAGCTGTATTAAAAATAATTCTTCAAAAGAAAAACGCGATTTTGCGGCATCAGCGTGTTCAAATGTATCTGGAAAATGCAATTGCCAGACAGCTTCTTGTGTCGGTAAAAATTTATATTTTTTAATTATTTCTTCGGGCAAAGATTCTTTAATTTGTTCGCAAAACTGGTAAAGCAAAGGTTTTATAATATATCTTAGCCAACGCGAAGAAACTCCTCTTGTTTCAGAATAAACCGGCACAATTCTGCCTGTGTGAGTTAACTCTTCATTTTCTCCAATTTCATTTATTTTTTCGTAAGTTGGATTGTTAAAATAAACTCCTTCTTTATAAAGAGAAATTTTTCCGGCCAGGCAAACAAAATCATCTTCTTTCAACGATTTTGCCAAATACGGCTGGTTAAACCAAATAACTTTTATTTTATCGGTGTTGTCTCTAACTGTCGCTTCGGTCATGCTCATTTGATTTTTGAAAGTATTGGTGTTCTCAATTTCCGTAATTTGTCCTTGCACGCAACAAGTTTGGCCCAATTTCTGCCGCGCCGCTTTTATTGAAATTATTTCTGAAAAATCATCGTATCTTGCCGGAAAATAAAAAAGCAAATCCTGCACTGTTTTTATGCCGAACTTTTTTAATCTTTTTGCGTAAGCTGTCCCAATTTTTGGAAGTTCTTGTACCGGAGTTAATAACGAAATCATGTATAATTTTGATGTGCCCCCAAGAAGATTCGAACTTCTGTCCCAAGCTCCGCAAGCTTGTATTCTGTCCACTGAACTATGGGGGCTTTTCAGGTTTAACGATACAACAAAATATTAATAAAATCAAATTGACTTAATGGGTTTTTAAGTATAAAATAAAAGCTAATCATGGAGGAGTCGCATAATGGTTATTGCAAGAGATTGCTAATCTCTGCCCCTTACGGGGCTTGTGGGTTCGACTCCCACCTCCTCCGCTTTAATTTATAAAATGGAAGAAAAAATTAAATATCCGATAAGGATTAATAAATATTTAGCTTATAAAAAAATTTGCGCCAGACGCGAGGCAGATGAATTAATTTCGCAAAAAAAAGTTAAAATAAACGGCAGAATTGCTGTTTTGGGAGACAAGGTTTTAGAAAAAGATAAAGTTGTTGTTGAAAATTCTAAAAAAAATTTAGTTTATTTAGCTTTCAATAAGCCGAAAGGAATTATCACGCACACTCCGCAAAATGGGGAATCGGAAATAAAAGATATTTTGCAAATTAAGGGAGTATTCCCGGTTGGCAGGTTAGATAAAAGTTCTTCGGGATTAATAATTTTAACAAATGACGGCCGGCTGACCGACAGACTTTTGAATCCAGAATACGAGCACGAAAAAGAGTATATTGTAAAAGTAAACAAGCAAATAGAAAACTTATTTTTGAAAAAAATGTCTGAGGGAGTAAAGCTTGATGACGGATATGTAACAAAAAAATGCAGAGTGACAAAAATTAGTTCGGAACGTTTTTCAATAATTTTAACAGAAGGGAAAAAACACCAGATAAGAAGAATGTGCGACGCGCTTGGATATGGAGTTGTGCACCTGGAAAGAAGGAGAATAATGAACATTAAATTAGGCAGTTTGCAGGCAGGTGATTTCAGGGAAATTAGAGGAAAAGAGTCAGCAGATTTTTTGCAGTTATTAGGTTTGTAAAAATAAAAAATAATAATTGGAGGGCTCGCCTAACGGTATGGCACCGCTCTTGAAAAGCGGCGAGCGAAAGCTCTTAGAGGTTCGAATCCTCTGCCCTCCGCATTGAAGAGTCGCCTTTTGGGTGATTTTTTGTTTTGTGGTAGAATCAAAAAATATATAAAAAATAAAAATATGAAACATTATTATATTTTATTTTTAATTATTTTATTTTTGTTTGGCGCGCAAAATGCGATGGCCGTATACCGTTTTTCAAATTATAAAGGAAAAAATCCTATTCATATTTATAAATCAAATACCAAATCTCCGCAGGGAATTTCGCCAGATCAAATAAAAAAGATTTACAATTTGCCAAAAACCGGCGGACACGGAACAATCGCAATTATTGGAGCTTACGATGATGCAACAATTGAAACTGATTTGGCAGTTTTTGACAAAACTTTTAATCTGCCAGATTGCACAACCAAAAATGGATGCTTTGAAAAACATTTAATGGTTTCAAAAACCTCAACAAATTCCGGCTGGTCGGGAGAAACTTCGCTTGATGTTGAATGGGCGCACGCCATTGCTCCAAATGCAAAAATTCTTTTGGTTGAGGCAAAAACTCCAAGCGGAGCAAATCTTCTGAATGCGATTGATTATGCAGATTCGAGGTCTGACGTTGTGGCAGTTTCAATGAGTTGGGGTGGTGAAGAATTTACAGAAGAAAAAACTTTGGATTCGCATTTCGTAAGTAAATTCGGAGCTGTATTTTTTGCTTCGTCGGGCGACGATGGATGGGGAGCTTCGTGGCCGGCTGCTTCGCCAAACGTGGTTTCTGTTGGTGGAACATCACTTTCATTAAAAAGCGACGGAACATTAAATAAAGAAACCGCGTGGTCAGGATCTGGCGGCGGAGTGTCAGCTTATGAAACTCAGCCGAATTTTCAAAAAAATTATTCTATTCCAAAATGCAATGGCATGCGCGCAATTCCAGATGTTTCTTATGACGCCGATCCGCAATCTGGATTTTCGGTTTACATAAAAGGAAAATGGTATGTTGTTGGCGGAACATCGGACGCGGCTCCGCAATGGGCGGCAATTCAATCGCTTGGGCTTTCGGCAACAGATAAAAATCTTTATTCAGATAAATCGTCTGGTTCTTATGCAAAATATTTTCGAGACATTGTAAGCGGTTCAAATGGTGATTGCAAATATTATTGCCAAGCCGCCAAACATTATGATTACATCACCGGTTTGGGAAGCCCGGTTACAATAAATTTTTGAATTAAAATTATGGAAAATCAAAAAAAGTTTGCATGCGCGATAAATTGCATGGACGGCAGGGTTCAGGATGCTGTAAAAAACTATATGCAAAAAAATTATGGCGCAGATTTTGTGGATATGGTTACAGAGCCAGGCCCAAATAAAATTTTAGCTGATAATTTAGACAAAGCCGTAATTGAAAACATAAAAAAAAGAGTTGAAATTTCAGTTCATCATCACGGCTCAAAAATTGTGGCGATTGTGGGGCATTTTGGTTGCGCGGGAAATCCAACAGAGAAAGAAACACAAGTTGTACATCTAAAAAAAGCCGAAAAAATTGTAAAATCTTTCGGCTTTCCGGTTGAAATAATTCTTTTGTGGGTTGACGGCGATTGGACAACAGTGAAAAAAATTTAACCTTCACGGGCAATACATATGCCACAAACAGACTTGGCGCCGGATTCCTTGAGAATTTTTGCGCATTCTTGCATTGTGGAGCCGGTTGTATAAACATCATCAACTAAAAACACCTTTTTGCCAGTAAACTTTGCGGTGTCGGAGACCGCAAAAACTCCTTCCAAGTTTTTTTCTCTTTCCTCTTTGGTCAATTCCATTTGCGGTTTTGTGGATTTTATTTTTATTAAATTGTCAGAAATCACTGGAATTTGTAAAACTTTTGACAACTCTTTTGCCAGTTCTTCTGATTGATTGTATCCGCGGATTTTTAATTTCTTTTTGTCTAATGGAACCGGAATTAAAACCGAATTTCCCCAAATTTCATTGGTATTTTTTCCGGTTTTTATAAAATGCTCAATTAAAATTGATGCTAAAGTTTCTGCTAAATCTTTTAAGTACGGCTGGTATTTGAATTGGTAAATTAATTTTTTGGTGAGAGCTTTTTCTTTGTAGGGAAGCGCAAAATAAAGGCCGGAAAGTTTTTTGTCGTCGCATCGCGAACATTTTCCAGATTTTGAATCCGGCGGCAAGCGCTGTGGTTTTGTGTCGCAAAGGCAATAATTATATTCAGAAATATCTAAAAGCGTGCGACAGTCGTCGCATAAATATGTGCCTTCTTTTTGGCATCCCAAACAGAATTTTGGGAAGAACAAATCAAGTAAAAAATCCTTTGTTTTTGGCATTATTTTATCCACAGTGCTATTTTGTTGACTTCATTATATAATATAAGAACATATGAGCCCAAATTTTTTGGAAAATTTTAATATAGAAAAATTAGAAAAATTGAATATTTTTTCAAATCCTTTGAAGATGTTTTTTCCTAAAAAAATGGTGGGAATTGATGTTGGAACGGCCTCCGTAAAAGTTGTTGAAATATCAAGATGGGGTCAAGGAAAAACATTGGAAAATTACGGGGAAATTAAGTCTGCGGCGCTTTACAAGGAACCGTTTCGCAACGTTGAAAAAGGAAGCTATTTGCTTTCAAATTATTTTGTTTCAAGAGCTGTCAGAGCTGTTTTAGACGAAGCAAGAATAAGAACAAAGGCAGTAATATTTTCAATTCCGGATTTTTCAACTTTTTGCACATCGTTTGAGCTGCCCCCGATGACAAAAGCAGAATTGCCTGACGCGGTTTACTACAATGCTCCGCAATATATTCCATTGCCCATAACAGAAACAACCTTGGATTGGAAATTGATATCAGGGAGTCCTGGCGATAAAAAATCATCTCTTAAAATATTTTTAGTTGCCATTCCAAATCAAATTATACAGGATTATCAAAAAGTTGCTCAGCTGGCCGGCCTTGAACTTTATGCTGTTGAAGCAGAATCATTGGCGCTGGCCAGATCTTTGGTGGGAGAAAACAGAAGTTGCGTGTGTTTAGTTGACATAGGCGTTCAAAGCACAACAATTAATATAGTAGACAAAAAAAACTTAAAAAAGAGTTATAGTTTTGATTTTGCCGGCAGCCAGCTTACTTATGCAATATCTGCTGCTTTGGGATTGGGTCATGTTGAGGCAGAAGAAATAAAAAATAAAGAAGGACTGATTTCTGCAAAAGAAAATATTTCTAAAACTTTGTACTTGCTAATTGATCCTCTTTTGCTTGAAGTAAAAAAAATTCTGTCGGATTTTTATATTCAAGAAAATAAGGAAGTGGATATGGTATATTTAACCGGCGGAACTTCGGGTTTGCCGGGATTGAAAGAATATTTTTCAGAAGTTTTGAAAAAGAAAGTAGAAATTCCCAATTGTTTTGCAGATTTTTTATATCCGCCAATACTTGGCAAAACCCTTGAACAAATGGCGCCAAGTTTTTCCGTTGCAGCCGGCGTTGCGTTAGGGGGTCTGGAAACATAAAAAATTAATTTCATTAATCGGAATATCTTTGGTATAATTAAATATAAAAATCATAAACTTTGTCCATGGATTTTTCTGTAATTTTTCAGCTAAGAACAAAAAAGTTTTGGTGGATGGACGTCATCTTCTATTTTGTGATGTCTTTGTTGGTTGCAACTATAATTTGTTATCTTATTTTTTTAATTAAAAATAGCATTCAGAGGCTCGACATACAAAAAGAAATTAATTCGTTGCAAACAGTTGGAACCGACCAGCAAAAAGAACACGAAACAGAAGTTATAGAATATCAGAAAAAAATTAACGATTTTTCAGATCTTTTCAAAAATCATGGATTTGCTTCACAGGTATTTTATTTTATGCAGCAAGAGACCAGGCCAAATGTTTGGTTTGACAGATTTGATTTGCAGCAAAAGGAGGCAACAGTTGATTTGTCCGGCCAAGCCGACGACAACGAAGCATTTTCACGCCAAATAGATGTTTTTGAAAAAAGCGAATACATAAAGAGCATAGACATACTCAATTCTTCATTGACCGAATCTTCCGGAATAAAATTTAATTTGTCTCTTTCTTTAGATCCAAAAATATTCAGTTACATCGCTGATTTAGAGCCAATTTTGGCAACCACTACGCCGTCTAATCAACCAGCAACTCAAACAGGAAATAATCAAAATAATTCTCAAAGTCTGAGCAGCGACAAGCTAATGATTATTTTCAAATTTCCTCAACTAAATCAAGTTAACGGAATAGTTGATTTAACAAATAATACCGTGACGGTAAATGTTCCTTTCGGCACAAATGTTTCTAATTTGACTCCGTCAATGGTTATCTCTCCCAATGCCGCTGTTTCGCCAGATTCCGGCATACGTCAGGATTTTACAAACCCAGTTGTTTACAGAATTACAGCCCAAGACGGTTCAACGCAAGATTATACTGTTGCAGTAAAAGTTTTGCCGAAAGTTGTTAAAAAGTCTGCTCCTGTATGGATTACTATTTTGACAATAATTTTATCAATATTGCTGGTGGCCGCTGTAATCGCCGGAGCATTCTTTCTGTATAAAAAAAGATTCACATGGTTAAATATTAAGCCAAAAATTTAATGCAAATAGATCGCCCCATTGCTATAGCTTTAACACTTTTTATCATCTTGCTTTTGATATTCTTTTTAGTAACTCCGGAATATAATAAATTTAGATCTCTTCAGCAGGAATTAGGCGAAAAAACAGCAGAATTTAACGCAGAGCACGATTATTATAATTCCATAGATACAACTTTTTATAAATTGCAGGGTTACAAGGACAGCCTCCAAAAAATTGACGACGCGCTGCCCACCGATTCAAGCCTGGGAAGATTAGTTTATTTTTTGCAGAAAAATGGGGCAGACAGCGGCTTGATAATCAATAATGTTTTTTTGAGCAAATCTTCTCCCGCCCTGTCGGGAGGAAATATCAAAGATGTGGGACTTTCTGTAAATTTATTGGGAAGCTATGCTGCGCTGGGAGACTTTATCAGGTCTTTGGAAAAATCATCAAGATTGTTTGAAATTACAAGCATTTCTTTCAATTCAGACAACGGCGGATCTCCTTCGGGTTCCAGTTCAAATAATTCATCGCAATTCCAAATACAACAGATATATTCGTTTAATTTAGAAATAAAAACGCATTCGTATTAACATGGCAGTAGTTTTTATATCACCAAAACAAAGGCAAAAAGTATTTTTTATGGGAATTACCGCAGCAGTTCTGTTATTTTTGGTTGCCGTATCACTGATAGTTTTTCTTTCGCAGCCCAGCCAAAAAGGAATTCAGTTAGTTTTTAACAAGCCAAAAGTTAACATTGATTTTGCAATTTTAGATTCGGATCAATTCAAAAATCTTGCACCTTTTCCACAGATGGAATTGCAATTTACCTATGACGCCACAACAAGTCAGGGCAAAGACACGCAGGGGCTTATTTCAGCGGTTTCTTCAGACGAGGCAAGACAAATATTAGAAAGCATGGATCTGGTAGTAGTTGACATAGAGGAAGTAAAAATTGGCAGAGATAATCCTTTTGCGCCATATCTTCAATCATCAGCTCCAACAACGGGTGGCACAACAACTAAAACAACAACAACGCCAGCTAAAACAACAACTAAGTAAAAACAATGAAATTATTACAAGAATTATTTGCGCAAGGGCTTTTGTCGGAGGATAAACAAAATGATTTGCAAAAACAAATTGAAAAAACCGGCAAAACGGAAGAAGAAATTATTTTAGAAAAAAAGATTGTTTCGGAAGATTCTTTGTTTGAATTAAAAAGCAAAGTCTTGGGCATCCCTCTCAAAAAAATAAAACCGGAAGAAATTCCTTCAGACGTTTTAGAATTGATGCCTGAAGAAGCGTCTGTAAATTATAAAATGGTACCCCTGGCAAAGAGTGAAAATTTTGTTCAGGTTGGAATGGTTTATCCGGAAGATATTGCGGCTCAAAACGCTTTAAGATTTTTAGCCAATCAGGAAAACTTTACTTACCAGGTTTATTTAATAACAATCAGCAATTTAGCCAGCATTTTGAAGCAGCGCAAAAACATATCGGCAGAAACAAGAAAAGCTTTAGAAGAGTTAAGCAAAGAAAAAGGAGAAATTTTGGAAGCGCTGGGAAGCAATCAGCCGGCAGGGGCTTTGTCAACGCAGGCAATAGCAGAAGAGGCCCCAATTATTAAAATGGTTTTGGTTATTTTAAGACACGCCATTGAGGGGCAGGCCTCTGATATTCACATTGAGCCTTCAAGAGAAAAATTAACCGTGCGTTTTCGCCTGAATGGAATTTTGCACCCAAGTTTATTTTTGCCGCTGAAAGTGCACCCGGCCATTGTTGCCAGGATTAAAATTCTTGCCGGATTAAAAATAGATGAAAACAGAGTTCCTCAGGACGGCAGATTTTCTGCAAGAATAAATAATAATGACATTGATTTCAGGGTTTCAACATTTCCAACTCTTTATGGAGAAAAAGTTGAGATGAGGGTTTTGGATCCTTCCACCGGATTAAGATCTTTTGAGCAATTGGGATTAACAGGAAGAAATTTGGAAGTAGTAAAAACAGCAATAAAAAAACCATATGGAATGATTTTATTTACCGGTCCCACCGGTTCCGGAAAAACCACAACTCAGTATGCAATTTTGCGCATTTTAAATCAAGACTCGGTAAATATTGTTACGGTTGAAGATCCAATAGAATATTCTATTGCCGGAATAAACCAATCCCAAGTGAAACCGGAAATCGGATATACTTTTGCCCACGGACTCCGCCAAATTTTAAGACAAGATCCAAACATTATTATGGTTGGAGAAATTAGAGACGAAGAAACAGCCAGTTTGGTTGTAAACGCTTCCCTGACCGGCCACATTGTGCTGTCTACTTTGCACACAAATTCTTCTGTTGGAGTGGTTCCCAGGTTAATAGATATGGGAGTCAGGCCATTTTTAATTCCATCTACTTTGAAAGTTGTTATTTCTCAGAGATTGATTAGAGTTTTGTGTCCGCACTGCAAAATTAAAGTAAGGCCAACAGAAAAAATAAAAAGTTATATTTTAGAAAAAATTAAAAGCATGCCGCTTTATGCTAAAAGTCAGGTAAAAATACAAGAGCCTCTTTTAATATACGCGGCAAAGGGATGCGAAATCTGCGGATTTACCGGGTACACAGGCAGAACAGGACTTTTTGAAGTTTTGTCCATGTCAGACGAATTGGCAGAATTAATACAAAAAAATCCTTTAGAAAGTTTAATTTTTAAGGTGGCCCAGAAACAGGGCATGCTTACCATGGAGCAAGAAGGCATATTAAAAATTTTAAGCGGCCAAACCACTATTGAAGAGTTGGCCAGAGCCACGGAAGAAAATGAATAGCGCAAAGAAGATTTTATTAGCAGAAGACGACGCTTTTTTAATAAACGTTTATGCCAACGAACTTAGAAAATTAGGCGCCGTCAGCGTAGCTCCAGACGGAGAAATTGCCATTAGCCGTATTAAAATTATTAATCCGGATTTGTTAATTTTGGACGCATCTTTGGCTAAAATTGACGGATTTTCGGTTTTGAAAATAATAAGAGAAGATTTGGGTCTGAAAGAATTAAAAATAATAATGCTTTCAAATTATTTTCAGGAAGAAGATACAAGGAAAATTTTTGATTTCGGAGTTATTAAATTTTTTGCGAAAGCAGAGTATACCGCCGAGGAAATAGCAAATGAAATAAAAAAAATATTAAGCTAAAAAAATCACAACATGGAATATTTATCCTATTTCAAAAAACTTTTAGACACCGTGGTTCAACAAGAAGCCTCTGATTTGGATATTTCTGTAGGTCATGTGCCCAATATACGCATTACCGGACAGCTTGTTCCGCTTAGCCAGGAAAAAATAATTTTGCCAAAAGATTCCGAGGGTCTGGCGTTTTCTATAATGTCGGAATTGCAGCGCAAAAAACTTTTAGAAGAAAAAGAGCTTGATTTTTCTTACCAGCACGAAGATAAAGGCAGATTTAGAGTTAATATTTTTTTTCAAAGGGGAAGTATCAGTTTGGCTTTGCGTTTTATTCCTTCAAAAATAAGAACAATAGAAGATTTGAATCTTCCTCCTGTTTTGCACGATTTTACTTCGCGTCCGCAGGGACTTGTTTTGGTGACCGGAGCCACCAGCCAGGGAAAATCCACCACGCTGGCTGCAATGATAGACGAAATAAATCATACAAGGTCTGTGCACATAATTACGGTAGAAGACCCAATAGAATATACTTATCCTGTTGACAGGGCAATTATTGACCAGAGAGAAGTTATAATAGATACTCTAAATTTTAATAATGCTTTAAGAGCCAGTTTGCGCCAGAATCCGGATGTAATTATGGTTGGCGAGATGAGGGATTTGGAAACAATTTCCACAACAATTACTGCAGCTGAAACCGGACATTTGGTTTTTGCAACTCTGCACACCAATTCAGCTCCCCAGACAATCCACAGAATTGTAGATGTTTTTCCGGCAGAACAGCAGGGCCAGATAAGATTTCAATTATCAAGCTCTCTTTTGGGCATAATTTCCCAAAGATTAATTCCAAGAATTAAAGGAGGATTTATTCCTGTCTGCGAAGTTTTGATTTGCAATAATGCAGTTTCAACTTTAATAAGAGAAAATAAAGTGCACGAAATTCCGGCTGTAATAGAGACATCGGCAAAAGAGGGGATGATTTCTTTGAGCAGGGCAATGGTTGATTTGGTAAGAAAAAAAGAAATATCTTTGAAAAATGCAACGGATTATGCGTCAGACCCCAGTGAAGTTAGAAATTTGCTAAAATAATGAAATATATTTATCAAGCCAGAGACAAGGAGGGCAAAATAGAATCGGGCACAGTGGAAGCTTCTTCTAAAGAGGCGGCCGCTCTTCTTCTGCAAAAATACAATATTTTTGTCACATCTATAAAAGAGGAAACTCCCTTGATTTTGCGCACAGAAAATATCAGTTTTTTGAACAGGGTTTCCAAAAAAGATTTAGCCATTTTTTCAAGGCAGTTATCTGTAATGTTGCAGTCGCGCGTGCCGGTTACTCAAAGTTTGAAAAGCTTGGCGGTGCAGATAAGAAATCCAAGTTTTAAGCAAAAGATCTTAAAAATTTCTCAGTTAGTTGAAGAGGGAAATTCTTTGTCAGAGGCGTTTGCCACGTTTCCCGAAGTTTTTAATGTTTTTTATGTAAGCTTAGTAAAAACTGGCGAGGCATCGGGAAAGATTTCTGAGTCTCTTTATTATCTTTCAGACCACTTAGAACGTGAGCACGATATAACCTCCAAAATAACCGGAGCAATGATTTATCCTATATTTGTTATAGTTGTTTTGTTTGTTGTAATTACATTAGTCATACTTTTTGTTATGCCTCAGCTTGTCAATTTGTTAAAACAAACCACCAACAAGCCCCCGATGTTTACACAAATGATGATTAATTTTTACAGCTTTTTGGCAAATTATGGCTGGATTGTGATGGTTGGTTTTATTCTTTTGGTTTTGTTTATAGTTTATTATTTTACAACCAAAGAAGGCAAAAAAAGATACGATGAATTATCTCTAAAAATTCCATTTGTCGGCGGATTTTTGAAAAAAATATTTCTTATTAATTTTGCCGAAAATATTTCCACTTTAATTTCAGCCGGGCTTTCAATAAATAACGCGCTAAAAATTACCAGAGATACGGTTGACAATTTTGTTTACAAGAAAATTTTGACAGAAACAGAAGAAAAAGTTTCAGAAGGAGAAAAAATAAGTTCGGTATTGGTAAAATATCCCGACTATGCTCCGCCGTTTGTTGTGCAGATGATTCAGGTTGGAGAAGAGACAGGAAAATTGGATAAAAATTTAATGGAGATAGTTAATTTTTATGAGAAAGATGTTCAGCAGGCGGTGGAAACTTTTACAGCGCTTTTGGAGCCGGCATTAATAATTTTTTTAGGAATAATCGTTGCCCTTTTGGCAATTTCTGTAATAGAGCCGCTTTACGGCGCTCTTGGCACAATTTAATTTATGCAAAACAAAGGATTTACACTTATAGAATTAATTGTTGTTATCGCGATAATATCTATCTTATCCGGTATTATTTTATTTAGCGTTACTCAATATATAAATATGGGCAAAGATTCTAATATATCTGGCAACCTGGTTGTTTTAATTCCGGCTGGCGAAGTTTTTTACAATGCAAACGGAGACAGTTATGTTGGTTTTTGCGCTTCCAGCGTGGTTACCAATGCCGAATCTCAGATGCCGCAAAATCCTTCGGGCGATTGCCAAAGTAATCTTGCTGGAGTTTGTTGCTATGATAACAGCGTAAATGGCGATATGTGGGCTGCATGCGACAAAGAATTTGCAAATTCTTCAAATGCATATTGCGTTGACAGCAGGGGCGTGAAAAAAGAGATAAGCAACAGCGCCTGCATAAGCACTATTGCATCTTGCAATTAAATTTTATAAAATGAATAAAGGTTTCACAATTATTGAATTAATTATTGTCATCGCCATCATCGCGATTTTAGCAGCTATTGTGTTGCTTAACGTAACTCAATATATCAACAAAGGAGAAGACACCTCAATCAAAGCAAATTTTTACACTATTTTTACAAATTCAGCAGTATATTCAAATAATAATTCTAATTACACAGGGTTTTTTAGTGATCCAGGATACACAGCTCCAGCAGCCGCGGCGCAAAGTGAAAATGGAGGCACTCCTCTTGTCCCAAGTTTAGACCCTACCGGTTACCATTTCTGTGTTTGTTCGCAATTAAAAGTTGTATCTGGCGACACCTATTGTATAGATGATACCGGCTATAAAAAAGAAACAGGGAGTGCGTGTTCTGCCAGATGTTCTACTGGCGTATGTTTAGATTAATTGTTGTGTCTATTATTTAGTTATCCACTATTGATATTTTTAAAAGTGGTATATAATAAAATAAGATTAAATAAAATTTTAAAAGGTCAATTCCTTAAACTCTAAAAAATTTAAACTTAAAAATAAACGAAAAATGAAGACAAATAAATCAAAAGGTTTCACAATTATCGAGTTAATCGTGGTTATTGCAATTATCGCAATTTTAGCAGCGATTGTGCTTGTTAATGTTACTCAATATATAAACAAAGCAAAAGACGGAGCAATGGAGGAGGAATTGCACACAGTACAAACGGGCGTTATATCAGACAATACTACTTCTTCGGGTCTTGCTTTTACTGCCCATGCTAACACTGCCGGTAGTGCTGCTACTCCTTGCGCTGGTACTACTAGTGCGTCTGCATGGACTGCTGTTACAACATATCAATCAACCGCTACATGCGGGGCTTCAACTACTGCATTTTGTGCTTGTGCTCCAAGTAGCAATGCCGCTGTTTGGTGGTGTATAGATTTAACCGGGGTATTAAAATCTGAATTTGCTACTTGTCTAACAGGTACTACTTGTAATACTGGTACTTTTGTGTGTCCGTAACGGAGAGAAATGGGGTTAGCCACTATTTTGTAAGTTAAAATTAAAAACAGGCCATTTAATATGGTCTGTTTTTTTGTTATAATTTAATAATGATTTTAGAATTTTTAATTTACATTTTTATATTTATATTTGGGGTTTGCATTGGAAGCTTTTTGAACTGCGTAATTTACAGGTTAGAGCAGAAAAAAAGTCTGAATGGCCGATCTTTCTGTCCGCACTGCAAACACGCTTTGTCGTGGAAAGATTTGTTTCCTGTTTTTAGTTTTTTATTTTTGAAAGGCAAGTGCAGATATTGCAAAAATAAAATTTCAATCCAATATCCTTTAGTAGAACTGGCAACAGGTATTTTATTTATATTATTTTTCAATCCGCAAAATATTTTATATTCAATTTTTTATTTGATAATAATTTGTTTTTTGATTGTTCTTTTTATTTACGACTTAAAACACTATATAATTCCTGACAAAGTTTTATTCCCAGCGATTGCGATTGCTCTGATTTACGATTTATTTAATTTTCATTTGATATTAAATAATTTTTTGGCGGCGATAATCGCATCTGCATTTTTTCTAATAATTTTTTTAATTTCAAAAGGGAAGTGGATGGGTTTTGGAGATGTAAAATTGGCTATTTTAATGGGTCTTCTGCTGGGCTTGCCAAATGTTTTTACGGCTCTATTTTTGGCATTCTTTTTTGGTGCTATAATAGGAGTAATATTGATGGTTTTTGAGGGAAAGAACCTAAAAAGCGAAATACCCTTTGGCCCATTTTTAATTGCGGGAACATTTGTGGCAATGCTTTACGGAAATCAGATAATTCAATGGTACTTAAATTTATTCCAAATATAAAAAAGTTAGAAAAAGGAATTACTTTAATTGAACTTATTGTAGTAATTTTTATTATTGCAATATTTTCTGCAATTTTAATTTCTAATTTTCCTAAAATTCAAAGGGAATACGCGCTTTCAAGAGCCACTTACAAATTAGCTCAAAATTTAAGGAGGGTTCAGGATTTAGGGTTGTCGGGAGTCAAAATAACAGATAATACCGGCCAATTAGTGAAGGTTGGCGGCTATGGGCTTTATATAAATCTTGATACGCCGCAACAATATATAATATACGGCGACTCGTGTCCGGTTGGCAATCCAGATTATCAGTATACTCTTTCAGATCCTTCATGTGTAAGCGGCGATTATATTATTGATACGGTGAATGTTAACGAGGATAAAGTAGGTGTATATATAGAAGCTGTTAATAATATTGACCAACAGTGGACCAGTATAAATTTTAGTCCGCCTAATCCATATTTATCAATAGAAAATATTAGCAGCGGGCAAACCGATATAGAAATAGTTTTGGCCGTAAGCTCTGATTCTTCAATTCCGTCAAGGACCGTATCCATAAATACATCCGGTCTTATAGAAGTAAAATAATAAAACAATATGTCAAAAGGTTTACCCCGTTAGAAGTTTGCGATTAAATAATATCGCGGTAGAAGTCCAGCTGGACTTCTACCGCCACAAATTAACAATGAAATCATCAATAACTACAAAAAAATATTCTAAGGATGGCAAACTTCTAACGGGGTTTACAATTATTGAACTGATTATTTCTATTTTTATTTTGTCCGTTGCTATTGTGGGCATTTATGGCGCTTTTTCCATGATAGTTGTTTTAACTGCCGATGCCTCCGACCGTCTTACAGCAGCTTATTTAGCTCAGGAGGGCATAGAGATAGCAAGAAATATAAGAGATACCAACTGGCTTGCCTCGGATTCTGGCACCACCACTGATTGGCTTCAAAGCCTTTCTGCTTGCACAAGCGATATTGGAGGATGCGAAGCAGATTACACAACTGGTTCGGGCGCAACAGTACCTTTTGCAATGGCTACATACCAAAATGATTATTTGAAAATAGATACAAACGGATTTTATAATTACAGCAGCGGCCAGAAGACAAAATTTAGGAGGCAAATTTTAGTAAGTTTTTTACCTGGCATTGATTACGTTGCAAAAATTGCTGTCACTGTTTATTGGGATGAAAAGCCAAATGTTTTGAATCCAACTGGCGCTCCCGGCTCTATTACAGCAGAAGAATATTTTTATAATTGGTACAACTATAATAGTTAATTTCAAAATGCAGAGAAAATCAAAAGGTTTACCCCGTTAGAAGTTTGCGATTAAATAATATCGCGGTAGAAGTCCAGCTGGACTTCTACCGCCACAAATTAACAATGAAATCATCAATAACTACAAAAAAATATTCTAAGGATGGCAAACTTCTAACGGGGTTTACTTTAATAGAATTGATTGTGGTTATGGGCGTATTTATGTTTGTCATCGGAGCTGCTATAGGAATTTTTATTTCAATTGTTCAGCACCAGAAGAAAATTTTGGCCGAGCAGGAACTTTTGAATCAAGTGAGTTATGTTGAAGAATATATGTCAAAAGCAATGAGAATGGCGACAAAAGATACTGCGGGAAATTGTCTTGTTGATAACTCTTCTTTAAGCCCGAATCCCGAGACATATTATTCAGGATACACATATCTGCTCACCAGGCCAGTTACCATTTCCGGCGCCAGTTTTTTTACCGGCATAAAATTTTTGAACCAATCCAATACAGATAATTCAGGAGTTCCCGTTTGCCAAGAATTTTATTTAGACACAAGCTCAACTCCGTATATTTTGAAAGAATTAAAAACATACTCGCCCTATGCCAAAGTTGGCGACGAAAACGCAGTGGCTCTTACTTCAAAAGAGCTTAATATAAATTCAATCAGGTTTGGAATAGACGGGTTTAATGGAATTTATGGCGCTGGTTATCCTATTGACGACCAAGACACCGGCTTAGAATATTTTCAGCCAAGAGTAACCGTTACTATGCAAATCCAAATTCCAGGAGACAGCCAAGAGCCGACAAGAACAATCCAAACAACGGTCTCACAAAGAAATCTTAACGCACAATAAAAATGATTGCAGATAAACAAAAAGGCATTTCATTAATTATTACTTTTTTTATAATGATAATTATATTAGCTGTGGTTTTAGCCATAAGCACACTTTTATATAGCCAAATTAAAGTCATAAGAAATATAGGAAATTCTGTAATTGCTTTTTACGCTGCTGACAGCGGAGTTGAAAAAGTTCTTTTTTACGACAAGCAAGTAATACCAGATGGCGCCGTAAGAGGTTTGTGTTCAATGCTTCGTCCGCTGGATGCTACAAATAATCCAAATCCTTGCCTTGCAGATTCTAGCCCACTGAGTTGCAACGCGGTTTCACCAGCTACAAGTCCTTATATGGGAGTTATAGATCCAACCAATCCCGACGGTTGTGATGTTGACAAATGCAACAATTGCGAAATAGATTTTTCTACTAATGTAAATGACGACAAGAGTTATGTCGTAAAAGCCACAGTTTCGCCCGATCCAGATGGAGAATCCACTGATTTCAGTATTAATTCTGCCGGTTCTTATAAAGATGTGACAAGGGCAATTAATATATTTATTACAAAAGCAACTCCGCAGCAAGTAATTACTGTGGTTTATGCAATTGCAACTCCGAGGTCTGTGCCAAACGGAGTAGCAATTGATATTCAAACAGAAGTTAAAAGTCCCAATGGCATAAGCACAGTAACAGCTCATATCAAAAATTCTCCGGATGCCACCACTTGGACTGCGGTGCCTCTTACTTGTGGTATGGGCTTTCAGGATCGCAATTGCATAGGTTCGCAAACATTTCCTTCAGGCGTCTATTATGTAGACATTGATATTATTGACGGACACAACATAGAATTTTTAGCTACAAATATTCCTCCATATATGCCATAATTAAAAAGATGAGAAAGTTTTTCTTTTATACAATTTTAATTTTTGTATCGCTTATTTTCTGTTTTTCTTTTAATGCATGTTATGCCATGCCAACTTTTGAAGTTGTCCCTCCCGGCGGAACTGCATATCCAAGCGTTGCAAACGTTAAAGTTTATAAATATTCTAATTTTATTGTTATAACGGCTGATGTCACGGATGTTTCCGGAGTTTACTCTTCAGTAGCAAACATTGAGGTGCCCAACAGCAGTCCTGTGCAATATATGAATGACGTATATTCTATAGATGGCACAATGTCCGACGACGGCTCGCATCGCGATGGCGCCGCCGGAGACGGCACTTTTGGCTTGATTATTGATGTTTCTAATACTTCTGTTTGGGATCCCAACGCCACTTACTGGGTTGACATTTCTGCGACAGATAATTTGTTAAATAACAGCATGCAAGAATCTTCAGGAACAGATTATAATCATATAACAAGTTTTGTCATAAGCAACGCAGCGCAAACCCAAATAATTAATTTTACAGCTTCTCCTTTACCAATAACACAGGGTTCTACAATTAATCTTTCGGCTGCTTTGAAATACACAAATGGTCCGGTAATAGCTGGCCAAACAATCACTTTTACTGACATAACAAATCCAGGTTCGCCAATTACCATAGGAACAGCAACCACTGATTCTCTCGGAGTAGCTAGAGCATATTATTATATTACTTTTAGCGCAACAGGCAATATTACTATTCAGGCCAAATATAATGGGGACGCTCAAATAGAAACTCTGCCGTCTCAATCTCAAATAGGGCCTTTTAATGTAACAGGTTGTGGTGTGCTGGCCACCTCAGGATCTATGTTGTTATGTGTACAGATACCACCGCCAAGCAACCCAACAACCATCAACACCTTTACTTTAAGCTCATCAAGCATTTCAGTGGGAACCGCAGTAACTCTGACAGCCACGCTGTCTTCAGCTGTGGCAGGCGAACCAATTACATTTAGAGACAATGATTCTGCAACCCTCATCAACAGCACTCCTGTTACCACAAACTCAAGTGGCACAGCCACCTACACCTACACTCCGTCCTTCTCAGGAACTCACACCTTAGAAGCAGTTTACCAGGGCGACAACCTGCTCGGTTTGTCTCCGTCGTACAAAACAGCCCAGCTTGCCATTTCCGGCAGCTGTTCAACCTCGGGCTCTGAGATATTGTGCGTGCAGACTCCGGCCCAGAGCAACCCAACTACCATCAACACCTTTACTTTAAGCTCATCAAGCATTTCAGTGGGAACCGCAGTAACTCTGACAGCCACGCTGTCTTCAGCTGTTGCAGGCGAACCAATTACATTTAGAGACAATGATTCTGCAACCCTCATCAACAGCACTCCTGTTACCACAAACTCAAGTGGCACAGCCACCTACACCTACACTCCGTCCTTCTCAGGAACTCACACCTTAGAAGCAGTTTACCAGGGCGACAACCTGCTCGGTTTGTCTCCGTCGTACAAAACAGCCCAGCTTGCCATTTCCGGCAGCTGTTCAACCTCGGGCTCTGAGATATTGTGCGTGCAGACTCCGGCCCAGAGCAACCCAACTACCATCAACACCTTTACTTTAAGCTCATCAAGCATTTCAGTGGGAACCGCAGTAACTCTGACAGCCACGCTGTCTTCAGCTGTTGCAGGCGAACCAATTACATTTAGAGACAATGATTCTGCAACCCTCATCAACAGCACTCCTGTTACCACAAACTCAAGTGGCACAGCCACCTACACCTACACTCCGTCCTTCTCAGGAACTCACACCTTAGAAGCAGTTTACCAGGGCGACAACCTGCTCGGTTTGTCTCCGTCGTACAAAACAGCATCGTTAACTGTTTCAGGATTATGTCAGAATTCGGGGTCTGAGGCATTGTGTATACAGGTGCCAACAATTGCAACTTCGCACTAGTTATTTTGCATAAATTTTAAATATGTTATAATTAAAAAATATTAATTAAAAAACATGGAAAATAAAAAAATAGTTATCATAGTAATAGTTATTTTAATATTAATTGCAGTTGGTGTAGGTATTTATTATTTGGTTAATGATAATTTTAATCTTCCAAAAACCGCAACCAATCAGGTTAAAAATGGTGCAAAAAATGCAACGCCACCTCCTCCCCAAAAAGTTAAGCAGCTTACTCCAGAAGAAATTACAGCGCAAAATAACAAAAATTATCCAGAAACAATAACTGGAACAATTAATTTTTCAGGTAAGGGCAGTACAGTTAAAGCTACAATTAAAACCAGTGATGGAAAAGAATATACTATATCGCCGGATCAGCCCGAAGCTATTTACGGATCTTTTGGAGTTAAAAATGGTGATAAAGTCCAGATTCAAGGAAGATTTACACAAGACAATAAAATTGAATGGGTATCAATGAAAGCAATTTAATATTAAATTTTAAAAAAATAATATTATGACAAAAAAAATATTATTGCTCATTTTTTTAGCTTTTTTAATAATTATTCCGGCAGGAAAAGTTGGAGCTACCACGGCTCAATATTTTGTAGGAGTAACTATTGCTTCAGCTCAAGCACCTGGATATAATAGCGGAACCACAGACAACAACTGGTGTTTGCTATATGGCACTAATTTATATATTAGAGACAATAATGGAAACAATCTTACAGCCATAAGCCCAACTACCAATCCAGTGCCAATTTCTGCTCCAGGTTGCGCCGGAACAACAATATGGTCAGGATTATTTAATCTTACCAGCGGAACAACCTACCAGGTATATATAGTGCCAGGTGAAAACGTTAGTGATGGTAATTATTATTTTGCTTATTGTTCGGGGTGGAACACTGATTGGAGATGTTTTACGTCATGGAATACTTCTGGACAAAATAAGAGTTGTGACGATGTATGCTCACATCATGCATCAGTGGCAAGTACTGATGACACCCAAGGCGATTGTTCCGTAGAGGCCTTTTTAATGGGCGGAACGTGCGCTACTTGTACAGCAACCAGCAATTATAATTATTATAATCCTTCCACCAACGATTGTTATTACACTACAAGTGGTGGCGCCAGTACTAGCGCTACGTTAGGAAGCAGTCTGGTGCGCGTATGTTACTGCAATACCAATTGGAATTATAATTCGCCTAACTTTACCTTCTCATTTACCCCGAGTTTTTAATTGATTTTCTATGAAAAAAAACATATTGATAATTTTGTTAGTTGTTTTATTGTTAATTGTTGTTTGCATCTATCTTATTTTCCAAAATAAAAATTCTAAAAGCCAGATAAAAAATTTGTCAGCAGTAAGCAATGAGGAAATTATAAAAATTTTGGAAACGAATAAGGATATTAAAAATTATACTCAGAAATACAGCGACTTTAAGATAGTTGACAAAGAAATTTTGACAAGGGACAATATTTTGGCTGGCCAAAATGGACAAAGTTTGCAGCCGCTTTATTATGGTTTGGCTTTGGAAGACAACAGATATATGAAAGTTCAGTTAATGGATAAGACCGGCAGTAATGGTTTTTTTGGAGTTATAGATTTTAAAGATAAATCAGTGGCAAAAGCTTTTGGCATTCTTCTATTCCAAGCTTCAGCAAGCGCTATTAAAAATGGACAACAAATATCAGTACCAACAACGAATAAATAAATTAAGAGAGGTTATAAACCACCACAGGTATCTTTATCATGTTTTAGACAAACAAGAGATATCTGACTCTGCCTTGGACTCCTTGAAAAAGGAGCTTTTTGATTTAGAACAAAAATATCCTGATTTAATAACTCCTGATTCGCCAACGCAAAGAGTAGGGGGAGAGCCCTTAAAGGAATTCAAAAAAGTAAAGCATCTTCAAAGAATGCTTTCTTTCAACGATGCGTTTTCCAAAGAAGACATGGAAGACTGGCAGGAAAGATTTGTAAAATTAGTTGCTGAAAATGAAAAAAATAAAATAGATTTCTATTGCGAATTAAAAATTGACGGATTGGCCATTGAATTAATTTACAAAGACGGACTTTTGCAAACAGGCGCCACAAGAGGGGATGGAAACATTGGAGAAGACATAACTCAAAACTTAAAAACAGTTGAGGCAATTCCGCTAAAAATTGATGACAAGCGGGAAATAATTGTCCGCGGTGAAGTTTTTGTTACCAAAAAAGAATTTGAGAAAATGAATAAGTTACAAAAAGAAAAGGGTTTAGCGGTTTATGCAAATCCAAGAAATATTGCGGCGGGTTCTGTGAGGCAGTTAGACCCAAAAATTACTGCTGGCAGAAAATTAGATTCATTTGCCTACGAATTGCTGACTGACCTTGGCCAAAAAACTCATGAAGACAAGCATAAGATATTAAAAGATTTAGGATTTAAGACAAACAAACATAATAAATATTGCAAAAATTTGGAAGAAATTTTGAAATTCCGCGAGCATTGGATAAAAGAAAGAGAAAAATTGGATTATGAAATTGACGGCGTTGTTGTTTTGGTAAATGATAATGAAATTTTTGAAAAATTGGGAGTTGTCGGAAAAGCGCCGAGGGGAGCAATTGCCTTTAAGTTTCCTCAAGTCCAAGCAACCACAAAAGTTTTAGGAATCACAGTTCAAGTTGGCAGAACCGGAGCCATGACTCCGGTTGCGATTTTAGAGCCGGTGCAAGTTACAGGAATTACAATTACCAGAGCAACCTTGCACAACGAAGATGAAATAAAAAGATTGGGATTAAAAATTGGGGACACAGTAATTGTGGGCAGGGCAGGAGACGTTATTCCGGATATTATAAAAGTTTTGCCGGAATTAAGAACCGGACATGAAAAAAAATTCAAAATGCCAAAAAAATGTCCGGCTTGCGGAACAAAGCTGATAAAATTAGAAACAGAAGTTCTTTTAAGGTGCCCAAATAAAAATTGTTTTGCGCAAAAAAGAAGAAATTTTTATCATTTTGTTTCGCGCATTGCTTTTAATATTGATGGATTGGGGCCAAAAATTATTGATAGATTATTGGACGAAGGTTTGGTGCAAAATCCAAGCGATTTGTTTGAATTGAAAGAAGGAGATGTCAAAAATTTAGAGAGGTTTGCGGAAAAATCAGCGGAAAATTTAATAAAATCAATTCAGGATAAAAAAGAAATTACTTTGGCAAAATTTATTTATGCTTTAGGAATTAGAAATGTGGGAGAAAAAACCGCAATTGATTTGGCAAAATATTTTGGCTCAATTAAAAAAATAAGAAAGGCAAAATTGGAAGATTTTGAGAAAATTTTGGATATTGGGCCGGTTGTATCAAAATCAATTTACGAATGGTTCAAAGAAAAAGACAACTTAAAATTTTTGGAAAAATTAGAAAAAAAAGTTAAAATTACAAATCCAAAACCAAAAGCCGGAAGCGACAAATTGAAAGGAAAAACATTTGTTTTAACCGGAAGTTTGGAAAAAATGTCGCGGGATGAAGCCCGGGCAAAAATAAGAGAGCTTGGCGGAGATGTTTCCGAATCTGTGTCTTCAAAAACAGATTACGTTGTGCAAGGCTCAGAGTCGGGAAACAAGGCGGAAAAAGCAAAAAAATTGGGAGTAAAAATCTTGGATGAACAGGAATTTTTGAAACTGATTCACCCTGGTTAAATAATTTTTAGTAATACTAAAAATTAAAATCCCGAAGGATTTTATTTAACTGGGTAAAATAGAATGGGTGTTTTAACGAGTCAATTAAAAAAACTTGATTGGGGACTAACAATTCCAGCATTTTTGCTGGTTTGTTTTGGTTTGGCTGCAATTTATAGCACCTGCGTGGCAAAAAACAATTTTTCAAATTTTGAAAAGCAAATTATTTTTTTTGCGTTTGGATTTTTAGTCATGATTGCTGTAAGTTTTTTTGATTACAGAATATTAAGAAATAATTCTTATTTAATTTTAATTTTGTACGGAATATGTTTATTTTTGTTGGCTGGCCTTCATTTTTTTGCTCCGGTAATCAGGGGAACAAGAGGCTGGTACAAGGTTGGGCTTTTGTCTTTGGACCCGATTGAGCCGACAAAAATTGTTTTGGTGGTTTTGCTGGCAAAATATTTTTCAATGAGGCACGTTGAAATGTATAAATTCAGGCATATTATTTTTTCGGGCTTGTACGTTTTGCCGCTGGCAATTTTTGTTTTTATAAAACCGGATTTGGGCGGAACTATGGTTTTGTTATTAATATGGCTGGGAATTTTATTGATATCTGGAATTAAAATAAAACACTTTTTAATTCTTTCTATATGTTTTGTGTTGGTAGCTGGGTTTTCGTGGCATTTTTTATTAAAGGATTATCAAAAACAAAGAATAACTGCTTTTTTATTTCCTTATGATTATTTGGGAGCTTCGTGGAGCCAGAACCAGACAAAAATTTCAATTGGCTCCGGCCAAATTTTTGGCCAAGGCTTGGCAAAAGGAAGCCAGGTGCAATACGGATTTTTGCCCGAGCCCCACACTGATTTTATTTTTTCTGTAATTGCAGAAGAGTGGGGAATGATTGGAGTTTTAGCATTATTTATAATTTATGGATTTTTGGTCTGGCGCGTTCTAAAAATTGCAATTGAATCTAAGTCAAACTTTCCGCGTCTTTTTGCCTCGGGGTTTGCAATAATTTTAACAGTCCAATTTTTTATTAATATTGGAATGAATTTATCTTTGCTGCCGGTTGTAGGAATTTATTTGCCGTTTATCAGTTACGGCGGTTCGGGCTTAATAGGTAATTTTATTTCACTCGGTATTTTGCAATCAATAAAAACCAGAAGATAGTATTGACCCCGTTAGAAGTCCTTGATGAAAAATAATTTATATAAATTATTTTTCATATACGCTGAAATAATTGATTTTCAATATTCTGCTTAGTAAATGCTCATTTTTAGTAGTCAGACTTCTAACGGGGTTGACATTGTTTTTAGAAAAGAATATACTATATAGTATACAAAAAGAAGTGGCCACTTTACTCTAAGGAAAATCAAATATCCTAATTTTCGGTTGTCTTAACACCGAAATTTTTTGTTGTTGCATAAGCATCCTGGCAAATAGCATTTTGCGACACGCAAAATGCTATCATTTGGCAGGATTATCATTTTATTTTTTAATATTTTTAAATTATAAAGTCGAACTCTCTCTATAACAAAATTTTTGATGGCTGAGATTATAAAAAAAGTAAGGAATTTTTCAAAATCTAAACTCTCTTTTTCAACTCCCCACCTTTTGACAATGCAAAAGGAAACTTGGGAGGATTTTTGGAAAGTAAGAGTCAAGGAACTTTTAGAAGAAATTTCTCCAATCAGAGATTACACTGGAAAAGAATTTGAACTTTGGTTTGGAGATTATAAACTGGGCAAGCCAAATTATAAAAACGGGTTGGAAGCCAAAAAAAATAACGATTCTCTGGAAGCTGCGTTAAGGGTAAAAATAAAATTGGTAAACCTCAAAACAAAAGAGGTAAAAGAGCAAGAAGTTTATTTAGCTGATTTTCCTGTCATGACAGAGAGGGGAACTTTTGTTGTAAACGGAGTTGAAAGAGTTGTTGTTTCCCAGCTTATCAGAAGCCCCGGGGCATTTTTTACCGCGCGACTTTGGAGAGGAAAAAATTATTTTGGATCAAAAATTATTCCAAACAGAGGTGCATGGCTTGAATTTGAAACAGAAGAATCGGGATTTATTGGAGTAAAAATTAACAGAAAAAGAAAAGTGCCCGCAACAACTTTGCTTATGGCTTTGGGTTTGGATAATGTTGAAAAAGTTGAAAAAGCATTTGGTGATGTTGATACAGGAGAAATAAAATATATAAAGGAAACCTTAAAAAGAGATACCTGCAAAGACCAGAAAGAAGCTTTGGTGGAAATTTACAGAAGGTTGAGGCCCGGAGACTTGGTGACTCCCGACACTGCCCAAGATTTGATTTTTAATATGTTTTTTAATTTTGACAGGTACGATTTGTCAAAAGTCGGCAGATGGAAAACTTGGTTAAGATTGCCAAACATAGCTCCAAAAGATTTAAACAAAGAAATTACAAAAGAAGAAAGAATTTTAAGCATAGGAGATTTAATTGAAGTTGTGAAAGAAGTAATTAGATTAAATAACGACCCGGCCGCAAAAGCTGATCAGGTTGACCATTTGGGAAACAGAAGAGTAAGAACTTTGTCTGAACTTTTGCAGAACAGATTGAGAGTTGGCTTGATGAGAATGGAAAGAATTATCAAAGACAAAATGTCTACCTTGGAAGTTGATACAATTACTCCGATTCAGTTAATTAACCCAAGGCCGTTGATGGCAGTTGTGAAAGAATTTTACACTTCTTCGCAGTTTTCGCAATTTATGGATAACGAAAATCCATTGGCAGAATTAGAACACAAAAGAAGATTAACAACAACGGGCCCCGGAGGTTTGACAAGAGAAAGAGCGGGATTTGAGGTCAGAGACGTGCAGCCGTCTCACTACGGAAGAATTTGTCCTATTGAAACTCCCGAAGGTCCAAACGTTGGTCTTGTTGGACACTTGGCATCTTTTGCCAGAATAAATCCTTATGGTTTTATTGAAGCTCCATATTTTAAGGTAAAAAATGGAAAAGTAACTGACCAAATAGAATATCTTTCAGCTCAGGAAGAAGAGCGCCACAGCATTGCTCCGGCTTCAGTGCCAATTGACGAAAAAACCGGAAAAATTTTGCCTGAAATTCCGCCAAATAAAGTTGAGGCCAGAGTCAAAGGCGAGCCGGCTGAAGTTGAGATTTCACAAATAGATTATATTGATGTTTCTTCAAAACAATTTATTTCTGTCGCCACTTCTTTAATTCCATTTTTGCAAAATGACGACGCTTCCAGAGCTTTAATGGGTTCAAACATGCAAAGACAAGCCGTGCCTTTGATAAGGCCGGAAGCTCCGTTGGTTGGAACTGGCACAGAAAGAAATGTTGCCAGAGATTCGGGACAAGTTATTTTGGCAAAAGCCAATGGAGTTGTAAAAGAAGTTGATGCCAGCCATATAAAAGTTCAGTATGATATCTCAGGAAAAAAATCGGAAGAAGATTATGAATTGCAAACTTTTGTAAGAACAAACCAATATTCATGCTTTCACCAGAAACCGATTGTTGTAAAAGGCGAAGAATTTAAAAAAGGAGATGTCTTGGCTGATGGCGCTGCCATTTCTCAGGGCAGATTGGCTTTGGGCAGAAATGTTTTGGTTTGTTTTTTGCCGTTGCGTGGAGGAGGATTTGAGGACTCAATTACAATTTCAGAAAGATTGGGGAAAGAAGACGAATTTACATCAATTCATATTGAAGATTTTACCTGTGATGTCCGTGAAACAAAACTTGGACCCGAAGTTACAACTTCGGACATTCCAAATGTTGGCGAAGAAAAATTAAAAGATTTAGACGAAGAGGGAATTGTAAGAGTTGGAGCCGAAGTTGGTCCGAATGATATTTTGGTTGGAAAAATTTCTCCAAAAGGCGAAGCAGAATTAACTCCGGAAGAAAGATTACTGAGGGCAATTTTTGGCGAAAAAGCAAAAGATGTAAAAGATTCTTCTTTGAGAATGGAGCACGGAAAAAAAGGAAAAGTTGTAAATGTAAAAATATTTTCAAGAGACCTTGGACACAAATTAGAGCCGGGAGTTATAAAAAGAATTCAGGTTGAAATTGCTGAAACTAGAAAAGCAAAAGTTGGAGACAAATTAGTGGGCCGTCACGGAAACAAAGGAGTTGTTTCAAAAATTTTGCCGGAAGCAGAAATGCCGTTTTTGGCTGACGGAACTCCAATTGATTTGGTAATTTCTCCATTGTCGGTTCCTTCTCGTATGAACTTGGGACAGATTTTGGAAACTCATCTTGGCTGGGCAGCTCACAAATTAAATTACATTGCAATTTCGCCGGCATTATTGGGAGCAAATAAAGCAGATGTAAAAGCGGAATTAAAAGAAGCGGGGTTGCCAGAATCAGGACAGGTTACGGTTTACGACGGCAGAACCGGTTTGCCGTTTCCAAAGCCAATTACAGTCGGATATATGTATGTTATGAAATTAATCCACATGGTTGACGATAAAGTGCACGCCAGGTCAATTGGCCCTTATTCATTAATTACTCAGCAGCCACTTGGAGGAAAAGCGCAATTTGGAGGCCAGAGATTTGGAGAAATGGAAGTCTGGGCGCTGGAAGGCTATGGAGTTGCCCACACTTTGCAGGAAATGCTTACAATAAAATCTGACGATGTGCAAGGACGCGCCGCGGCCTACGAATCAATTTTGAAGGGCGAACCGATTAGAAATCCAAACATTCCGGCATCTTTTAACCTGCTTGTTGCCGAGTTAAAATCTTTGGGCTTGGCTGTTGAAGTAAAAGAAAAACCAAGAGAACTCAGAGATGATCGGGAAGAAAGAAGAGATTACCGCGACGAAAAAAAGTAGAAATTAATCATTTAATTTTAAACCCATGCGAGTATTAGATTTAGAATCAATAAGAATCAAAATTGCTTCGCCCGAGGATATTATGTCCTGGTCTCATGGCGAAGTAACAAAACCGGAAACAATTAATTACAGAACTCAGAAGCCTGAAAAGGACGGGCTTTTTGATGAGCGAATTTTTGGTCCTGAAAAAGATTATGAATGCGCCTGCGGAAAATACAAAAGAATAAGATACAAAGGAGTTGTCTGTGACAGGTGCGGAGTTGAAGTTACAAAGTCGTCAGTAAGACGTGAAAGAATGGGACATATTAAATTGTATACTCCGGTTTCGCATATTTGGTTTTTAAGGGGGGTTCCTTCAAGAATGGGCTTGGTTTTGAATAAATCTTCTCAGCAATTGGAAAAAGTTATTTATTTTTCTTCATATATTATTACCAAAGTTAATGAAAAAGCCCGCGACGGAATTATGGAAGCAATTGAGTCAGAATACAAATCAAAAGTTAAGAAAGAAAAAACAGAAGCTGGCAAAAATGACTTAAAACAGGCAAGAGAAAAAGCCAAGGAAGAAGTTTTGGAAATAAAGGAAATGAGAATTTTGTCTGAGGTTGTATATCACACATTATCTATGAAATACGGAGAAGTTTTTGAGGCGGGAACCGGAGCAGAAGTTGTAAAAGAAATATTTTCAAAAATTGATTTGGAAAAAGAAACCAAACAGATAGCTAAGGAAGCCAAGGAAGCTCCGCCGGCAATGAGAAAAAAAGTTTTGAGAAGATTAAAACTTTTTCAGGGAATGTTAAAGGCAGGAGTGAAACCGGAATGGATGTTTATGGATGTCTTGCCGATTTTACCGCCGGATTTGAGGCCAATGGTTCAGTTGGATGGCGGAAGATATGCGTCTTCTGACTTAAATGATTTGTACAGAAGAGTTATAAACAGAAACAACAGGTTAAAATATTTGCAGGAAATTAAAGCTCCGCCGGTAATTGTCAGAAACGAAAAAAGAATGTTGCAGGAAGCTGTTGACGCTTTGATTGACAATGAAATGAGAAAAGGAGTCACAACAACAGCCACGACCGGCGGAAAAAGATTATTAAAATCTTTGGCTGCCATGCTCGCCGGAAAACAAGGAAGGTTTAGGCAAAATCTTTTAGGAAAACGTGTTGATTATTCCGGAAGATCGGTTATTGCCGTGGGACCTGAATTGCATTTTTCGCAATGCGGTTTGCCAAAAACTTTAGCTTTGGAAATTTTTAAGCCATTTGTAATCAAGAGAATTTTGGATAAAGAATTGGCTTTTAATATTCGCGGAGCTGCCAGATTAATTGACGAAAAAACTCCGGAAGTTTGGGCAATTTTAGAAGAAATTATAAAAGACAAATTAGTTTTGTTAAACAGGGCTCCAACTTTGCACAGGCTCGGCATTCAGGCATTTAGGCCGCTTTTAACAGAAGGAGAAACAATAAAATTGCACCCGTTGGTCTGCGAGGCTTTTAACGCTGACTTTGACGGCGACCAGATGGCGGTTTATTTGCCCTTGTCAGACGAGGCGCAAAAAGAAGCCAGGGAAATTATGCTTTCAACTCTGAATCTTTTAAGGCCGGCAACCGGAATGCCGATAATGGGTCCTTTTCGTGACATTGCTTTGGGCTGTTATTATTTAACAAAACAAAAAGATTCAGCAGACGAAAAAGTAAAAGTTTATTCTTCGGATTCTGAAGCGATTACTGCTTTTGAATACGGATTTTTGGGACAGAATGAAAAAATAAAAGTTCCAAGTCCCAAAAATACAGAAAAAATAGAAATGATTGAAACGTCTGTAGGCAGATTAATTTTGAATGCTGTTTTGCCGCACGATTATCCGTACATAAATAAATTGATTGATAATAAAGCATTGAAGGGATTGGTCAGGGATGTTATTGAAAAATATTCTAATGAAGAGGCAGTGGTTATTATTGATAAAATAAAAACATTGGGATTTGAATATTGCACGTTGTCCGGAGTTTCTTGGGGCATGGACGACTTGATTGTTCCAAAAGAAAAGAAAGGATTAATTGACGCGGCGGAAGCCGAAGTAAGAAAAATTGACAGCCACTTTGAAAAAGGATTATTAAGCCCGGAAGAAAAAACTTCCCAGAAAATTTTAATTTGGCAAACAGTAAAGACAAAATTGGAGGCATTGCTAAAAACCACTTTGCCGCCGGACGGTCCTGTTATGTCAATTATTTCAGCCGGAGCCAGAGCCACTTGGGCTCAGCCGGTTCAGATGGCTGGAATGAAAGGCCTGGTAAATAATCCTTCGGGAGATATTATTGAACTTCCGGTAAAATCATCTTTTACAGAAGGTTTTAATGTTTTGGAATATTTTATTTCAACTCACGGAGCCAGAAAAGGAACAGCTGACACGGCCTTAAGAACTTCTTCAGCAGGTTATTTAACCAGAAGATTGGTTGATGTTGCTCACGATGTAATTGTTGCAGATGAAGATTGCGGAGACAAAACAGGATTGGTTGTCTACAAGAAAGACGCTGATTTGTTAGACCAAGATTTTATTTTCAAAATCGTAGGCAGAACTGCGCTGGAAACAGTTGAGCACGGTAAATTAGTTTTTGTTAAAAAGAATGAATTAATAAATTGGCAGGCGGCCAAGGCAATTTCAGAAGAAGAAGGAATTGAAAGAGTTGTTGTTGCCTCGCCATTAACCTGCAAATCAAATCAGGGAGTTTGCCAAAAATGTTATGGCTGGGATCTGGGCAGAAATAATTTGATAAAATTGGGAGAAGCAGTTGGAATTGTTGCCGCTCAGGCAATTGGTGAACCTGGCACTCAGTTAACATTAAGAACCCACCACTTAGGAGGCATTGTGGGAGCCGGAGACATTACTCAAGGTTTGCCAAGAATTGAAGAAATTTTTGAATGCAGGTCTCCAAAAGGAGAAGCCATAATGTCTTTGACCGAAGGAAAAATTGTGGGAATAAACGAAGAAACGAGAATTGTCTCAATTAAACCTTCGGATAAAAAAAACGGCCCAAAGGGCACCCCGAAAAAAGAAATAATGGAATACAAAATTCCCGGCAGAATCGCAATCATGGTTGAGAAAGGCCAGGATGTAAAAGAAAATCAGCCGTTGTGCGAAGGAAGTTTGGATTTGAAAAAACTTTACAAGTCAGCTGGAGTTGAGTTAACGCAAAGATATATTTTGCAGGAAGTCCAAAAAATTTATTCTTCACAAGGAGTTGATATCCACGACAAGCACGTTGAAGTAATTATTTCAAAAATGTTTTCAAGAGTAAGAATTAAAGAAGAGGGCGACTCAGATTGGATAAAAGGAGAAGTTGTGGAAAGAGTTGTCTTTAATGAAGAAGTGGAAAGATTAAAAAAACTCAAAAAAGAACCGCCGACATCAATACAAATACTGCTTGGAATTTCAGAAGTTTCTTTGAATTCCGAATCATTTTTGTCAGCCGCTTCTTTCCAGCAAACTTCCAGAGTTTTGATTAAAGCGGCTCTTGAAGGCAAGGAAGACAAGCTCCGCGGATTAAAAGAAAACGTAATCATCGGAAAACTTATTCCGGTCGGCACAGGATTTATTCCGAAAATAAAAGAAAAAGACTAATAAGAACAAAAAACCAAGCAAATTGCTTGGTTTTTTGTTGTGTAAAAACCGCCTTGAAGGAAAAAATGTGAGTGGTATAATAGAGTAATTTAGTGAATTGGACCATGGCAAAAAAAGAAGAAAAAAATAACGGGAAAAATAGGAAAAACGGAAAAGAGGAGAAGAAAAAAGAGTCGCTTTTGAGCAACTGGACTAAAAGATGGATAAAAGCGATTTTGATGTTTTTGGTGGCAGTAATTACGGTTTTGTCTTTTCCCCGTTTTAATTTAGCTGGTTCTGCAGGTGAACTTTTTATAAAAGTTTGCGACTTTTTAATTGGAAAAGCATTTTACTCAATACCTTTATTTTTCTTTGTAGCTGGTTTGATATTTTTAAGAACCAGAAAAAAAGGCAAAGATTTGGCAATGGGTTTGGCGCTGATAATTTCTCTCGTTGGCGTGTCGGGAATTTTGGCAGTAAAAGATTTAACGGTAAAAAGCGGCGGATGGATAGGATATTTGCTGGGCTGGCTGCTTATTCATTTTTTTGGAATTATAGTTGCCAATATTGTTTTTGCGGCTGTTTTGCTGATTGGTTTGTTTATATTTTTACAATTTATTTGGCAGGAGCTCCCAAAGAAAGAAAAAGAAGAAAAGCCGACTTTTGCAGTTAACAGAACCAGCGAGGAAAACTTAAAAATTAAAGGCATAGAGTCAGAAAAACGAGATGCAAAACCAAATAATTCAAGAATAACTTTATTCAAAAAAGGAAACGATGAACCGGAAAAAGCAGAAATTAAAAAACCAACAACAAACAAAAATAATTATATTTTGCCTCCGCTGGATTTATTAAATAAAAATGAGGCGGCTCCGACTTCCGGAAACATCAAAGAAAACTCAATGATTATTAAAAGCACTCTGGAAAATTTTGGAATTCCGGTTGAAATGGCAGAAGTAAATGTTGGACCAACGGTTACGCAATATGCTTTTAAGCCGGCCGAAGGAGTAAAACTTTCAAAAATTACAACTTTATCAAATAATTTAGCTTTAGCTTTGGCTGCTCACCCAATCAGAATTGAGGCTCCAATTCCAGGGAAATCTTTGGTGGGAATTGAAGTGCCGAATAAAGTGAGATCAATTGTTACTTTGAGAAATTTAATGGCGCAGTCATCCTTTCAAAACGCCACAAGTCCTTTGATGGTTGCTTTAGGAAGAAATGTTTCCGGCGCGCCAGTTTATATGGATATTACAGAAGGTCCTCACGTTTTAGTGGCCGGAGCAACCGGTACCGGAAAAACAATTTTTTTGAATACTTTGATTTTAAGTTTGCTTTACAAATGCACTCCTGAAAATTTAAGAATGATTATGGTTGACCCGAAAAGAGTTGAGTTTCAGCATTACAACGACATTCCGCATTTGTTGTGCCCGGTAATTTATGACGCAACAAAAACAATAAATGCTTTGCAGTGGTTAACACGTGAAATGGAAAGAAGGTTTGAGGTTTTTTCCGAGGTACCTGCAAGAAATTTAGCCGCGTATAATCAAAATAAATCTATTATTGCTTCTGGTTTGCAATTGCCATACATTGTTTTTGTGGTTGATGAGTTGGCTGACTTAATGGCGGCAAAAGGCAGAGAAATTGAAGCAGGTGTTGTAAGACTAGCTCAGATGGCAAGAGCAACTGGAATCCATCTGGTGCTGGCAACGCAGAGGCCGTCAGTAGAAGTTATCACTGGTTTAATCAAAGCCAATGTGCCAACCAGAATTACTTTTCAAGTTGCCTCGCAGGTTGACTTAAGAACTGTTATAGACACTTCCGGCGCTGAAAAATTATTGGGAGCTGGAGATATGTTATTTTCTTCTGCCAAATCAGCAAAAATTAGCAGAATTCAGGGCCCGTATATTTCGGAAAAAGAAGTTAAAAAAGTTGCTGACTTTATTATAGAGCAAGATAAAAATGTTCAAGAGCCGCAATCAGTTTTGGTGCAAAACTTAAAAGATGCCTTAGACCAGCAAGATGTCAGAGAGGGCAGCGGCAGTGGAGATTCAGGAGAATTTTTTGGAGGCGATGACCCTTTATTTCAAGAAGTTAAAAAAATTGTTTTGGAAACAAAAAAAGCTTCAGCATCATTTTTGCAGAGGCGTTTAAGAATTGGCTATTCAAGAGCTGCCAGATTAATTGATATGTTGGAAGAAAAAGGAATTGTGGGACCTGCTGATGGTGCAAAACCTCGCGAAGTTTATGGCGACATCGTCCAGGGAACAAAAGTAAATATGATTGAAAGTGGAGGTTTAGACGAATCAGAAGATGGGAGTGCAGACAGCGACTGGAAAAAAGTTTAATTTTATAAACAAAAATATTATGGTAAAAGAAAATAAAAAAGAAAAAAAAGAAAATAAAGCGTTGAATAGCGCTATTGATGAGATAAAAGAAAGATTTGGCGAGGGAGCGATTATGAAAATGCGGGAAATCCACGCAGTTAATGTTGATGTAATTCCTACCGGCTCTATTGCAATGGATATGGCTTTGGGCGTTGGCGGAATGCCGAGAGGCAGAATTATAGAAATATACGGAGCAGAATCTTCCGGCAAAACAACTTTGTCTTTGCATGTTTTAGCTGAAGCGCAAAAAAAAGGAGGAACTTGCGCATTTGTTGATGCCGAGCACGCAATGGATCCGGATTACGCCAGAAGAATTGGCGTTGATGTTGATGATTTGCTAATTTCCCAGCCGGATTCCGGAGAACAAGCTTTGCAGATTGTTGAAACCCTTGTAAAAACAGGAACAATCGCCGTAATTGTTGTGGACTCTGTCGCAGCTTTAACTCCGCAGAGGGAAATTGAAGGAGAAATTGGCGACCAGCACATGGGTTTGCAGGCAAGGTTAATGTCGCAGGCGTGCAGAAAACTTTCCGCAGTTATGGCGAAAACAAATACGATGGTTATATTTTTGAACCAGACAAGAATGAAAATTGGAATGGTTTTTGGAAATCCAGAAACAACGCCCGGCGGATTAGCATTAAAATTTTATGCTTCGGTAAGAATTAATTTGGCCAGAACCGCCCAAATAAAATCAGGAGACGAAATTATTGGAAACAGAGTAAAAGCAAAAGTTGTAAAAAATAAAGTTGCCGCTCCTTTCAAAACCGCAGAATTTGATATTTATTACAACGAAGGAATTTCAAAATCAGGAGATGCTTTGAGAGCTGGATTAACTTCAGGAATAATTAAACAATCGGGAAGCTACTTTACTATTGGAGCAGAAAAAATTGGGCAGGGGACAGAAGGGGCAAAAACATATTTGAAAGAACATCCAGAGGCTATGAAACTGATAAAGGAAGAAGCGATTAAGGTTAAGGAATAAACAAAAAGCCCCCAATTGGGGGCTTTTTGTTTATTTTGGAACATAGGCCATTAAGCCCATCTGACGGGCGCGCTTGATTGCAACTGCAATCTTTTTTTGATGATAGCTACACAGATTTGTTTTTTTTCTTGGTTTTATTTTATAAAAACTAGAAACATAACGAGATAGCATCTCTGTGTTTTTGAAATCTATGTCGTCAATATTTTTTTGGCAAAAATAGCACATAATAAAAAATTTATTCTAATTAGTTTAGTTTATTGCGAATTAAAAGTTAAAAAGGTATGTCTTTAACGTCAATTTCGTCTGCAGCGTCGCCGTCAAAGGAAACTGTTTTCTGGTCTCCCGAATTGTCGGGCGATGGGGGAGTATAATTTTCTTCAATTACAGGAATTTCTTCTGGCTTTACTGATTCCGGTTCAGGACCTTGGAAAGATGATTTTTGATAATTTGAATTGCCAGATGATCCGGCGCCTCTTGGCCCTAATTGCATTGTTTCAGCAATTATTTCTGTTTTATAATGTTTTACTCCTGCAGAATCTTGCCAGTTTCTTGTTTTTATCCTTCCTTCAATTAAAACCAAAGAACCTTTGTTCAAGTATCTTGAAGAGATGTCAGCCAATTTTCCAAAACAAACAATATTATGAAACTCTGCGTCCTGTTTTTTTTCTCCCGCGCTTGATGTATAAAACCTGTTTGTTGCTATGCTAAAATTTGTTACTTGCTGACCTGATGGCAACGACCTTACTTCCGGATCTCGGGTGACATTTCCTAAAACGAATGCTTTATTTAGATTCATATGTTTTTACTAACCTAGAATCTCGTCTAATTGTTGATCTATATCTTTTAATTCGACCTTTTCTTTTTCAATTGTTGATTTGGCGCTAGCCAATTTTTCTTCTTTTTCCGGTTCATTTTCTGTTTTTTTAACCGCAATTGTTTCAGGAACAATTATTTTAGCCCTTCTCATTTTTTTTGGCTTGGCTAGTTCTTTTATTATAACCATATGGCGCACAATTTTTCCATCTTTTCTGATAATTTCTTTAAGCTCAATTAATTTTTCCGGCTCTAATTGAAATTCTAAAATACCCAAAAACCCGGAAGCTTTTTTTGCAACAGGATATGCTAATGTTTTTGCAATAGGATTATTCTGTTTCACAATTGTCCCTTCTTTGCTTTGTATCAAAGATTCAATGTCTTTGCTTTTTGCTTCCGCCTCCTCTGATGTTATTTCCGGCGAAACTATGTATGTTAATTCGTATGTTGTCATAAAAAAGATTTACTAAATTATGTTATAATACTATAATAAATTAGACTAAATTGCAAGTATTTTATGTTAAATAAAGAAATTTTTAAGTCATACGACATAAGAGGAATTTATCCTTCGGAATTAAATGAGGACTTGGCTTTTGATATAGGCAGGAGTTTTGTTCAGTATGCTGGAGTAAAAAGAGTGGTGTTGGGACAAGATGCCCGCATTTCGTCGCCAGCGGTATTTTTGGCTCTTGCAAAAGGTATTCAAGCCCAAGGCGGCCAGGTCTATGACATCGGTCAGGCGCCCACAGAATGCCTTTATTTTGCCGTAGGAAATTATGATTTTGATGCGGGAATTATGATAACTGCCAGCCATAATCCAAAAGAATATAATGGGCTAAAAATGATGAAAAAATTTGGCAATGATATTGAAATGGTCAGGGGCAAAGATTTATTGCTAAAAATAGAGCTAGACCATTTTAAGACAGATGGAGACCCGCAAATAAACAAAAAAGATATTTGGAAAGATTTTATTAATCACATTTTGTCTTTTGTAGATTTAAGCGAAATTGTGCCGATGAAAATTGTTGTTGATGCTTCAAGCGGCGTGGCGGGGATTGTATTAGAAAAAATAAAAGACAAGCTGCCAGTTGAAATTATTCCATTAAATTTTGAACCAGACGGAAATTTTCCAAATCACAGTCCAAATCCATTGGAGGAAGGTTCCTCAGACAAAATAAGTGAAACGATAAAAAACCAGAAAGCAGACTTTGGCATAATGTTTGACGGCGATGCAGACAGAATTTTTTTGGCAGATGAAACAGGTCAATTGGTCAGAGCCGATGCCACACTTTTACTTTTGGCAAAATATTTTTTGGAAAAAAATCCAGGCATGGCAATCGCTTACAACGCAATTTGCTCAAAAGCAGTTCCGGAGTTTGTTGAAAAATGGGGCGGAAAGCCGATAAAAACCCAGGTTGGTTTTGTAAATGTAAGAGAAGGCCTTATGCAAAACAATGGAATTATGGGCGGCGAATTGTCAGGACATTATTGTTTCAAAGATAATTTTTATATGGATTCTGGAATGATAAGTTTTTTGGTTCTGTTGCAGATAATTTCAAAAGACGGCAGAAAGGTTTCTGAAATTGTGAAAGAATTATCTCCATATAAAAAATCTCCAGAACTTAATTTTAAGGTTGCAGATAAAGATGCAATTTTAGAAAAAGTAAAACAAAAATATTCAGACGGAAAGCAAGATTTTTTAGACGGCATTACAGTGGAATATAATGACTGGTGGTTTAATGTGCGGCCGTCAAATACAGAACCAGTGCTGCGTTTAACAATTGAAGCTGACACCCAAGAAATTTTAGATCAAAAACAAAAAGAACTGATAAAGATTGTTTCTAAATAGCAAAAACAGCCCTATTCCTGGGCTGTTTTTTAATTATATAATTTTCTATAATCCCATTTTTTCGCGAACTTCTTTCATTGTGGTTTCTGCAATAATTTTGGCGCGCGAGGCGCCTTTGTTCAAAATTTCTTTTACATAAATATCTCTTGTGGCAAGTTCTTTTTGTTTTCTGCGAAATGGCTCTAAATAATCTATAACCACTTTTGCCAATGATTTTTTGAAATCTCCATAGCCCTTGCCCTTAAATTGTTTTTCAATTTCCTGAGTTGTTTTGTCGGTTAACAAACTATAAATTGTTAAAAGATTTGAAATCCCTGGTTTTTTTGTGACGTTATAAATTATTTCTTTGCCAGAATCGGTTTGGCTGTTCATTATTTTTCTTGTAATATCTTCTGGAGTATCAAATAGGGAAATGTAGCTTTTTGTATCGTCTGACTTAGACATTTTCTTTTTGGGATCTTGAAGCGACATTATTTTAGCTCCTGTTTTTGGCAAGATTGTTTCCGGCTCTTGAAAAACTTCGCCGAATTTTTGGTTGAATTTTTTGGCAATAGTGCGGGCTAGCTCAACGTGCTGTTCTTGGTCTTTGCCAACCGGAACGCCTTGGCTTTTGTATAAAAGAATATCTGCCGCCATCAAAACAGGGTAATTAAATAATCCTGCATTTATATAATCTTTATGTTGCTTTGATTTCTCTTTGAATTGGGTCATTCTGGAAAGTTCTCCCATTGGAGTTATGGTTTCCAAAAGCCAGGCCAGTTCGGCATGCTCTTTTACTTCTGACTGCACAAAAATAATTGATTTTTCTGGATTTACTCCGGCGGCTAAATAAATACTGGCCGCATCAATAATATTTTTTTGCAATTCTTTCGGGTCGTACGGAGTGGTGATTGCGTGCAAATCAACTATGCAAAAAACACATTCATTTTTTTCCTGAAGCTCTATCCATTGCTTTACAGCTCCCAAGTAATTTCCTATATGAATGTTGCCTGTTGGTCTTATGCCTGAAAATATTCTCATGTTAATATATCTTATTATTTTGTTTATTAAACTTCAATAACTACTGGCAAAATCATTGGCCTTCTTGAAGTTTTTGAATGCAAGAAGTCGCCGACTTTGTTTCTTATTTCGTCTTTTACATAAGTCCAGTTTACCGGCCCTCCGTGGCCGGCAGATTTATCAACGATTTCAATAACTTTTTTGCGCGTTTGGCTAAGCAAATCTTTTGATTCTCTTAAATAAACAAATCCGCGCGAGATAATATCGGGCGAACCTTTTACTCTGCCTGTTCGTTTGTCTATTACGGCCACTATAACAAACATTCCGTCTTCGGCTAACATTTGCCTGTCCCTCAAAACAATTTCTCCAACATCGCCAACTCCAAGCCCGTCAACAAAAACATAATTTGAAGGAACTTTTTCTTTCAACATTTCTGCAGACCCAGAGTGTGCCCCATTTGTAAATTTTATTATAGATCCGTTGTCTGGCACAAAAACCTTGTCTTTTGGAAAGCCCATTTCATAAGAAATTTTTGCCGCTTCTTTTAAGAAATAATGGTTACCATAGACAGGAATAAAATAAGTCGGTTTTATTTCGCCAAGCATTTCCTTGATTCCATTTATGTTGCTGTGTCCTGAAATGTGGATGTCAATAATATCCGAATGATAAACATTGTCAGATTGGCGGTAAAGATTATCTTTTACTCTTTGAACAGTGCGTTCGTTGCCCGGAATTACAGATGAAGAAAATATTACAGTATCTTCTTTTTTAATTTTTATGTGTTTGTGGTTGCCGGCAACAATTCTTGACAATGCCGCCATTTCTTCGCCCTGCGCTCCGGTGCAAACAATAATTACTTTGTTGTCGGGATAATTGCGCGCCTTGTCCGTTGAAATTATAACTCCTTTGGGAATTTTTATATACCCCAATTTTGTTGCAAGCTCAACATTTAATTTCATTGAAAAACCATCTAAAGCAACTTTTTTATTGGTCTCTGCCGCAAATTCCATGATTTGTTTTATTCTTTGGATTTGCGAAGAAAATGTGGCAATAATAGTTCTGCCGGGAGCTTTTGTTATCAACTTGTAAAGATTTTTTAACATTTCTTCTTCGGTCACAGGTTCTTTGGAAATTGTAGATCCCAAAGATTCAAGCATCAATATTGTTGGCTTTTTTAATCTGGCCAAGAGAGAATAATCTATAGCCTTTCTGCCAATTGGATTTTTTTCAATTGTCCAGTCTCCCGGATGTATTACTGTAGCCACCGGAGTTTCTAAAATTACCCCGACTGCATCCATGACGCTATGGTCAATTGCAAAAAAACTTAACGTAAAAACTCCAAGATTTATTTTTTGCTGTAAATCTTTTACATATATTGTTCTTAATTTTTTTGAGGCGCCGTGGTATAAATCTTCAACTCTGTGTTTTACCATTTCAAGAGTAAGCGGCCTGCCGATAATTTGCGGATTTCCAAGTTTTTGCAACAATATTGGGGCAGCTCCAATGTGGTCTAAGTGCCCGTGAGAAAAAATAACTGCGCGGATATTTCTCTCTTTTCCTTTTAGATATTCTATATTTGGAATTACATAATCAATTCCCGGCATATCTTCTTCTGGAAATTGAAGTCCCATATCCAAAATCACAATATCTTGTCCATATTCAAAAACAGTCATGTTTCTTCCAACTTCTTCGCATCCGCCCAAAGGAATAATTCTTAAATTACCGACCCCGCTGGAAGCCAAAGGCTTCTCAATGGGGTTTTTTTGCGGTACATTAATCTTATTTTGTCTATAATTTATCATAAATATTTATAATTTTTAAATTTTTATCTGTGCGGGTAGGAGGATTTGCACCTCCACGAGATTTCTCCCACTGGCTCCTGAAGCCAGCGCGTCTGCTGTTCCGCCATACCCGCGGATTTTACCCCGTTAGAAGTCTTGAGCAAAAATATTTTTTTTGAAAATATTTTTGCAATCTCATTTCAATATTTTTCGCCATTTGTAATTTTAACCAGCAAAAAATTTTATCAGGTTATTAAGACTTCTAACGGGGTTTACTTTAGAAAACTTAAATCTTGCAGAAGAGATTTTTGAGGTTGCTCTTGTCTAAGTTCTGGAATCAATTTATAATTTTCGTTTTTTATCCAGCCTTGATTTGTATAATAATAACAAGCGCCGTGCATTTTTTCAAAAAAAGAATAATCGCTTTTGCAATTTTCCGAAACCCAATTTGCCATTTTTAATTCTTCAGTTTCCGAAGGATTTATCGTAACGTGTCCATAGTATGGAGGAATCATAATAGAATCTCCTTTTTTTGCTTTAACAAAATAAGCATCCTTAATTTTGTCGTCGGAGTTTTTTTTCTGCATTAAATATATTGCTGTTCCTTGCAAAACCATATAAAGCTCTTGATACGCGCCGACATGATAATGCCCTTTTGTTTTATTAAATTCATCGCCAAGCATTTTTGCCGGAATAATTGTGATGTCATATCTTAGTCCATCTTTTTTATCTAAACCTCTGTACATAAAATACAAAGGGACATTTGGAGAATTTTTTGCAAAATCTTTGTCAAACAAAACTTCGCGCATATCATCTAAATAGCGAACATCAGGTGTAAATTTTTTCAAATTTATTTCCATACTCTTCGGGTTTGTATGTACCAATTTTCTATATTAGCAAATCTTTTTGCCGGGTCGACAATTTTTGTTGTGTCTACGCCTTTTATTTTTTCTGAAACCCAATAAATGTAATCAGGGTTGTATAAAAACAGGGCAGGGGCGTCTGAAAGTATTGTGTCTTGCAGTTTTTCGTAATCTTGCGCTTTTGCTTGCTCATCCTGCGTTTCTCTGGAATCTTTTAACAATTGGTCGACATTTTTATTTTGATATTCTGCAAGATTTAATCCGGGATCATTTATTTGCGTAGAATGCCAAAAAGGATATAAATCGGGCAGGCTTCCAAGAGCTTGACCGTAAAGCAAGGCATCATAATCTCTGTTTTTAATTGCGTCTTTTAAGTCTGATAAATCCAATGCTTTTACGTCTACGGTGACCCCAACTTTTTGCCAGTAATCTTTCAGAAGGTTAGCCGCCATAACAAGCTGAGGCTGGTCTATGGTAGTTAAAGTAAACTTCAATGGCAAAGAATTGGCTTGGGGAACCAGACAAAGTTGGTTTAATTCCTTTCTTGTTCCTGCTCCAACCTCGCCAGTTGAAGGCACGCCGGGCATATATTTTTTTTGAAACGCTGTTACTGCGTTTCCGGTTCCTGTTCCATATTTTCCACTGGTTTCTCCCTGCAAAAGAGTTGCAAAGCTTGGATCCAATCTTGCCAAACATCCTTGCAGCTCCACAACTTCGTTTCCTTTGGATCCTTGAGACAAATAACTTTTGAATTGAAAAGCTGGTTTTTTATCATTTGCTTTTGCCCTTGTATTATTGCCCGAATCCACATATCCAGATTTGTCTAAAAGTTTGTTTGCTGTGTCTGTATTAAAATCATAAGTTATTGTAGGCTGCGCATAGCCAAAATAATCAGGAAGAATTGGCGAGTCAACAACAGAAATTTTTTCTTTGAACGAGTCGCTTATTTTTTGTGCCAACTCTTGTTTGTTAACCGAATAATTAAGAGCCTGCGTTATATTGCTGTCCGATAAAATTTTTGATTTCTGAGTGTTAAAGAACACGGCAAAATATCTTGGCATTGTAAAAGAGTAAACATCAAATTTTTCATTTGCAGACCAGCCCTGGCGAACTTGTTTTTCAGCCAAAGCCTCATTGTCATCTAAATCTGTGATAGAAAATCCATCAATTGTTTTTTGGTTGGCAGCCTTAATCAGGTCATCTTTGTTTGCAAAGAACTGAAAATAAATGTTAGATATATAAGGCACTTTATTGTAATATTTGTTGTTGGCTGTTAAACTTAGGTTTTTTATAAAACCAGTATTTGTTTGTTCCAATCCCGAAAGAGTATAAGGGCCGGAACCAATAGGTTGTAAATTATAAGTAGACAAAGCAAAATTTTCAGGCAAAACTTTTTCCCATATATGAGAAGGAATTATTTTTACCGTGCAGTTTTCTAAAAAAGAATTATATGGGGCATCAAGAGAAAAAGAAAAAGATTTGTCGGATATTTTTTCTGCATCCACGTTAAGCCAATTTGCTCTTTGGGGACTTTTGTAATCGGAATTTTGAATTGTTTTTATTGTGTAAATAACATCGTCAGCCGTTAAGGGCATTCCATCTTGCCAGTAAAGATTATCTTTTAACTGAAAAGTATAAGTTTTTCCATCATCAGAAACCTGATAACTTTTTACCAGGTCGTTAATTATTTTTCCATCTTTGTCATATGCCATCAGCCCCGAATAAACTAAATCAATTAATGTTCTGTCAACGTCATCTGTCTCTCCGTAAATAGGATTTATAAATCGTGGCTGGCCAACAACTCCTTCCGTATAACTTCCGCCATAGGCAGGAGCTGTTTTTGTATTATTTATATAAAAATCAGTTGCAAGATAAATTGCAGATATCAAAGCTAAACCAACAAAAACTAAAAAAAATATTCTTTCAGTTCCTTTTAATATCTTAAAAATTTGCTTCCATTGAGAAAAACTTGGAAGTTTTTTCATTTGTTAAATCTATTGTATCAATATGTTTAATACGCCCAAAACGAGAAAAATAGTTGCAATTGCTATTGTTGCGTAGTATATTTTTTTTTGCGCTCCGCGCTTGGTGGAATAAATTTCTCCGCCACCGCCAAATCCGGCGCCTAAAGTAGCTCCTCTTTGCTGTATTGCAATAAGCACAATTAAAATTACAGAAACAGCGATTTGTGTATAAAATAAAATTTGATTTATTTTTTTATTTATTTTTTGCTATAAAAAAACTAATAATAATATTTAACCCCCAAATAATTAATGTTGTGTACAAAAGCGGCAACAATAGCGGCACATATAATTCGTCAAACATTACGTCCAAAAGCCACAACAGAGCCATATTTATCACAATTGTAAAAAGTCCGAGGGTAATTATTTCCAAAGGCAGAGCCAGCGTTTTCAAAAGCGGTTTTAGAAAATAGTTTAGCAATCCTAAAACAATTCCTAAGACCAAAAAAATTTCCCATTGTGCTGTTAAAGGAAAACCGAAGAAGTTTGATTTAGGATATGTCCTGATTACAACCCCGGGCACAAATAATGTCGCCAGCCATAATCCAAGTATGGCAGCGACAACTTGAGAGAATAACCTCTTCATCTTTATATATTGTAGCAGATTTTTGGCATTAGTGCAATAATAAATCCCGACTTCTTAGTTTTTTGTGGTAAGCTATTGCGAATTTATGCGCTTCGTCGTCAAGCTGCAAAATCAGATTATAAATTTCTTGAGGCAAAGATTTTAACAAAATTGGTTTTTGCTTGCCCTCAATAAATAATTCTTTGTTTCTTTTCGCCAAAGATATAAATAAAATATTTTTGATTTTTGGATTTTGATTTTTGATTTTGAGGCCAACGTTTAGTTGGCCGATTCCGCCGTCTATTAAAATTACCTCGGGATATTTCCATTCTGGATGCGCAAATCTTCTTTCCAGCACTTCTTTTAACATAGCGATGTCGTTCGGTTCATTTTCCATTTTTATCTTAAATTTTTTGTACTGACTTTTATCTGGTTTTCCATCTGCAAAAACAATCATGGACCCGGTTGCAGATTTTCCCTGGATATTGGAAACATCATAACACTCAATTCTTTCTATTTTATTCTCCATATGCAGAATCTTGCCTAAAATTTGGGCGAGATCCGACCTCGCACTAACTTTTTCGCTGCTGATTACATTTGTGTGCGACATTACCTGCTGTAAATTAAAAATTCTGTCCCTAATTTTTCCAGCTTCCTCAAATCTGTTCTCTCTTGAAAGTTTTTTCATTTCTTTTTTTAGAGAATTTAAAACAGCATTTCTTTTTCCCTGCAAAATAGAAATTAATTTTTTTATATTTTTTTTGTATTCTGTTAAATTTGGATTTGGCCCCGGGCATAAACCCAAATGGCAATAGGTGCATTTTATTTTAGGATGATTTTTTGTTGTGTAGTAGGGGAACACTCTTCTCAAAAACCTTAAAGTTTTTTTTAAGGCATTTCCCTCCACAAAAGGTCCAATGTATTCTGCCGGCTCATTTTTTTGGTGTGTTATATAAACAATCGGCTTTTCGCCTTTTGTTATCGCCACATAAAAATAATTTTTATCATCTCGCCAGACAACATTGAATTTTGGCTGATATTTTTTAATTAAATTTGCTTCCAAAATTAACGCTTCAATTTCTGAATTGGTCACAAAAAAACTAATTTTATTTACTTTTTCTATAAATAAATCATCTCTGTAAGACGGTTGCTTCATCGGGTTAAATAATTTCGCCGAAGGCGAAATTACCGCTTCGCGGTATTTAACCCGATGAAAGTGGTTTTTAACTCTGTTTTGTATATTTATTGCCTTGCCAATATAAACAAGTTCTTTTTTATCATAAAAAGAATATACTCCGCTTGTTTTCGGGAGGTTGTTGAGTTTTGATTTCGGCAGAAATTTGAATTTATCCATGTTTTTAGATTAACATAAATTGGCAATTTTTCAAGTCAAAATCATTGACAAGAGTGTGTCCATTTGATATAATATATTCATACTAAACGAGTGTTTGGTTGCCCAGTTGCAGGCTTTCGCAACATGCACTTTGTTAAACCGCGTTTGACGCGGAGAAAGGATGGCTCCGATGTCTACGACATTGGCTCCGTCTATTGTTACAGCTCGGGACCCAAAGGGTCTCAAGTTCATCTCGGTTGTCGAGGCTGCCTACAACAAGGCCGGACTGTCCGAGGAGGAATCTCAGCGAGTTAACGAAGCTCCGGGTCTTTCCGATCTGGTAAGCAGCTTCATCGCCGAGAATTGTCTCACCGACAGGTTCAAGAACGAAGAAGTTTGTTCCAGCTACACGTACCCCAAGGAGTACAAGGGGCCCAAGCAGATCGAGGCGCAGATCAAGGCACTTGCCGCGATCTTCAACCTCGACCCGAGTCAAGCCCTTGAGTTCGCGAAAAATCTTCCCGAACTTCCTGAAGGCGCCGAAGGATGGTTCGCCATTCCGTCGGTTGATGCTTTGGCTTCCAGGTTTTTCCCGGAGGTCAAAGACCCGACCGAGAAGTACTGCCGCGCTGTCCAACTGGTTCACGAGAAGGTCGCTGGTTCGCGGTCGTTCTACAACTACCGCCAAGGCCAGATCGACACGGCTCACCTGCGAGTTCACACTCGCACGGCACAGATGATCAATCAGATCACCCAAACGCAAAAGGGCGACATCCTGATCATCGCTGGTCAGCTCGGCATGCGCCACCGCGGACGTTCGGTACGTCGGGCTCGCGAGGTCTTTAAGACCAACGAGTTCGGCCTCACCAGTCTCGCAGTCGGTTCCATTATCCTGACTCATCCCGAGCGACTCGTTCGCTGGGAAGAGCTGGACATCGATTGCGCTGGCGACGAGTTTTGCGATGATGGCTCGGGCCGGTTTGGCCGCGCTCCGTGCTTCTTCTTCCGCGTCGGCGAGGTCGGGTTCGGCACGGGGTATGTCGGCATTGCCTACGACCGCTATGGCTCCTCGTCGTTCTTCGCCCCGCAGTAAAACCTGTTCCTCAAGCTTCGAACGCTTGGTTCTTTCGAATTCTTATTCCTTGAACCTTTCGTTCGCGGCACATGGCGTTGTTTGCTCTGCAGACAACGCCATCTTTTTTTTGCAAAAAAATATATTTTGTGTATACTTGATTTGAGATTAGGTTAATGAACAGTTGTTTAAGGATGACTGTCACCGAACTCTCTTTTCATAAAACAACCAGAGTCTTTGCGTTCACGGATGCAAAGAGCGCGTTGTCTTGGGGAGATACTGCTTGCCTTATCTGTGGCGGGTTTTCTTTTTTAAGAAATGCCGTCGAATAAAATACAGGATTGAGAGGATATAGTTTGCTAACGCAGAAGTAAACCTCTATATCCAGTGTAAGGGTTTGAAGTACTAATTTTAATTAGTACTTCAAACCCAAGGATGGATAAAGGCAAATTTTGCGATGATGGCTCGGGCCAGTTTGACCACGCTCCGTACTTCAACTTCAACGACGGCAAGGTCAAGTTCGACACGAAGTATGTCGACAATGCCAACGACAACTATGGCTCCTCGTCGTTCTTCGCCCCGAAGTCTCTCCTCACCAATTACAAAAGGCATTCATTTTTGAATGCCTTTTGTAATATTGAATCTATCTGCTGACGGTGGATCGCAGCCATCCGCCAAGCATCCTTCCAATTTCATCTATGTTTTCCTCTAACAAGGAATACTTTTTATTATCGATTGCTTTAATATCTTTCATCAGCCTGATAAGAACACGGAGGACATTAAGCTTTAGACTAGTTTTTTCTAATATGGGAGTTTTCTCAAATTTATGTTTATAGCTGGCCGATAATATCCCTTCCAAGATTTCCAAAATCAGATTTTCAGATTTTTGCCAGACAGTATATTTTTCTTGTTTTGGAACCGTAGTCCTGAAAGCATAAAACGTTTTATACAAATCATAAACTTTTTTAAATATTGGTATATCAAATTCTTCTGTCATATTTTTTATTAATTAGTTATTTTTTTATTATGAAGATTTATAGAGACCTATTTAGCGAGATTACTTCTTCAGAGAACCTATTTTTAGCCTGGGATAAATTTAAAAACGGCAAAAGAAACAAAAAAGATGTTCAGCTTTTTGAATGGAACCTTGAAGAAAATATATTTAAACTGCACAGAGAGCTAAAAAGCAAAACCTACAAACATTCAAATTACATTTCTTTTAATATTTCAGACCCGAAGCCAAGAAACATCCATAAGGCGCAAGTTTTAGACCGCATTTTGCACCATGCTGTTTTCCAGGTTCTAAATCCCATCTTTGAAGCTGGCTTTATCTCCGCATCTTTTTCTTGCAGGGAGGGCTACGGCACTCATAAAGGAGTGGATTTTTTGCAAAGCATATTAAGAAAAGTAAGCAAAAATAATAAGGTTTCATGCTTTTCTCTGAAGTGCGACATTAAAAAGTTTTTTGACACAATAGACCATAATGTTCTGCTCACAATCTTAAAAAAGAAAGTAAAGGAGAATGATACACTTTGGCTTTTAGAGCAGATTATATCAAGCTTTTCGTCAAGTTATTCTGTGTTGGGCATTAATAAAGGAGTTCCTATTGGAAACTTAACTTCTCAGCTTTTTGCCAATATTTATCTAAACGAGCTTGATAAATTTATAAAACAAGAACTAAAAGTAAAATATTATCTTCGCTATACAGACGATTTTTTGATACTTTCGGAAAATAGAAAATATTTAGAAAATCTTGTGCCGCAAATAATAGATTTCTTAGAAGAAAATCTTTTGTTAAAAATTCACGAAGAGAAAACAAAAATACGAAAAACGAGCCAAGGAATAGATTTTCTTGGCTATGTAGTTTTTCAAAAGCATAGATTGGTCAGAACAAAAACAAAAAAGAGAATTATAAAAAAATTTGAATCAAGAATAAAAAAATACAATCAAGGACTTATTTCCAGAAATTCGCTTCTCCAATCGTTGCAGTCATATCTTGGATTTCTGTCCCATGCCAATACACACAAAATTCAGCATTATTTCAAAAATAGATTTTGGATTAACGTTTCTTAAAAATTTTATGATTTGCATGTGTGCGTGGCTATTGCGCCCGATATAAAAAAGTTGTATAATGAACCACTAAACTTTTTGCAATGCAAAATGAATATATAAAAATTAGAGGCGCAAGAGTTCACAATCTAAAAAATATAGATTTAGATTTGCCGAAGAATAAATTGATTGTAATTACCGGGCTTTCTGGGTCTGGAAAGTCTTCTTTAGCTTTTGATACTTTGTATGCCGAAGGCCAGAGAAGATATGTTGAAAGTTTGTCAGCTTATGCCAGGCAGTTTTTGGGAGTTATGGATAAGCCGGATGTTGATAAAATTGAAGGAATTTCGCCGGCAATTTCCATTGACCAGAGAAAATCAACCCATAACCCGCGCTCAACAGTTGGCACAATCACAGAAATTTATGATTATCTGCGCCTTTTGTATGCAAGAATTGGAAAACCACACTGCCCAAATTGCGGAAAGTTAATTTCGCGGCAGACAGTTGATCAGATTGTTGACCAAGTTTTGAAATTACCCAAAAAATCTGAAATTACAATTTTAGGGCCGGTTATCAGAAGCAAAAAAGGAGAGCACTATGGAGTATTGGAAGAAATTCAAAGAGGAGGATTTGTCCGCGTGAGAATTGATGGGACGATTTTTCCGGTTGAAGAATCTCTGGAAAAGCCAATAGATAAACAAAAAAAGCACGACATAGAAGTTGTCGCCGACAGGTTAGTTTTAGATAAAGACTTGGACAGGTCAAGATTAGTTGACTCTTTGGAAATTGCTCTTCGCCTCGGTAAAGGAATTGTGATTGTAAATTCTAAAAAAGAAGACTTAATTTTTTCAGAGCATTTTGCCTGCGAAGATTGCGGAATTTCCTTGCCAGAATTAGAGCCAAGATTATTTTCTTTTAACAATCCTTATGGAGCTTGCCCTGAATGCACAGGTCTTGGCGAAAAATTGGAAGTTGATCCGGAATTAGTAATTCCAAATAAAAGATTGACAATTGCCGAAGGAGCTATCTGGCCGTGGTCGCGGGCTTCCCATAAAGTTGGCAGGCAGGGATATTATTACTCAATTCTTTCCGGCTTGGCGGCAAAATATAATTTTTCTTTGGATGAAGAAGTAAAAGATTTACCCAAGAAAATTGTGGATATTATTTTGCACGGAGACGGCGAATTTCAGGGAGTGATTCCAAATTTGGAAAGAAGATATCATGAAACAGATTCTGATTGGACCCGCCAGGAAATTGAGCAATATATGGTAATCAAAATTTGTCCGAAGTGTCAAGGCAAAAGATTAAAGCAGGAAGTTTTGGCAGTGACTGTTGCTGATTTATCTATTGATAAAATTGTTGATTTTCCCGTTGATAAAGTAAAAGAATTTTTTGAAAAACTTCCTGCAAAACTAAATGCCGGCGAAACAAAAGTTAGTCAGCCGATTACAAAAGAAATAATTGACCGCACGCAATTTTTGAATGACGTTGGTCTTTCTTATTTGACTTTGTCCAGAAAAGCCGGAACTTTGGCCGGCGGAGAAGAGCAAAGAATAAGATTGGCAACTCAAATTGGTTCAAAATTGTCAGGAGTTTTATATATTTTAGACGAGCCGTCAATCGGCTTGCATGCCAGAGACCAGCATAAATTAATAGACACATTAATAAAATTAAAAGAATTGGGAAATACTGTTGTTGTCGTAGAACATGATCCTCAGACAATGAGGGCATCTGACTGGATTGTGGATATTGGGCCGGGAGCTGGAAAGCACGGAGGAAAAGTTGTTTTTGAAGGAATGTACAAAGAAATATTGAAAGCTCATACGCTTACAGGCGACTATTTATCTGGCAGAAAAAAAGTTGAAATTGATAAACCAAAAATAAAAAAGGCTACGTCCGACGTTGCCAAATTTTTGGTCATAAAAGGAGCAGAAGAACATAACTTAAAAAATATTGACGTAAAAATTCCTTTAGGAAAATTTGTTTGCGTGACCGGAGTTTCCGGTTCCGGAAAATCGTCTTTGGTAAATGATATTTTAGCAAAGTCATTGTTAAGAAAATTTTACAGGGCAAAAGATGAGCCGGGAAAACATAAAGAAATTTTGGGAATTGAAAATTTAAATAAAGTTGTTTTAGTTGACCAGTCGCCGATTGGCAGAACTCCAAGGTCAAACCCGGCAACATATACCGGAGCATTTTCATATATAAGAGATATTTTTACCAAAACAAAAGAGGCAAGAGTCCGCGGATATTCAGCTGGCAGATTTAGTTTTAACGTAAAAGGCGGCAGATGCGAGGCTTGCGAAGGCCAGGGTCAGAAAAAAGTTGAAATGTATTTTTTGCCCGACATTTATGTTGAATGCGAGGAATGCCATGGCAAAAGATACAGCAAAGAAGTTTTAGAAATTGCTTACAAAGACAAAAACATTGCCGAGGTTTTGGAAATGACAGTTGAAGAAGCAATGGAATTTTTCAAAAATATTCCGGGCCTCTATGAAAAAATGAAAACCTTGAAAGAAGTTGGCTTGTCTTATGTTTCGCTTGGGCAATCGGCCACATCTTTGTCTGGCGGAGAAGCGCAGAGAGTAAAATTGGCAACAGAACTTTCCAGAAAAGGAACCGGCAGAACTTTATATATTTTAGACGAACCGACAACCGGTTTGCACTTTGACGACATAAAAAAGTTAATTTCTGTTTTGGCGGGATTGGTTGAAAAAGGAAATACTGTTTTGGTGATTGAGCACAATTTGGATTTGATAAAAAATTCTGATTGGTTAATTGATTTGGGCCCCGAAGGCGGCGATGCGGGCGGAAACATTGTGGCAGAAGGCACGCCAGCTGACATCGCAAAAATTAAAAACAGCTACACGGGAAAATATCTTAAAAACTTGACATAAGTTTCAAAATTTTCTAAATTACATTATATTAATTAAGGCTCTAGACTAGCAAGACTAGTCAAAGTAGCCGATTAATTTAATAATATTTTTTAATAATTTTCCACAATTCTTTTTTCATTGTATCATTTGTTTTTCCGTAGCGCCACTCTGAACTCTTTAAGATGCAGTTCGAAATTCTTTTTTACACCATTAAATTTAGCCAGTCGACGTTTGGTGAAGCTCCAGAAATTTTCAATGCCGTTGATGTGAATACCTGTACCTTTCCTTGCAAATTCATTGTCTCCGTGATTAACCCTGAAATGTTTGTCGTATCCTACATCAACAAGTCCGTCATAGCTACGCCAGCTGTCCGAATAAATTACTGCTGATTTATCTACTTTCCCTCTGATAATGCTTTGCAGAATGTCTTTTTTGCAGTTAGGGACGATTTCTGTGTAAACATGTCCGTTGCGTTTCAGTATTCCGAACACCGGTTGCTTCTGCGTGCCTCGTCCGCGTTTCAGCTTGCCATGGAATCCGCGTTTGCGTCTTGCTCCGAAATATAATTCGTCCACTTCCGCTTCTCCGAAAATCTTTTCAAATTCTTTGTGCTGATGAGCATAAATTGCCACACGAAATCTGTTGTACCAGTAATTTATCGTGTTGCGATTTACGCCCACCAGAGGAGCTGCTTTGGAGGCGTTAATATCCAAACAAAAGTGTTCAATAATTTTTTTAATTTTAAATGTCGATAATTTAGAGTTTTTGAGACTATTTACTAACATTTTGTCATTATACCATGACAGACTGCTAGTCTAGAGCCTAATTAAATAAAAAAAGATGACAATCAAACCATTATCAGATCATATTTTAATTGAGCCGATAAAGGAAGAAGAAAAAACAAAAGCCGGAATTTTTTTGCCTGACACGGCTTCAAAAGAAAAATCAGAAGAAGGAAAAGTTATTGCCGTAGGCCCCGGCAAAAAAACAGAAGATGGAAAAATAATGATGATGTCAGTGAAACCCGGCGACAAAGTTTTGTTTACAAAATACGGGCCGAATGAAATAAAAATTGATAACAAAGAATATTTAATCGCCACAGAAAGCGACATATTAGCAATTATAGAATAGCGCTCGGCAAATAAATTTTTTTGCTAGTCCTCGTGTCCGCTTCGCGGCACTGCGGAGGCTGCAAAAATTTATTTGCCTCGCTTTAATAAAAAATAAATTATATGGCAAAACAAATTAAATATAGCGAAGACGCAAGAAAAATTTTGAAATCTGGTTTAGATAAAGTGGCAAATGCAGTAAAAGTAACTTTGGGACCAAAGGGCAGAAATGTTGTTTTGGGTTCAGGTTATGGAAGCCCGACAATCACAAACGACGGCGTGACAATTGCCAAAGACATTGAGCTTGAAGATAATGTTGAAAATATTGGAGCAGAAATTATAAAAGAAGTAGCCAGTAAAACAAATGACATTGCCGGAGACGGCACAACCTCAGCGGTTTTGCTTTGCCAGGCAATTGCAAGCGAGGGCTTAAAAAATGTGGCAGCCGGAGCCAATCCTTTGGCATTGAGAAAAGGAATTATAAAAGCAAAAGACGCGGTTGTTTTGGCCTTAAAAGAAATGTCAAAACCAATTTCCACAAAAGAAGAAAAAGCGCAGGTTGCAATAATTTCAGCCCAGGACGTGGAAATGGGAAATTTAATAGCCGAAGTTATGGAAGAAGTTGGAAAAGACGGAGTAATTACAACTGAAGAATCAAAAACTTTTGGGCTTTCAAAAGAAATTGTAAAAGGTTTGCAGTTTGACAGAGGATATATTTCTGGATACATGGTCACCAATACTGAAAAAATGGAATCGTCTTTGGAAGAGCCATACATTTTAATTACAGATAAAAAAATAAGTTCGTTGCCGGAAATTTTACCTTTGTTAGAAAAATTGGTAAAAGCCGGCAAAAAAGAATTGGTTATTATTGCCGATGATGTTGACGGAGACGCCCTAACAACTTTGATTGTAAATAAAATTCGCGGAATTTTTAATGCCTTGGCAGTTAAGGCTCCGGGATTTGGCGACAGGAAAAAAGAAATGTTGGAAGATATTGCAATTGTAACAGGGGCAGAAGTTATTTCAGAAGAAAAAGGAATGAAATTGGAAAATGTTGAGTTGGAAATGTTGGGACAGGCAAGACGGGTAATTTCAACAAAAGAAAACACAACGATTGTTGAAGGCAAAGGTGAAAAATCAGATATTGAGGCAAGAATTGGAGCAATAAAAAAAGAAATTAGTTCTGCAACATCAGATTTTGACAAAGAAAAATTGCAGGAAAGACTGGCAAAATTATCTGGCGGAGTGGGAGTGATAAAAGTTGGAGCAGCCACAGAGGTTGAGCAAAAAGCAAAACAGCATAAATTAGAAGACGCTTTGCATGCAACAAAAGCTGCGGTTGAAGAGGGAATTGTGCCAGGTGGAGGAGTTGCTTTGTTAAGGACATTGTCGGCTTTAGAAAAAGTTGAGGCGCAGGGTGATGAAAAAACCGGTGTAAATATTTTGAAAAGAGCAATTGAGGAACCTATCAGGCAAATTTCTGAAAACGCCGGAGTTGACGGAGCAGTTGTTGTTCAAAAAGTAAAAGAAGGAAGCGGAGATTTTGGTTTTAATGCTCAAACAATGGTTTACGAAAATCTAATAGCAGCAGGAGTTGTTGACCCGACAAAAGTTGTCAGAACAGCTTTGGAAAACGCGGTTTCAGCCTCATCAATGCTTTTGACAACAGAAGCAGTTGTTTCAGAATTACCAAAAAAAGAGGAAAAAGGCGGCCATATGCATAACCAGATGATGCCAGAAGATTATTAAAAAATAGAAATTAAATAAAGTTGGTATCCTTTCGTCTCGTTAACCCCAAAGCAAGGAGAGTTTTCATGACAAAATGGGAAAAATTTAAGCATGAATTGTATTTGTATTTTCGTTACGATCTTTCGGAAAGTTTGAAAAACATCCGGCGGAGAATCTGGAACAAGCGCCTGAAACTTTGGTGGTATCAGCTCTTTGTGAGAAAAAATGAATTTCATCCGTCTTTGAACACGGATATAGAAGCCATGATGGTAATGGACGAAAAAGAACTGAAAAGATATTACGACGACCTGGGTCAAAGGAGGTCTCTAGCCCACAACAGATCTCTCGCCAAAGAAGGCGGTTGAAAACAATTTGGTTGCTCTGCATGTGTCGCGGAGCTTTTTTATTTGCATAAATTGGTATTTTTATGTATTATAATAATATGAATTGCCCCAATGATAATGAACAATTAGAAAGAGCTTTGTTTCATAATGTGGAAGTTGATTATTGTCCGAAGTGTTTGGGCATTTGGTTTGACAAAGATGAATTGAGACAAGCAAAAGATGATAAAGATAAAAATTTGAATTGGTTAGATATTGATTTGTGGAGAGATAAATCAAAATTCAAAGTTTCACGAAGCGACAAACATTGTCCTGTTTGCCGAGCTGGATTGATGGAAATAAAATATGACGAGTCAAAAACCAAAGTTGATTTTTGCAAAATGTGCCAGGGCATTTGGTTAGACAGGGGAGAATTTAAGCAAATAATAAATTATTTGAAGCAAAAATCTGACTATGAAATTTTGCACCATTACACAAAAAATATCGTAGTACAATTGTGGGAGGTTTTTTCTGGACCCGAGACATTTAGAGAAGAGCTGGAAGATTTTTTTACACTTATAAAATTATTTAATTACAAATTTATCATACAACATCCTTATTTAGAGGATTTGATTGATAGTTTGCCAAAATAGAATTATGCCAATAATATTGTGGATTATTTTAGCAGTTGTAGTAGTTGTTATTTTATGGATAATAGCTGCTTTTAATGGCTTAGTTACGTTAAAAAATAGGGCAAAGGAAGCCTTGTCGGATATTGGTGTTCAGACAAAAAGAAGATATGATTTGATTCCAAATTTAGTTGAGACCGTAAAAGGATATGCCTCTCACGAAAGCGGAGTTTTTGAAAAAGTTACGCAAGCAAGAGCTAACGCAATGAATGCTCAAGGAACAGGAGCCAAAGAAAAAGCTGAAAACGCGCTTTCGGGCACCTTAAAAAGTTTGTTTGCCGTAGCTGAAAATTATCCTGACTTAAAAGCTTCGCAAAACTTTTTGGATTTGCAAAATGAACTTACCGACACAGAAGACAAAATTCAGGCAGCCCGCAGATTTTACAACACAAATGTCAGGGATCTTAATATTAAAATTGAAAGTTTTCCCGCAAATTTAATTGCAAAATCATTTGGATTTACAGAAATGGAATTGTTTCAAACAGCAAACGATGCAGAAAAACAACCAGTTGCAGTAAAGTTTTAATTTTTATGGCTAGCATTTATACGCAAGCAGATTCAAACACTAGAAAAACCTGGTTTTTATTAACTGGGTTTTTGGTCTTTATCATAGCTTTAGGCTGGCTTTTTTCTTATCTCTTAAACAGCGACATAATTTTATATATCGCCGTATTTCTGAGCGTTTTTATGTCTTTCGGAAGTTATTGGTGGTCAGATAAAATTGTTTTGAAAATGTACAAAGCAGAGGCTATAGAAAAAAAAGATAATCCGGAACTTTACAGAGTTGTTGAAAATCTTTGCATCACAGCCGGTTTGCCCTTTCCAAAAATTTATATCACTCCGGACATGCAGCCAAATGCTTTTGCAACCGGCAGAGACAAAAATCATGCAGTAGTTTGTGTGACACAAGGACTTTTGAACAGATTAGACAAAACGGAATTGCAGGGAGTTTTGGCTCACGAACTTTCACACATTGGAAATAAAGATATGTTGTTGTCCACGGTTGTTGCGGTTTTGGCAGGAGTTATTGCGATACTTGCAAATTTCTTTTTAAGAATTAGTTTTTTTGGCGGTCAAAGAAGAGGCAGAAACGACGGCGAAGCCGGAGCAATTTTGGCCATTGTTGGAATTTTTGCCGCCATTTTAGCTCCGATTGCCGCAACATTAGTTCAGCTTGCAATTTCAAGAAAAAGAGAATTTTTGGCAGATGCTGACGGCGCTTTGCTTACAAGATATCCTGAAGGTTTGGCTCGCGCGTTAGAAAAAATTTCTTCAGACCAAACTCCAATGAAAATTACAAACGACGCAGCCAGTTCTTTATTTATTGATTCGCCATACAAAGGCCAGCAAAAAACTCATTGGTTTACAAAATTATTTTCCACCCATCCGCCAATTGAAGAAAGAATAAAAGCATTAAGAGATATGGAAGTATGACCAAAGACAGAATTTATAAACGTGAATTTGATAAGATTGTAAAAAAAACTCTTGGTATTTCTTCAAAGGAAAGAGCATATTTAGACGAAGTTTTTGCAAATAATTTAGCTGGCGGATTAACAATAGCCGGATTAAAATATAAGATTGACGAATTATATTATAGTAAAAAAAATATTGTTTCGCATCATAAGTTGGGAGTAATAAGAGAAAATATAATTACTGGGCTGACAAAAGAGGTTGAAAAACCAGTAAAAAACAAAACTAAAACGACGCACTAGTTTGGCTGGAGGAGTCGCATAGCGGCCATTGCAACGGCTTGGAAAGCCGTGACCCGAAAGGGTCTCGTGGGTTCGAGTCCCACCTCCTCCGCATTGACAACTTACTATCGGTGTGTTCCCGAATAGTTGAGTACTATTTGCGACCCGAATGCCTAAAAAGAAATTGAAAACAAAAAAAATAACAGAGCGATAATTTCGTCCTGTTATTTTTTTTGTTTACTACTCCGCAATCATCGTAATCTTTTTGTCTTTGTAGCTGAGTCGGCTTCTTAGATTTCCGAGCAGTTCCCGCTTGTCAGATGTGCTGCCTTCCTTAAGAAGGTATTTTGCATACTGTCGGATATTTACTTCGTTATCTTTAACGAGAATATTTGAACTCAATTTATGGGTGTGAATAAAAGAAAGAAAACGGGCATTGATAGCACCTTTTAATTGGGGCGGTTTCTTGGTAAAATAAGATAATAGATAAAAACCCGTGGAAAAATCAATACTAGTCGGCATAATCATTATTCTAATGTCCGTTGTTGTTTTATTTGGCGGGCTCTTTACGTATAAATATTTTGCGGTAAAAAGTATAACATACAATATCCGGGTGATAAATATTACCGCAGGTGGGAAAAATGCGACCAAGAGCGTTGCCAAGAATAAAAAACCCAAAGAACCTAAACTCAAAGACCCTAAAGTAGATATGTTAGCTAGAAAGAACGGCGGTTTTATTTGCGGCGTTGAAAATAGATATTATACAATTTTTAATCGGTTGATATCTAAAAAATATTTTAATGATTTTTTCCAACCCCCGCGTCGTTTTCCATCCGAGGTAGTTTTTGGTTAACTATAAATAAATATCATTAAAATAAAAATATTATGAAAAAGTCCGTAATAATAACCATTGTGGTAATAATAATTTTAGTCGTTGTAGTAGGGGTATTGATGCTGAAGAATGCCAAAAATCTTGGCCCCGCGGGTCTTTCCGCAGCGCCAATAGTAACTCACACACAATGCGTCAACCAAAGATGTTTGTCTGTAAATGGCGCAGGAGCGAACCAATGTTCTTTTACCGATCCTAATAGTTGTGCCACTCATACTTCGTGCGTCAATCAGAAATGTATAACTGTAAGCGGTGTGGGAGCAAGTCAGTGTTCTACTGATCGCAATTGTATACCGACCCATACACAATGTATGAATAGATCATGCGTGATTATAAATGGCGCAGGAGCGAACCAGTGTTCTACTAACGCCAATTGCGGGGGAAAGTAATAAACCAAAAGAGACTAAAGTATTAAAAGCCATTCTTAACAGAGTGGTTTTTAATTTTAAAATGAGTATAATAAAAATTGTAAAAGGTCGTTAATACAAAAATAAAAAAAATGCAAATATGGTTAAAAAAATAATTGTATCAGCTTTAATAGTTTCCTCATTAGCCGTTGGTTTGGTAGTTGTTGCCCAAACAACAGGTGGCACAACAACAAACACACAATCAACTATGTTGACTTGTGTTGCCGCCGCAGTATCTACTAGAGAAACTGCCATACAGACAGCTTTCAGCACATTCTCAACTTCAATGACTGCCGCATTTACAGCGAGGTCATCTGCGTTGGCAACTGCTTGGGGCGTATCAACTGCCAAGACAAGAAACCAAGACATTAAAACCGCTTGGTCAACTTTCAATCAAGCCAAAAAAACAGCAAGACAGACATACAATAGTGCTGTAAAATCTGCTTGGTCTGCATTTTCAACTGCAAGGAAGGCGTGCAAAGCTCCTGCAACAGGAGAAAGCACAACAGCAGATAATTTATAAAAACATTTCGCATTAGTGCAAATACAAAAAGCCCGATTTGTTGAATGGGGCTTTTTGTTTGAAAACAATAGTGAGTTGAAGGGTTGGGTTAATTGATTTTTGCGGTTTCAAGTGATAAACTGGGTATAAACGAGTAAGTACCAGTATCGCCTTTTAGGGGCAAATAAAAAAATGTTATAATTCATTAAAGGTCAAGATATTTAATTAACCTAATTATAAAAATATGGTAAAAGGAAATTTTATTGGCGCGGCGATTGTTGCAATAATCTACACGGTTTATATTTTGATGAACCCCCTTCCAACGAAATGGCAAACAGCGTCAATATTGGTGATTCTTAATGCTTTAACTATCGTATTGATGTCTTTTGCATTCAAATAAAAATACAAAAGAAAAATAAATATATTCAGTGGATTGCTGGATAATGGTTCTAACAATTGTCTGCGATGTCCCGCAGACGAAAAATATTATTAAATTAAAAAAAATATGGAGCAAGAAACAATAAAATTTTTGAATAAAACATTTACGCTCTCGGCGATTTTGGTTGTGGGAGTTTTAGTATTTTTGGTTGGTGAAATAATTTTGCAGCAGCAGACAATTAGTCAGCAAAACCAAAATCAAATTACGGTTTCCGGCGAAGGAAAGGTTTACGCAAAGCCGGATGTGGCTATTGTTAGTTTGGGAGTTACAACCCAAGGTTCAACAGTTGCCGATGTGACAAAAAGCAACACAGAGGAAATGAACGCGGTGATAGATGCGATAAAAAATTTGAAGATTGATGATAAAGATATTCAGACAACAAATTATAATTTGTCTCCGAGCTACAATTATACAGAAAAAATGGGCAATGTTTTTCAAGGTTATACATTGGAGCAGGATGTGCAGGTAAAAATAAGAGATTTTACAAAGATTGGAGATGTTTTGTCGCAGGCAACAATAAAGGGAGCCAATTTAGTCGGCGATTTGCAGTTTACAATTGACAACCCAGAGCAGTTTCAAGAGCAGGCAAGGGCAAAAGCAATTGCGCAGGCAAAAGCCGATGCTCAAAATTTAGCAAAAGAATCTGGCGTAAATTTAGGAAAAATAATTAATGTTTACGAAAATAATGAAAACCCTTCTCCTGTTGTGTATAATTCTGCGATGAAATTGGGCGGCGGAGCTGCTGTTTCATCCGTTGCCCCCACGGTTCAGCCGGGCCAGCAGGAAATAGATGTAACAATTAATTTAACTTACCAGGTGAAATAATGGACTGCATTTTTTGCAAAATTATAAAAGGCGAAATTTCGTCTGCAAAAGTTTTTGAGACTGAAAGTCTGATTGCTTTTGCCGACATTAATCCAAAGGCAAAAGTGCATATTTTGATTGTTTCTAAAAAACACATTGAATCAATAAAACATTTGGAGTTGATTGATAAAGAATTAATTGGAGAAATGTTTTTGGCAGCTCAAAAAATTGCAAAAGATAAAAATTTGGCAGGATATAAATTGGTTATAAATGTGGGCAGAGAAGGCGGTCAGCTTGTTGACCATTTACATTTGCATTTGTTGAGTGGAGATGCAATAATATAAATCGCAATGGACTCGCAGATTGAAGAAATCAAAAATAAGCTTAACATCGTGGATGTTGTAGGCAGTTATGTCAAGCTTTCTAAAACCGGAGTAAACTATCGTGGCGTTTGTCCGTTTCATTCTGAAAAAGGGCCGTCTTTTTTTGTAAGTCCTGCAAGGCAAATGTGGCATTGTTTTGGATGCGGAGCCGGCAGTTCAATTTTTGATTTTATAATGAAAATTGAAGGAGTGGAATTTGGAGATGCATTGAGAATTTTGGCGGCCAAAGCCGGCGTTGAACTAAAAAGAGAAAATCCGCAGATTGTAAGCGAGAGAAAAAAATTGTATGAAATTTGCGACCTGTCTGCTTCTTTTTTTGAAAAACAATTGGGAAACAGCGCAGTTGGAAAAGAGGCAAAAGAATATCTATTAAAAAGAGGAATTAAAGAAGAAACAATTAAAAAATGGAGACTGGGCTATTCGCCGGACACATGGCAGGGTTTGTCGGATTTTCTTGTCGGCAGAGGATACACAAGGGAAGAAATTGTAAAAGCAGGATTGGCAGTGCAATCAGACAAAGGGAATAATCCATATGACAGATTTCGCGGCAGAATTATTTTTCCAATTTTTGATTTGAATTCGCAGATAATTGGATTTGGCGCCAGAATTTTTAAGGAGGCCGACAAAAAAGAAACAGCAAAATATATAAATACCCCCCAAACAATGTTGTATGACAAAAGCAATGTTCTTTATGGAATAAATTTTGCAAAATTATCTGTAAGAAAAAAAAATCAGTGCGTTTTGACAGAAGGATATACAGACGCCATAATGTGCCATCAGGCGGGTTTTGAAAATACTGTGGCTGTTTCTGGAACTGCGCTGACTGGCAGGCATTTGAATCTTTTGAAAAGATATTCTGATAATTTGCTTTTGGCTTTTGATATGGATTTAGCTGGAGATACCGCAACAAAAAGAGGAATTAATTTAGCTGAATCACAGGCGTTTAATATTAAAATTATTGATACTTATTCTGGAGCAAAAGATCCTGCAGAAATTATTTTAGAAAATCCGCAAAATTGGGAAGAATCGGTGAAAAATGCAAGAACAATAATGGATTTTTATTTTGATTCTGCTTTTGCAAAGTTTGACAGCAAAAATCCGGGAGGGAAAAAAGATATCGGAAAAATTATTCTGCCTGCAATAAAAAGATTGCAGAATAAAATAGAGCAGTCTTATTGGGTTCAAAAATTGTCAGAGAAGTTGGGAGTGAAAGAAGAAGCTGTTTTAGATGAATTAAAAAATGTAAGATTAGAAAATATAAATCAACCTCGGCAGGAGACAAATGTTGTAAAAATTAATAATCTTACAGCAGAGGGCAGAAAAAAACTTTTGGAAGATAAAATTATTTCATTGGTGTTTAAGGATCCGGAAAATTTAAATTTGATTGAAGAGCCGCACCATAATTTATTCTGCGAAAAAACCAAAAATTTTATAGAAAGTGTAAAAAAAATAAAACCGGAGGAGGGGATTGACTTAAAAACATCTTTTGCCGATTTTTCACAAAAAGAAGAATATAAGGATTTTTTGAATACGCTTTTTTTAAGAGCAGAGGTGGATTTTCAGGAAGACGGATCGGATGAAATTTTACTTTGCCTCTCGGAATTAAAGGATATAAACATAAGAGAAAGGCGTTCAAAAATTTCACAAGAGCTTAAAAAAGCAGAGCAAGAAAAAGATTTTGAAAAGGTAAATATTTTGATTGGCGAATTCAACAAAATAGCATAATTATATGAAAAAAGTTAAAAAAGTTTCAAAAAAAAAATCCTATAGAGCAAAAAGGGTCAACAAAAAATCTGTCATAGATCAAACCCAGTTAGAAACACTTTTGAAAAAAGGCCAAGAACGTGGTTTTGTTACGACGTCAGAAATTTTGTATGCTTTTCCAAAAATTGAAAGGGACATTGGCGGATTGGAAAAAATTTATGATGATTTTAAGGAGAGAGGCATTTTGATAAAGGAAGTGCAGGAATTTTTGGAAACAAAAAGACCCAAAGGGCACCCCAAAGAAAAGAAAGGCAGAAAAGCGCTTATTGGAAAAATTGACCCTATACAAATGTACTTGAAAGAAATCGGCAAGTCCAGTTTTTTGACAGCAAAAGAGGAAAAAGAATTAGCCAAAAGAATTGAAGTTGGCGACGAAGAAGCAAAAAACAGATTAGCTTTGGCAAATTTAAGGTTGGTGGTTTCCATCGCAAAAAAATATGTGGGCAGGTCGCCAAACTTAACTTTGCTTGATTTAATCCAGGAGGGAAATTTAGGATTATTTAAGGCAGTAAAAAAGTTTGACTGGAGAAAAGGATATAAGTTTTCAACTTATGCAACTTGGTGGATTAGACAATCAATTACAAGAGCTTTGGCCGACCAGGCAAGGACCATCAGAATTCCTGTGCACATGATTGAAACAATTTCAAAGTATACAAAAATCAGAAAAAATCTTTTGCAGGAATTGGGAAGAGAACCCTTGGCTGAAGAAATTGCAGCTGAAATGGGCTTGGATGTGGAAAAAGTGCATCATATAAGAAAAATTGCGCAGAAAGCAGTTTCGCTGGAAACTCCGGTTGGCGAAGACAAAGATAAGCAAGACAGTGTTTTAGCAGAATTTATTAGAGATGACAAAACAATTGCGCCAAATACCGAAGCTTCAAGAAAATTATTAAAAGAAAGATTAAAAGAAATTTCCAGCGAGTTGACTCCGCGCGAATTAAAAATTTTAGGAATGAGGTTTGGTTTGGACGACGGCGTGATGCACACGTTGGAAGAAACCGGAGAAGAATTTGGCGTCACCCGTGAAAGAATTCGTCAGATTCAAGCAAAGGCTTTAGAAAAACTTCGCAAGCACAAAGAATTAAAAAAAGTAAAAGACTACTATTAAAACAAAAAAACCGCGCACGGCGCGGTTTTTTTGTTTTAGATTATGCTGTAAATCCGAGGTAAGTGATAACGAGGCCGATTAAAACCATAATAATCAATGCATAAGATAAAAACGGAGCGTTTTCCATTTTTTTCGCCCATTTTTTTATATACTCAGGCAAGAACAGAAGCGCTAATCCTTTTAATAAAGCCAACCAGCCAAGAATTGTAATAATAACCTGCCAGCTTTGCGTCCATACATTATACGACAGCACCATAGCGAGACCTATTATGAGGCTGATAAATCCCCATAAAAATAAACTTTCTTCGGTTTCTATCTTCGCGAAAAGACTTTTTATGTGCTTGTCTTTTATAAGCAAGGCGAGGGAAACTATTACGATAGAAATTCCCCAAACTTCCGCCAAATAATTTGATATGTCCATAATTTTTATTTTTATTAATTTTTGCGACCTTTAGAAACTTACGCTTAAATTAATGTCTTTTGCGTCTTTGACTTTTCCTTCGTGCTCGCCCATGGTAGCTTCCGAAGAGCGATGAGTATATTCAAAAATTATTTTTTTCCTTTGATCGGTTGATAAATCTTGCCTGTTTATTGCCGGCCCCCCGATGCATCCGCCCGGGCAATTCAATAAATCCAAAAATTTATATGGTTTTGTTTTGTTTTTTATTTCTTCAAATGCTTTTTTGATGTTTTCAACGCCGTCGGTTATAAATATTTCTCCCTCTTTGAATAATTTTTGGATATGCGAGGTAGAAGCAAGTCCGCCGGACACCGGATAAATTTTTGTGTACTCGCGAATAAAAGAATCAAAGTAATAGTTTTCCGTAAAATCTTCTTCCTTAATTTTTTCCTGTTCAAAGATTTGTTTTAGATCTTTTAAGGTTATTACCGCGTCAATTTCTTTATATTTTGGAGCCTCAAGATTTTCTTTTGCCCAGCACGGAGATATGAAAATAACTTTGCAGTTTGGATTAAATTTTTTGTGGACTTTTGCCATTGCCACCATCGGCGAAACAACTGGAATTAAATATTTTACCAAATCAGGATACTGGCTTTTTACAAAAGCCACAACGGTGGGGCAGGGGCTGGAAATAAACAATTCTTGCTTTGTATGTTCTTTTACATAATTTGCATAAGCCCAATTTACCATTCTGGCTCCGAAAGTTAATTCTGTAACCTCTGCAAATCCTAAATGTTTTAGCATTCCAATAATATTTGGATACTTAAAATCAATGGCAAAAGTTGGAGCTAGCATTGCCACAGCTTCATTATTTTTTATTAAATTAATTTTGTCCTGTAGTTCCATTTGTTTGCACCACTTTTTGTATATCGGCTCTCTTCAGCAGTTCTGTTTGCAGCCATTCAGCCAATTTTTGATCTATGGCGGGAATTACTCCTTCGGCTTCGTCGGCGCTGCCATTAGAAGCCTCATCTTCATGTCCGGCGGTTAAAATAATTAGCCGGCTTAGGCCAAGCATTTGAAACAAAAAGCTGCGTTCAATATCTGCATTTTGTATTTTGCTGTATGGAATGGCATTTTCTGTTTTATTAAAAATTCCGCGTTTTATTTTGAAAGAATCTTC
>CAVZWH010000013.1:0-25896 GCA_963778905.1 Candidatus Staskawiczbacteria bacterium | reverse complement strand
ATCCAAAGACAAAGACATTACTCCTTTCAAATAATCTTTTGCTTTTTGCAGTTCTTTTGCCGTAATTTTTTTGTCTCTTAAATCTTTATATTCTTCCAGAATTAATTTTACAGCTTTTTCCAAATTTTTATGGTCAATTCCTGCCTGCGTTACTAAATATCCTGTGTCTGTGGCATTATCCGCTGAGGTATGTATTGAGTATGCCAAACCATTTCTCTCTCTTACTTTAATAAAAAGCCGCGAACTCATATTACCTCCCAAAATTACCGACAGCAAAGCCAATGCATATCTTCTTTTATCAAACAAATCGTATGCCCGCGTTCCCAAGCAAAAATGAGTTTGGTCTGTTTTTTTATTATGCACTAAAATTTGCGGCTCTGATTGCTGCTCTTTTACTTTTAATTTTTGCCCGGTGTTGGCTTTTTTTATTTTTTCAAAATCTTTTTTTATTTTTTCTTCTATTTCTTTTTCATTAATAGCTCCTGCAACGCAAACTATAACGTTTGACGGAGAATAATGAGACTCATAATAGTCCACAACTTTTTTTCTGTTAAAACTCAAAATATTTTCTTTTTCGCCGATAACGCGCCAGCCGGCTGGCGTATCTCCATAAAGTAATTTTTCAAAAAGTTCTCCAACGTAAGCCATTGGAGTATCTAAATACATATTAACCTCTTCAATTATTACTCCTTTTTCCCGCGCCACTTCTTTCTCGTCAAATTTGGAATTCAAAAATATGTCGCATATCCAATCTATAGCAACATCAGAATGTTTTTTATCAACTTTTGCCCAAAATCCGGTAACTTCTTTTGAAGTGAAAGCATTGTATTCTCCGCCGACCGAATCCAAGGTCTCTGAAATTTTTAAGGTGTTGGGCCGTTTTTTTGTTCCCTTAAAAAACATGTGCTCTAAAAAATGAGAAATTCCGTTTATATCTTTTGTCTCGTATTTTGAACCCGTGCCAACCAAAATTAAAACCGTGACAGAGTTGGAGGTCGCCATTGGAATTGTGATAATCCTTAATCCGTTGCTTAAAATTGTCTTTTTATGCATAATTTTAATCTAATTTTTATAATTTCAAATATCATTTTTATTCTTGACAAAAACCCTTTTGCAAATCCCCATTTTTTTTCTTTGATTACAACTTTCAAATCTGGCAAAACAACATATTTTACCGGTAATTTTTTTACTGAACAATAATAATTGAGGGCTGTTTCAACTGCAAATCCCTGCAAAAATTTATCAGGAATTTTTTCAAACAAATCTCTTTTTACAGCTCTTTCTCCGCCAATTGCCATCAGCGGATCCATTTTTGCTATTAATTTAGGCAAACCCCAAAGCCTGTCCCGCATTCCAACGCACATATCAGCTTCATTTTTTACAATTGGATATACTAAAGAAAAAATATGATTTTTGGTCAAACCAATCAAATCAGCGTCAAAAAAAACAATAATTTTGGCGTCGGTTGATTTTACGCCTTGCTTCATTGCATTTCCCTTGCCTCCATTTTCAGATAATTTCACAACTTTTACTTTCAATTTTCTACCGATTTCCGCTGTTTTGTCTTGAGATCCGTCATCCACCAAAATTATCTCGTCTAAATATTTTGAACTCAAAAGAACTTTTAGAACATTGCCAATATTTGCCTCTTCGTTTAGCGCCGGAATAATAGCTGCAACTTTTTCTTTAACTGAATTTATCATTTAGAAAAGATAATAGTTCGCTTATTTTCACTCTTTCTTGCTTCATCGTGTCGCGGTCTCTTGCTGTCACTTCATTATTTTCCAAAGTATCAAAATCAATTGTCACGCAAAATGGAGTGCCGATTTCATCTTGGCTGTAATATCTTTTTCCAATATTTCCTCTGTCGTCAAATGCAACATTAAAACTTTCTTTCAACTGATGATAAACTTCTGTTGCTTTTTTAACTAATTCTGGTTTATTTCTTAAAAGAGGAAAAACAGCAACTTTATACGGAGCCAAATTTGGTTTTAATTTCAAGACAATTCTATCTTTTTCTTCTGCGTACGATTTGTAAAGCACTGCTAAAACTGACCTGTCAACTCCGAAAGACGGCTCAATAACATGCGGATAAAATTTTTCTCCAGACTCTGCATCTTCATACGGCGGCTCTGCAAAATGATTTTTCAAATCAAAATCTGTCCTGTAAGCCAAACCATAAAGCTCTTTTTTTCCAAAAGGAAAATCATATTCAAAATCAATTGTTTTTTTGGAATAATGCGCTCTTTCGCCATCTGACACATCCAATTCGTGAATATTTTTTTTATCCAAACCAAGCTCATCTTCCATCCATGACCACATTTCTTTTCTCCACATTTCAAAAACTTTCTGCCATTCTTTTTCTTTGATAAAATATTCTATTTCCATTTGCTCAAATTCTCTTGTGCGAAAAATAAAATTTCCCGGGGTAATTTCATTTCTAAAAGCTTTCCCAATTTGAGCTATTCCAAAAGGAATTTTTCTTCTTGTAGTGTCTAAAACATTTTTGAAATCAACAAACATTGCCTGCGCAGTTTCCGGTCTAAAATATACTTTACTGGCATCATCTTCCGCCGGCCCAAGAAAGGTTTTTAACATTAAATTAAATTGTTTTGGCTCCATCAATTCTCCATTGCAATCAGGACATTTGTTTTTTTCCAACGAATCTTTTTTGAATCTATGATGGCATTTTTTGCATTCAACCAATGGATCAGAAAAATTTTCCAAATGCCCGCTGGCCTGCCAAACTTTTGGATTCATTATCAAAGCCGCATCTATCCCAACCATGTCGTCTCTTTGGTGCACAAAACGTTTCCACCATAAATTTTTTATATTATTTTTTAGTTCAACCCCCAAGGGCCCATAATCAAATGAGTTAGCTAAACCTCCATAAATTTCAGATCCAGGAAATATAAAACCCCTTCTCTTGCATAAAGATACAATTTTTTCCATTAAATTGTCTGTTTCTTTTTTCATATTTTTTAATTTAATTTATCTTACCCTTTTGAATCCCAAAATTCAACTAAAAAACCCCATAAAGAGGCTTTTTTACAAAATTAAGGCAGTGGTAAAAAATTATAAAATTGCCAAGGATCTTTTTCGGCTTTTGTTTTTTTATTTTCAGGAAAATGTATTTTTCTATTATCTAAGGGCGTCCAATCAGATTGCTCTGAAATAAAATCTCCCAGATATGGCTTTGCAATATTCAAAATAAAATCGTGAGGTAAATCATCTGGGAGACAAAATCCTTTTTTAGGATTTTCAATCATAAATCTTACAGCTGAAATAATGCCTGCTGCAACCTGCAAAGTTGTGGCATTTTGCCCGGGAGCCGATTCTCTTGCTTTTTCTATGCACAAAGAAGTTCCAGTCCACCAAGAATTAAATTTATGTCCCATCAGCAAGGCTCCCAAAATATCTTTTCCACAGGTAATTTCGTCTGTCATAATTCTCAACTTTGGCTGTATTTGATATCTTCTGGCTTTTAATTCTACCAAAGATGAAAGCGCTTCGTGGCATGGCATGTAGGCGTAATGAACTGTCGGGCGATAAACAGCTTTTTGTCCCTTCCAAACAGTTAGTCTGTCTGAAATTCCAAAAGCTTCGCCGTGCCTTACAATCATTCCTTCAATTTCTCCAACTTCCGGCACCCATGAGCGCACCCAAGTATTTATTCCCATTCTGGCTAAAAAAATCTGATTTTTGGGACCAAAAGGAGCTGTAAAAGCCAGCTCTGGCAATTTTTTTTCGTGCGTGCCCCAGCCCATTTCAGACGGCGCCACTCCTTCTTCGCGGAATCCTTCAATAGACCAAGTGTTCACAAATTCATCAACTTCTTTCGGTTTATTTGTAATTTGCGTGTCGCGTTCTGAACAATGAATAACTTTTACTCCAAGAATTTGCGCCAAATGTGGAAAATCCAAATTGTTTTTGTATTCTTCAATTTTTGCCAAATTTGGCGGAGATTCTTTTTCTTCCAGAATTATTCTGTCGGCGATATCCAGCAATCCCTGTTTTACAAAATGGGAAATTAATCCGGGATTTGCTCCGTGATCTACAACAGCTGTCACAGAATCTTTTGGCCAATCTTTTATCATTTCTCTTATTTGCATTTGCCGCCAGTAAAGAGTTTTATCAAAAATTTTCTGCGGCGCATCCGGTCCCAAAGTTCAACAGAAGTATTTATATATAAAGTGTTATGGTCGTGGCACCATTTTAATATATCACAGGCTCCAATATTCCAAGCCAAATCAATTATCAAAGCATTGTCGCCGGCATATTTTGTTAAAACAAAATCCAAATTTTCGGGCGTCACCTTTTCCTGAAAAAATTTTATGCCGGTATCGGTAAATGGTTTTATTTTTTCTGATTTGTCTTCTATATCTATGACAATTATTTTTTCCCTTGGCAAGTCTATATGAGCCAAAATAACTGGAAGCGCGCATTGAGAAACAGCTCCATAACCAATAATTAAAATATTATTGTTAAATTTTATTTTTTCCATATTTTATTGAATTATTCCTCCGCCGGAATTTGCAAAGTCATCGGGCAAGCTTGTGTCTTTTCCAGAAGCTTCTGATTTAATAGCGGTATTTGTAAATTGATTTTCTCCTGAAATTTGCGCCGGACCGATGAGAGAAGCCACAGATCCTTTTTGCGAAGCTGCGGGCGTTAAAGAAATTTGAAAAGAAAGCGCAACGGGGTCACCGGCAACTCCTGTGTTAGCTAAAATATTGCCGGCTGACCAGACAATCTCGCGGCTGGCTGAATCAAAAGAAAAATTTGAAGATTCATTTTGCGGCAAAATCTGGCCTGTTAAAGTAACATTTTGCGGCAAAACTGCTTTTACTTTTACGTTATTGGCATCGCTGAAATAATTTTTTATATTCCATGTTATTGTGTATGTGGTAGCCTCGCCCGCTTTTGGCGGAATAGGACCTGAATTTGAAATATCAGAACTTTTATAATATGCTGCTTGCGAAATCATCAGCCCGGAATTTACTTTTATTGAAAAATCTTGCGTGATCTGAGAAATATTAATTTCATCAGTTATAACCGTGTTGTTTGCGTCCGACGGAGTCCAATTATTTTTTACTTTTACAGAAAAATCCAATTCCTCTTGCTGCTGCTCTCCCAAATACCTTAATTGCGGCAAATTGCTGTAATCAAAAACAATTATATTGTCGGCTGATTGAATTTGTCCGCCATTTGTCTGAATTGTGGACATATCTAAAGCCGCGCTGTCTAATTTTACTGCCAAAGATAAATTGTTAAATGGAGTGGTTCCTATATTTCTAAAAAAAATCTGGTAATGCAAAGTTTCACCGGGCGAAGCAACATAAGAAGCAGATCCATTCACCTGCTGAGAAATAAAAAGCTGGGGCAAAATAACCTGCACATTGGCGGTGGCTTGTTTTATCACAACAAAATTTCCGTTTTGCCACATTCCAATCGTCGCGGAAAATGTTAAATTTTGATTTACATCGGCCAAAACTTCTCCCGTTATGCTTACTCTGCCTCCTTGCGCTTTGTTCAAAGTTTGCAATTTCCATTCTGAATTGTCCAAAGATGACGGATTTGCTGAAACAAAATTGAAACCTTGCGTCGGATCAATTTTTAAGCTGAGGTTTTCTAAAGGATAATCAATGTTAGAAAAATAATTAATTGAATATTGCAAATCTTTTCCTTTTTCAATTTTTGTAGGTAAATCAAAATCTAAAGTGATGGGAACTACATCAATTTTTGTGCCAAATGTGGTGTCCGATTCGTATCTTGCTGTTAAATTTTTTGGCATATAAGAGAGAGAGGCTTTTGCTGTTTTCAAATCTCCCTCCTTGCCTAAAAGCCGAGTTTTAATCTTAATCACCTCTTGGTCGCCAGGATATATATCATTTAAGTCCTGCGTTATTCTTGTTTTGCCGTCTTCTGTTAAAGAATTATCGGGCATATCAAAAATTAATTTTGGACTTTGCAAAACAAAATTTCCATTATTTTTATATTTTACATCATATTCTATCTCGTCTCCCACTTGAGCTGTGCTTGGCCCCAAAATTTCCAGCTTTAAGATTTCACCTGAAAACATGCTTTGCCGCCAAATCCAAAAGACGGCAAATACAATAACTGCAATAAAAAATAAAATTGTAAAAAGTATTTTTTTCTGCATTTTATTCGCTTATTTCTTCTAAATCTTTTTCGTCTATTATTCTTAGCATGTCGTTGGCAGTCTGCTTGTTAAAATCTTTACCAAAAATTGAAAGATCGTCTAATTGTTTTAGCAACAAAATAACAAATAAAACTGCCACTCCAAAAAATATTTTCAAAAGGTCAACTATAATAGAATGATTTGGAATAAAATTAAATGACACAACCATGAGAATGCCCAAAATATATATCAACGCCCACTGCAAAGGCAAAAGTTTTTGCTGGTAAAGCATAATCATTTTTTTTCTTGAAACTTGAACATCAGCAAAGGCTTGGCCAGACGCATCGGAAAAGTGACTCAATTTTTCAGCGTCATCATCATTTTTATCATTTACTTGGCTGTATGCATCAAAAATTTTTTTGATAGTAGTTGATGGATTTAATATGTGATATGCCCAATTATTTGTCTCCAGTATTTTTGTGTAGTGATGCCTTAACGCATCTCTTATTTTATCTTGAGCCCATGGCACAACTCCTGCAATTCTGTAAAGCAACGAAAAGTCGCCATCGGTGTTGGATATTTCTTCTGCGATAGATGTGTATCTGTCGTTTTGTCTTGTAATAAAAAATCCTGAAAACAAAGTAAAGAAAAAAGTAACCGCCACAACAATATCCGAATAATTATCAATGTTCAGATTAAAATAAAAAACATACAGAGAATAAACTATTAAAAATATTATTAAAGATATTACTAAAAAAGAATTCACTTTCATAATAAAAATTTTATTTAATATTTATTTAATTATACCACTTAACTTGGGCAAAAAGCATGAATGGCGTTTTCTGAAATATCTTCTAATAATTTTTGCGAAGATTTTTCAATTTTTAATTTAGATATAGTTTGCCAGTCTTTCTTAAAAATTAATCTTAAAATTTTTGCAACATCTGAATTTATCTTTTTTGCGTTTTTATCTAGGCCCGAACATTTTTTACAAATAATTCCTCCTTCTTTATTGGAAAAATAAATATTATATGGATTAAGCTTTGACTGGCAAACGGCGCAATTATTTACTTCTAATCTATAACCCTGCAAAGATATAAAATTCCAAAAAAAATACTGATATATCAACTGATGATTTTTTATATGTTTGTCTCCCAATTTATCAAAAATTTCGGCTAACAAATCAAAGCTTGCGCTGTCTTTTTCTTGGCCTTTTATAAAATCATCTAACACATCTGCAATTTGATTAACAATTTTTAATTTTTGAAAATCTGCAATCACATCATCAAATTTCTCAATTTTTACAGCATTTGTAAGTGTTTTGCTGTTTTTGCCCTGTATAAATTCTATTTCCGATAAATAAAATATGTCAATATCTCGCCTCAATTTTGAGGTAATTTTTCTTATGGCTCTAGCCTTTAATTCTAATCTTCCAAAATTCTCTGTAAAAACCGCGAAAGTTTGGTCTGACTCCGCTCTGTCGTCTTTTTTGAAAACAAAACCTTTTGTCCTATATTTTAATGTCATTTTAACTTTATTTTATTCCACCTATATTTTTGAAAAATTTTATTTCTTTCCTGATTTTTGCATGTTCTTCCGGATTTTTTGCGTCAGCCAACTTCTGATTGAGTTTTTTAATGCTTAATTTCAAATCCGTTTTGGAAATGTTGCCACCCAACGACTGAGCAAAAACCTGGTTTTCTAATTTTGACCTCTCAACTGGACTCAAACTCAAACCAACTTGTTTTTCTGCTTGAAAAATTTTACTGCCTCTTAACTTTTGCCTTAATTCCGACCTTGATACTTCTTCTTTTTCTCCAAACATCAAACTGCTTTTATGGCTTGCATTGTTGACTGATTTTTTTTCTTCTTTTTTTACTAAAATATTTTTTTGTCTGCTTTCAGCTCCCATAACTGCCAGCTGTTCTAAAGTTGGCGATTCTTTAGCAGCACCAGGAGTTGTTAAATCTTTGGCATCAGAAGCAAGCGGTTCCTTGTCAGCTATGACCGCAGCCGGACCGACTTTAATTTCAGCTGAAACTGAATTAATTGCGGCATCATTGCCAAACCTTTTGGCAACCGGCACTTTTATCGTTGAACCAAGGCTGACTCTCTGCCCGGCGTTGCCTTCTTCTTGCTCTAAAAACGAGGTCTTTGATGCATTGCCGCCTTTTAATTTGTCTAAACCTTCTGCGATATCTTTTTGTTCTTTTTCATCAAACTTTTGCTTGTCGGGCTTTGCTGGCTCTTTTTTGGCTGTGTCTTTGGGATAGTTGGTATAATCTAATTTTGGACCTCCGGTAGTTGCTGTTGCTATTTTTATCGTTGAACCAAGGCTGACTCTCTGCCCGGCGTTGCCTTCTTCTTGCTCTAAAAACGAGGTCTTTGATGCATTGCCGCCTTTTAATTTGTCTAAACCTTCTGCGATATCTTTTTGTTCTTTTTCATCAAACTTTTGCTTGTCGGGCTTTGCTGGCTCTTTTTTGGCTGTGTCTTTGGGATAGTTGGTATAATCTAATTTTGGACCTCCGGTAGTTGCTGTTGCTATTTTTATCGTTGAACCAAGGCTGACTCTCTGCCCGGCGTTGCCTTCTTCTTGCTCTAAAAACGAGGTCTTTGATGCATTGCCGCCTTTTAATTTGTCTAAACCTTCTGCGATATCTTTTTGTTCTTTTTCATCAAACTTTTGCTTGTCGGGCTTTGCTGGCTCTTTTTTGGCTGTGTCTTTGGGATAGTTGGTATAATCTAATTTTGGACCTCCGGTAGTTGCTGTTGCTATTTTTGTTTTTTCTATTTTAGCTCGCTCTTCTTTGCTCTCCTCTAATTCGCTTACAGAAACACTTAAATCTCCACCTATATCTTTTTTTGATTTCTCTTTATGAAAAATTTTTCTGAATATATCTATAGCAAGCTTTACAATAAATTTTATAACAATAAAACAAACCGCCGCAAAAATTAAAACTATTGCAATAGAAATAACAAAAAAAATTATATTTTCTTTAGTTAAAAAACCAGATATATCATTAACCATTATTAACTTTGCTAATTTTTATTGAATATTTTTCGCTTTCGGCATTTATCTTTTCTTCCATAAAAATTTCTTTTGCTCTAAATTCTTTCAACAAAAGTTCTCTGTTTTTTTCTACTACCAGCTTTTCTTTTTCTGTCAAAGATATCCAAACAGAAATTTTATCTTGCGGCACTAGCTTCTGTTCTTTTCTTTGTGCCTGAACCGATCTTATTATTTCTCTTATCAGGCCTTCTTCTCTCAAATCTTCTGTGATATTTGTGTCCAATTCAACTTCGCCTGTAATTTTTCCATCAAAAATAATTTCTTTTACATTCACTTCGTCTTTTATCAAATCCAATAAGCCAATTTCTTTTTGGATTTTTAATTTTGGATTTTGGATTTTGAGCGAAGCCAAAGGTTGTTTTACTTTTATTCCCTTGGCAGTTCTTTCAGCCAAAGCCAAATTGACAATTGCCCTCACCTCATCCATTTTTTCTTCCAAAGATTTATCAATTAACTTTTTATTTTGTTCCGGCCATAAACACAAATGCACTGATTCTGGCATATCTTTTGTCTTTAACTGCTGATACATTTCTTCTGCAAAAAACGGCATCACCGGAGATATGATTTTTGCTAAATTCAAAAGCACATAATAAAAAGTTGCAACAGCCTCTCTTCTCTCGGGATTATCTTCGTGAAATCTTTTTCTTGACCTTCTGATATACCACAAAGACAAATCATTTACAAAAAAGTCTTCTATGCTCAAAACTGCTCTGGCCACGTCATATTTATCCAAATTAGATTCCGATGTTTCAATCAAATGATTTATTTTAGAAATAATCCACTCATCTAAAATATTTTTTGACTTTGCTATAAGCAATTTTTCAGACAATTCTTCTTTTTTTACATAAGTGCTAAAAAATACAAAAGAATTATACAAAGTCATCAATTTTCTTTTAATTTCTTCCGTTGTGCTGTATCCAAAGCCAAGATTTTCAGCCGGATTTTGCCTGGCATAAAGCCATCTCATTGGATCTGCTCCAATTTTTTCTACGGCTTCGTCAAACCAAATGGCGTTTCCTTTTGATTTATGCATTTCTTCTTCTTTTTCGTCCCTTACAGAAGCATAGCCAAAAATTGTTTTCATTGGATTTGTATTTTCCAAAACAGCTGACATAACCAGCAAAGAATAAAACCAATTTTTGAATTGTCCGGGAAAAGATTCGCAAACCAACTCAGCAGGAAACCATTTTTTCGGCATCGTTGAAAAAGGAACAATGCCCGCGTCCAGCCATGGATTTCCCACATCTTTAATTCTTGAAATAATTTGGCCGCATTTTGAACATTTTATTTTTACATTATCAATAAATGGCTTATGCGGAGATTTCCCGTCAAATTGCCCCCAACCTTCAACTGCCCGCTTTTTTAATTCTTCCTTTGAGCCAATAACTTCAAAGTTTCCGCATTTGCATTCAAAAATTGGCAGAGCCAAGCCCCAATATCTTTTTTTGGAAATTAACCAGTCGTGCATATTTTTTAGCCAATCCAATTCTCTGTCTAAACCAAAAGACGGAATCCAATTTATTGTTTTAGCAATTTTCACTAATGGTTTTCTCAATTTTTCCATTGAAATATACCACTCGTCCACAACTCTCCAAACCAATTCTGTTTTGCATCTCCAGCAGGTAGGATACCTATGAGTATAATCTTCTGTTTTGTAAAAAAATTGCCCAGATTTATAATTTTGCAAATATTCAAAAATTATTTCCGGATTTTTTTTGGCATTCTTTCCCGAAAAATCATTCATTCCTTCCAAATAAACCGCTGCTTCGTCAATAACATCTATCACTGCCAAATTTTCTTTTTGGCCAATCTTAAAATCTTCCTCTCCAGCGCCGGGCGCGCAGTGCACAATTCCGGTTCCTTCAACTTCTGTGACCAAATCTTTATCTAAAACAACCGTATGAAATGTCTCTGGTTTTTCGGACGCTATTTTTTTTACTCTTGGCAAATCATCAAACGGCCCTTCATATTTTATGCCCTTCAAATCTTTTCCTTTTATTATTTTTTCTGCAGTAAAATCTTTTCCCAAAATTTTTTCTGCCAAAGATTTTAATAAAATCAGTTCTTCATCCCCAACTTTATAAACTCCGTAATCAAATTCTGGATTTACAACTAAAGCAACGTTAGCAGGAATAGTCCAGGGAGTTGTTGTCCAAACTAAAAACTTTTTGCCTGATAATTTTCCTTCTATTATGGGAAGCTTAAAATAAATTGCCTTGTGAGTTATTTCTTTATATTCTTCTGTCAAAATTTCGTGTTGGGAAATTGCAGTTCCGCATCTTGGACACCATGGCACAGAATCTCTTCCTTTGTACAAATATCCCAACTGCCAGCATTTTTTCAAAAAGTGCCATATGGCATAATTATTTTCATCAGACATTGTGTAATAAGAATTTTCCCAGTCTGCCCATTGGCCCAATCTTATTGACTGCGCGGTCTGTATGGCAGAATATTTTCTGACCCTTTCTTTGCATTTCTCAACAAATTTATCTACGCCATAAACTTCAATATCTTTTTTATTTTTGAATCCCAATTCTTTTTCAACTTCAACTTCAACCCAAAGCCCCTGGCAATCAAAACCATTTTGATATCTTTCGTCAAATCCCTGCATCGCTTTATATCTTTGGAATAAATCTTTGTAAGTCCTGCCCCAGGCGTGGTGCACGCCCATTGGATTGTTAGCCGTTATCGGCCCGTCTAAAAACGACCAGCGCTTCTTGCCTTCATTTTTTTTTCTTAGCTTTTCAAAAATTTCATTATCTTGCCAAAACTTTAAAATTTTGTTTTCTGTTTCTGGAAAATTATATGCCATGCCTTAAATTTATTTTTTAGTTTAATTCTCTAATTTCTCCTTTGTGAATTCTTTTTTCCAAAGGAGATTTTTTAATAGTTTCTTTTAGAGAAAGCCCCACAATTTTTCCCTGTAAAAGAAAAAGTGGACCTTCATGACTGACAATTAAAATATTTTTATTTTTGTATTTTTTATCTGTGTCTTTCAAAAAACTCATCATTCTTTCTGAAATTTCCGGATAAGTTTCTCCTTTTGGCGGCCTTTGCCTAATTCTTTCCGACTCTGTCTTAAAATATTTCCACATTTTTTCCAACGACTCGCCATTAAAAATTCCAAAACCTATTTCCTTTAATCTTTTATCGTATTTTGGCTTTATTTTCAATAGTTTGCCGGCTATTTCTGCGGTCTGTTTGGTTCTAAGCAGCGGCGAAGCAAAAATTAAATCAATGTTTTTGTCTCTTAATTTTTCTGCTGATTCTTTAACCATTTCTTTTCCTAATTTAGTCAGCGGATTTTTAAATTTTTCTGGCCAGCACGAGCAGACTGCCCTAACGTTTGAAGTCGCTTGTCCGTGTCGCATTATGTAATATTTATTTTTTAACTTCATTTCTTTCCATTTTTTCGGGAGCCGAAACACCCATTAATTCTAAAATATTTTTCAAAATAATTTTTGCCGCCAAAAGCAAAGATAATCTGGCATTAGTTAAATTTTTATCTTCTGAAATTACCCTGCAATTCTCATAAAATTTATGAAACGACTCAGCAAGTTCAATTGCATAATTGGGGAACCGTTGCAATTGATAGTCTTTGGCGGTATCTTCAACAATTTCTGGAAATTTTATTATTTGTTTAATCAAATTTAATTCTTCCGGCTCATTTAATAATTTGAAATTAGAAATTTGAAATTTGAAATTGCCGAATTTGCGAAAAATTGAGCAAATTCGGGCATGCGCGTATTGCACCTTAAATACCGGATTTTTCTCTGATTTTTCTTTTGCTAAATCCATATCAAAATTAAAATGCGTATTAAGAGACCTCTGCAAAAAGAAAAATCTTGCAACGTCCAAGCCAACTTCATCAATCAGCTCATCAATTGTCACATATAAACCCGTTCTTTTAGACATTCTCACTTCTTTTCCTTTTTCAAAAAGGCGCACCAATTGCAAAACAATTACATCAATGCTGTCTTTTCTAAAACCTAAGGCGTGGCAAGCAGCTTTTAACCTTGCCACATAACCATAATGGTCGGCGCCCAAAAATATAATTAATTTATCAAATCTTCTTTCAAATTTATTTTTTAAGTATGCTATGTCTGAAGCAAAATAAGTTTTTATTCCATCAGCCCTAATTAAAACTCTGTCTTTATCATCTCCTAAATCTTTTGACTTAAACCACAAAGCTCCTTCACCCGCATAAGTAAATCCTTTTTTTGTTAATTCATTTATTGCTTTATCCACCTCGCCATTTTTATATAAATTTTTTTCTGAAAACCAAATATCAAATTTAATTCCCATCTTTTTTACAGACGGCTTTATCATTTTTTCTAAAATTATTTTTCCTGCTTTTTGGCCAATATCTTCTGCATTTTTACCCTTTATTTCTTTTCTTAATTTATCAATATATTCTCCTTTATAAACAGCTTCCGCGTCGCCAATTACAGAATGTCCTAATTTTTTGATTTGAGCACCGGTGTCATTTATATAATATTCCCTAGAAACTTTATACCCTACTTTTTCTAAAACTTTTGCCAAAGTATCTCCGCCAAAACCGCCCCTTCCATTCCCCAAAGTTAATGGCCCTGTTGGATTTGCCGAGACAAACTCAACATTTATTTTTTTATTTTTTCTAATTTTTAAGTTGCCAAATTTATCTTTCTCTTTCAAAATAATTTGCAATTGTTTTTGTAAATAATTTTCTGAAATAAAAAAATTAATAAAACCAGGACTGACAATTTCTATTTTTTTGAAAATATCATCTTTAATTTTTTCCTTTATTAGGTTTGCAGTTTCAACTGAATTTTTTCCTAATTTTTTAGACAAAATCAAGGCAACATTTGTTGAATAATCGCCATGGCTTTTATCGCTGGGAACTTCAACTGAAAAATCAGGAATTTCCTTAGCAAAATCTTTTACTTCTTTTTCTATTATTTTTTTAATCTCATTCTTCATTGTATGGTAGTGCCAATAAATGGCTCATCGTTCAAAAAATCTTCAAGGCGGCCTAAATTTTTTCCGTTAATCATTATAATTTTTAATTTTAACTTTGCTGCCAATTTTGAAGCTCTTGGGTCAAAGGGCATTGATAAGCCCGGCGCCCATTTGTCTCCCACAATTCTCTCAAAACTTTTCCAATCAACTTTTTCCAATGGTTTTGCATCGCCAAACTTGGCGGGATTTTTATCATAAACATAATCAATGTTAGTCAAATTGATTATTGTTTTTATATTGTGATTTTTTGCAACCAAAACAGCGTCGTAATCAGTTGACCAGCCGGGCTTCCAGCCGGCGCCAACTATAACATCTTTATTTGTTTTTACTTTTTTATTCGGGTCTGTGATAATTTTTGGATAAACATTTCCCGAAAACATCTGTTTTACAACTTCTGCGTTTAATCTTGAAATATTAATTCCAATCCAATCTCTGTCATTGTTTTTCGCGCCAAACTCCAATAAAGCTTTTTGATAAACTCTGCAAATTTTTCCTCCGCCAACCAAAATAAAAAACCTCTTCTGACCTAAATATTTTTGCAAAGAGTGCTTAAAATTTTTCAAAAAACCTAAATCAATCTCCCCTGGCGCCACCAGCGAACCTCCTAATGAAATTATAATTGTTTCTTTTGTCATATTCTTTTAGAATTTTATCATAAAAACCTTAAAAAATAAAGCTTGCGATACCTTAAAATGAGTGATAAAGTAGATTTAATGAAAATCTTTTCCGAAAACAAAAAAGGATATTTTGATTATGAGGTCCTGGAAAAATTTGAGGCAGGGATGGTTTTGTTTGGCCAGGAGGTAAAATCCATAAAAACAGGACATATAAATTTGTCTGGTTCTTATGTTGCTTTGAGAGGAGAAGAACCGTTTTTAGTGGGAGTAAAAGTGCCTCCATATCAGCCAAATAACGCCGGAGCTGATTATAATGAAGAAAGGCAGAGAAAACTTCTTTTGAATAAAAAAGAGATAAATTATTTGATAGGAAAAACAAAAACAAAGGGTTTTTCCCTAATACCCTTGAAAATATATGATAACAATGGTAGAATAAAACTTGAATTTGGATTAGCCAAGGGAAAGAAAAAATACGACAAAAAAGAAAAAATTAAGAAAAGAGATGTAGAAAGAGAGGTTAATCGCGAATTAAGTTAATAGGGAGCGTGAGCTTCGACAGATTTTTCCTTAAAAATATGCAAATCCAGTATTCTGAAAACTGGTTAAACTTTCAGAAAAACATAATTGCTAATTTATTTAATAAGCAACCCGCGTTAGCTTTCGCTTAATGCGGCATCCTTGCCATCGACTCCTGATAGATGGGCCAAGGGTGTTAATTATCAGGATAGGTAATTTTATTCCTTGGAAAATTGCCGAAACTAAACAAGGATCAGGATATTAAACATTTTTTCTATTTTTATTTAATATCCAAAAACAAAATAGAATAAATTTGTAGATTTATTTTTAAAAAATTTCTGGACCCGGGTCCAATCCCGGCGCTTCCACAAAGTAATAGCAAAAAATTTGGATAAAATATTAATCAATAATTTAATAAGGGCAAAAGAGGTAAGAGTAATTTCTGAAACTGGAGAGCAGCTTGGAGTTATGAATATATTTGCAGCAATTGATTTAGCAAAGTCACATGGTTTGGATTTAATTCAGGTTACTGAAAAAGTTGAGCCACCGGTTTGCAGAATTGCCAATTACGGAAAATATCTTTACTCGCAGTCAAAAAAAGAAAAGAAAATGACAAAACCAAAAGGCGGAGAGTTGAAAGAAATAAGATTGACCTTTAATATTTCGCCGCACGACATGGAAACAAGAGCGAAACAGGCGGAAAAATTTTTGAATGAAGGAGATAAAGTAAAAATAAATATGTCTTTAAGAGGCAGAGAAAAAGCAATGGGAAACTTTGCCACGCAGAAAGTAAAATTATTTTTAGAGCAATTAAATTTGTTAATACCAATTAAAACAGAGAGAGAATTAAAGCGTGAGCCCAGAGGTTTCACAATGATTGTCTCTAAGCAATAAAATGAACCCCGTTAGAGGTTTCGACTTATAACGGGGCATAATAAGGTTATCTGAAATTGATGTTAATATCATATAAAGATAGACCTCTAACGGGGTGAATAAAACAAAAAAGGCCTTGGTTAAAAGGTTTAAAATTACAAAAAATGGCAAGATTTTACGAAGAATGACCGGCCAAAATCATTACAGGTCAAAAAAAACTGGCGAGAGAAAAAGAAAAGGTCGCAAATGGATTGCGCTCTCAAAAACAGAGGCACAGCATCTTAAAAAATATTTAACCAAATAGAATGTCAAGAATTAAAAGAGCCGTACAAGCCCGCAAACACAGAAAGCATTTGATGAAGCATGCCAAGGGTTTTAAGTACGGAAGAAAATCAAAATTTAAATTAGCAAAAGACGCATTGAGGCATGCTTGGACTTACGCATATAGAGACAGAAAAGTAAAAAAGAGAACAAACAGGCAACTTTGGAATTTGCAGATAAACGCGTTAGCCAGAGCAAATGGAATTACATACAGCAGATTAATTGAAGGATTAAAAAAGAAAAATATAGAATTGGATAGAAAAGTTTTGTCAGAATTAGCGAAAAAATATCCTGAAATATTTATAAAAATTATAGAAGAAGTTAAACCTGGTTAAAAATCAAAATAATAAAAAACCGCTGAGTACCCTTTGGGTCCGGCGGTTTTTTATTGCTATTTTATAGAAAGAATAAAGTCGTTTGCTTCTTTCAATAATTTCTTTGAATTTTTGAATGTTGTTTTTTTTATTGCTTCCTCAATTGGCAGCCACAAAAATCCTCTATGCTCTGAAGAAATTTTTACTTCTTTAATTCTTGTTTCGGCAACAAAAAACACGACCAACTTAAATACCCACGGCGTTTTTCCTTTTTTTATGTCTTCTTCTGAAATATTTTCTTTGTATTGCCTGAAAAAATATTTTATATATTTTTTGAATCCAGGAATAATTTTCAAATCATTTATTCCGGTCTCCTCAAAAGTTTCTCTTTTAACGGTTTCTTCCTCGGTTTCGCCTTTTTCAATGTGCCCTTTTGGAAATTCCCAGTGCCCGGAAAAATAATGCAAAAGCAAAAAATAAATATGGGGTCCTTCTCTCCTAAAAATTATGGCTCCTGCTGATTTTTCTCTTGGCATTTTATTTGAAATGTTTTAACAGCTCTTCAACCGATTTTGTATTTATAATATCTTCTCGCTCTGCCCAACCTCTGCGCGCCATTCCAATTCCATACTCAATTAAATTCAACTGATTTTTTTTGTGCGAATCAGTATTTATTATCATTTTTATTCCCTGGTTTTTTGCACGGCGAATATACAAATCTCGCAAATCCAATCTTTCCGGAGCTGAATTAATTTCTAAAATCGTGCCGGTTTTTTTAGCGACTTCTAAAACTTTGTCAAAATCCAATTGATATTCATCTCTTTTTCCGATTAATCTTCCGGTTGGATGAGAAATAATATCAATGTTTGGGTTTTCCATTGCTTTTATCAATCTCTGGGTCATCTCTTTTTTTGGCATCTTCAAAGATGAATGCGCGCCGGCAATTACATAATCTAATTTTGCCAAAACTTCATCTTTTATATCAACCGAGCCGTCGTTCAAAATATTTGCCTCGCATCCGTGCAGAACTCTAAATTTAATTTTATTTTCCTCAAACTTCTCATTTATTTTTTTAATTGCCTCGTGTTGTTTTAATAATTGTTTTTCATTTAATCCATTTTCAATTCTTAAAAATTTTGTGTGGTCTGAAATGCCGATATATTCGTATTCTAAATCCATCGCTGCCTGTGCCATTTCTTCAATAGAATTTTCTCCGCCGTCCCAATTTGAATGGCAGTGTAAATCTCCTTTAATATCTTTGTATCCTATAATTTTCGGAAGTTTGTTATTCAACCCGGCTTCAATTTCTCCTTCGTTTTCTCTTAATTCCGGCTCAATAAACGGCAAACCAATTGCTTTATAAACATCTTCCTCGGTTCTGCCCGCAATCATTTTTTTCCCTCTAAAAATTCCATATTCTGAAAGCTTTAATCCTTTTTCTATGGCAATTTTTCTTGTAATAATGTTATGATCTTTATTTCCGGTAAAATATTGCAAAGCTGAACCATAACTTTCTTTTTTTACAATTCTTAAATCCATATCAAAACCTTCTTTCATCCTTATTGACGCCTTGGTTCCTCCTTTGCCCCAAATTTTTTCTACTCCGTCTAATTTAACAAAAAAATCCATAACCTTGGACGGCTTTTTCGAAACAACTAAAATATCAACGTCGCCGATTGTTTCTTTTCTTCTGCGAACTGAACCTGCCAAACTAATTTGGTCAACTTCTTTTAAGTTTTTTAATTTTTCTAAAACATCTCTTGCAGCAGGCAAAATTTGTCCAAGTAAAAATCTTCCTTTGTCTCTTTTCAAAAATTCCAATCCCTGCAGAATATTTTTTTCTGTTTTTTCGCCAAAGCCAAATAAGGTAGCTATTTTATGGGCTTTTGCAAACTTCTCTAAATCTTTCAGGTCCTTGATTCCCAATTTTTGATAAAGTGTTTTTACTTTTCTGGGCCCTATTCCCTCAACTTTAATCAACTCGTCTATTTTTAACGGCAGCTTTTTTTTGTAATTTTCGTAATGTTTTATTTTTCCAGTTTTTAAGTATTCTTCAATATGGTCTGCAATCGCCTTGCCAATTCCGGGAATTTCCAGCAACGCCTTAACGCCGCCTTTTCTATAAATATCGGCCACATCTTCTTGCAAAGCTTCCAAAGATAAAGCAGCTCTGTTGTATGCATAAGGTTTGAAAGCCACGCCATCCATTTCCAAAAATCGCGCCATATCATTAAATATTTTTGCTAATTCCTGATTCTTCATGCTAATTATTCATATATTACACTATAATTCCTTTTAATAAAACAAAAACCCCTTTTTTGAGGAGTTTATATTTTGATGTTATTTTTATTTTTTGTGGAATTGTTTGTCTATTTGTTCCATAAATTCAAGCAGAACAGGATCATCAAACGATTCTCTTGCCTGGTCCCACCATACTTTTTGCGACGGCTTTTTGTATTTTACCCAATATTCTGTCGCCTGCAAAAAGTTTTCCAGCCTATCCATTTGCTTAAAAAACCTTCCTTCTTTGGTTTTACCATTTTCATAATCTAACCATAAATCCATTATTTCCCGTCTTAACTCATGAGGCAGGTTTTTGGTTATTTTTTCCAATGCCTTTTTTTCTTTTTTGAATTTTTTCTCTGACAATCTTTTTCTTTCAGAATCGGAAAATCTAGGCCATGTTTCCAAAAGTTCTTGCCTTTTCTTCTTGTTTTTGGGAAGAATTGAATCATAAGGAGTTGTGTCTCCGGCATAAACCTCGCAAATATCATGTACCAGCGCCATTTTCATTACTTTTTCTATATTTAATCCACGCTTTCTTCTGCCCAAAATCCAAGCCATCAAAGTTGCTCTAAAAATATGGTCTGCAACACTTTCTGGATTTTTAATTTCTCTCAAAACCCATCCCCGCCTTTTCATTTCTTTCAAATTACCAATTTCTGTAAAAAATTTAAGAATTTTATCCATGTTTTCACACAAAAATAAAAAGAGCAAAAAACTGCTCTTTTTATTTTTTAACTAATTTCGTATTTTATATTTTTTATTTTATAAGTTGTTTTTATCGGCGAAGAAACAATTACTTCATCTCCAATTTTATGTCCCAAAAGCGCTTTTCCAACCGGCGATTCATTGCTAATTTTTCCTAATGCGGGATTTGCTTCAAGCGTTCCCACAATTACAAATTCATCTTTTTGGCCGTCCACATCTATTTTAACTTTAGCTCCCAATCCAATAATTCCTCGCTGGTCTTTCGCAGGATTTTTTATCAATTCGTGGTGCTCCAAAATATTTTTTAATTCATCAATTCTGGACCTTAAAAATCCAATGTCTTCCTGAAAGCTCACAAACTCCGGGTTCAAATCTTCTGACTCAAAAATTTTTGGAGCAGCTTCGCCCAAAGCTTTTTTACGCTCAAAATCTGTCAACTCTTCATATTCTTTTTTGAATTCCTGCAACTTTGCTTTTGTTATGTAAAAAATTTTCCCGTCCATATCTTATTGTTATATTATAACTTTCTTTTGGAGTAGTTTCAATGTTAATCTGTAGTTTTTTTAATGTCAAGAGAGTATCTGCAAAAAATAAAAGCCACCTGGTTTGGTGGCTCATGAAGCGCATATGGCAGAACGTCTGCCTCTTATCTTTTGCCACGCTAACGTGACAATTCTTTCTGACATAAGTATGTCGGAAAGAAATTTTTCATCGTGCGGAAGCCCGCAATCTCTCCTTAAAGCCTGCACTTCTGCATAGCATAAATCAGTTCCGTTTACTCTTTTGATAAATTGCTCTTCTGTAAGCTTCCTGGGTTCGGGGCAAAATAGTCCGTTCACAGCGCACCTCCCTGCCTTGTCAAAGGACTTAAAAAAGGACACACGAAAAGCTGTAGTTTTAATAATTTTATAACAAGCAAGAAAGATTGCAATAGATAATTATCCACTTAGAATAAAGTGTTTTGTAAGAACGGTCTTTTGTTTTCTTCTTTTGAAAAAATTTTTATTTTCCCATAGAACTCCGTCGTATCCCGGCTCAATAAGAACTTTCCCCTCGCGCACCCTCATAATTCCTTCTGCAATTTCTGGCAAAGATTCTTTTTTTATTTCGTCACTTGATGATTCCAACAATATTTTAAACTCGCTTCCCAGATTTTTTATTAAATTATTGTAATATTCTCCAACTTTTTTTGAAGCAACAGACGTTCCAATTGATTCTGCAATAATTTCATTCAGCGGAATCAAACTTTTGAAAGGAATAGAATTTTCCGGCACAAATCCTTCCGGCCTGTCAGCCAATTCTTCAACCCTGTTCAAAACTCCAATAACCAATGGTTTTCCGCATTTTGGGCAAATATTATTATATTTTTTAGATTGCTCGGGCGACAAACTTAAATTGCATAATCTGTGGCCGTCGTAATGATATTTTCCTTCTTCGGGAAAAAATTCAATCGTGTATAAAAATTTGTTCTTGTCTTTTGTTTTAATTGCATCCGCAATTCCTTGATAGCTTAATTCCGTATCAAAAACATTTGCCTCTCTGCCAATTTTTTGAGGAGAATGTGCGTCCGAATTAGAAATTAAAGTAATTTTATCCAATTGGGAAAGCCGCCAGTTCATTGCTGGGTCAGAAGAAAGCCCGGTTTCAATTGCATAAATATATTTTGTATAATCTTCAAAACATTCTTCCAAAGAATTAAATCCAGATTTTGAACCGAAAACAGAAAACCACGGAGTCCAGGCGTGAGCCGGCACAACCAAACAATTTTTGTCCGCGTCCAAAACAATTTTTGTTAATTCTTTTGCATCTAATCCTAAAATCGGGCGTCCATCTGAATGCAAATTTCCAATTTTATTTAATTTTTCATTTATTTTTTCTACAGCATTTAGCGATGGCGCAAAAACAATAATATGAATTTTTCTAACTTTTCCGCCTTTTGAATAAATACAACTAATTTCTGAAGTCAAAATAAATCTCGTTGGCGAGTCGGAGCTGCGCAGCTTAAAAAGACCGGGCTCTGCCGGTTCTAATTTTGTTTTTATTTCCTCAAACCATTTAGGGTGAGTAAAATCTCCTGTTCCCATCACCTTGATTCCCTTAATCGCCGCCCATCTATCCAAATTTTCCAAATCCATTTGCGGCGAAACAGCTCTGGAATATTTTGAGTGTATATGAAAATCCGCTACAAACTTCATTTTTTATTTTTTTCTAATTTTTCTATTAGAAATTCTCTTAATTTTTCTTTGTTTATTAAAAATTTAGAAAAATTATTCACTTTCGCCAGTTTTTGCAAATCTAAAGACGGGATAACCCAAATATTATCGGAGATATCCTGTTTTATAATATCAAAATGAGCAAATAATAAGTAGAAATTTTCTTTGGCAGCTAATTCTTTTTTCTCAATCAATTGAGAAACTTCATTTTTTGTGCTTTTATCGTCAAAAAAATCTCCGCTATAAATATTAAAAGAAATCACCTTTTTTTTATAATCGCCTCGCTTTTCAACAATTAAATCCTTGTCTGAATTTTCCGGCTTAAAAATAACCAAACGCCCGCCGGCACCCAAAGCAATCAAATCAATAATTTTATTTTCTACTTTCTCTTGTATGTTTTCAGACATATTATCAAATTATGTCTCGCTTCTCGAGGCATTAAAAATGTAAATTATAGAAATCCCAAATTATATTTTATATACTTTGTATCCCTCGTGAACTTTTTTGTTTACTTTCATTCCCACAGAGTCGCCTTTTTTGCCCGACTTTACTTCTTTGTGGTCAATCTGCATAGAAGCAACTTCCTGCTCAAAATCAGTTTCTTCGCCTCCAACTATTCTAATTGTGTCGCCCTCTTTTAACGGGGCTGACAAATTAATAACCGCCACTTCAATATTGGAAAAATAATGGGTTATTTTGCCTATTAATTTTCCCTCTTCTTTTTCTTTTGGCATAATTATAATTTATTAAGTTTATATTTTTGACCTTTATCGGGTTAAATAATTTTGCTTTGCAAAATTACTGCTTTTCAGTATTTAACCCGATTTATTTTACTCTATCAAAAAATTTAATGTATATCAAACAAAAAACACCAGTTTTGGCTGATGATTTTTGATTGAGGGGGCTAATAATTTACAACGACGTCGGCTTGTTTCTCGAGCCCAAATTCGGACAATGAATTCGGATGCACATTTTTGCCTCCTTCGCTAAAAACTATTCTGTCCTAGATGATAAACATCGCACCCCCTCATATTTGCTATTTTATTCCTAAATTAGCCAATGTCAAGATTTTTATTCACCACAAAAACACTGACTATTCACACTTTATTTACACTCTATTTGCTAACTCTTGAAAATCTTGTGAAACCGGAGCAGGGTATAATTTCAATTCCTTGTTTTTCCAATTCGTCCATAAATAAGTTTACACCCAGTGAATCAGAAGAAATATGGCCGGCAATTACAATATTAACGTGAGCCAATTCTGCTTCTTTTTTGTGCTCTTCTGAAATATGCATGCCAACAACCGTTCCAACTCCGGCTTGCGCCATTTTTTCGTAAAGTTTTGGCGAACCTTCTGTTCCGCCGGTAATTTCAGACAAAGCAATTTTACCGCAGCGATTTTCGGGAGAGCCCACAAATATTTTTGGCCCGACTCCGATTTTCATCGCTTCTTTATATTCTGGAATTTCTTTTAATACAGAAATTAATTCGCCGACGGTTTCGGGGCTTCTGTCTTCTATTAAATTTTTCAAAAATTTAGCGGCCAAATTGTCGCAAGGGGTATGAGAATTCATCAAATTAAAACCTAAAAGCTTTGCTGTATCAACCGTTCTCTGATGATTAGCAGAATTCACTCCTCTGGCAACTTCTGAAATTCTTTCTCTCATCAGTCCTTCTGCAACATTTATCGGCACTCCGTAATAATTGCAAACATCTGCTTGTAATTCCATAACGTCTGCTAACTGAGCTAATCCTTTGCCCACTGGGTGGTGGCCAATTACTAAATCAATATTTTTTAATTCTTTTGCAATTAAAATTTCTTCGGGCCCAATATCTATCCCAACCAAAACTCTTTTTATTTCCCTGTCATCTGCAACATTATAAACTCCCGAATCTAAATATGGATTTTCTAAAGCATCTTTATCAAATTCTTCCTTATCTTTTTCAGCCATTCGTTCAAATTTTTTCTTTTTTGAATCCAAAAGTTTTTGCACGCCATTTCTCCCTCTAAAATCAAACTCAATTCCCATTTTGATTGCTAAATTATGAATGTCTCGCGTCTTCATATAATTTTTTAATTAATTCCTCTTGTTTTTTTGTATCAAAAAATTGGCGTCTAATTTGCGCTTTTTGATTGCGAATAAATATCTTGACTGACTTTGAGTATTTTTTTGTCATAACAAACTCTACCATAAATCTAGAGCTTTTGCAATGACTCTCTTGCTGTCTGGCGGTCGTCCCATGGAATTTTTTTCCCATTTTCCACGCACATCCAAGGCTCAGACCCCTTTCCCGTAATTACAACAACATCACCCCGTTCTGCGAAACCTATGGCATTTTTTATCGCCTCTTTTCTGTCTAATATTTTTTTAGCTTTATCTCCGGCAGTCTCCGCCACCTGATTTATAATATCCATTGGGTTTTCATCATATGGGTCCTCATTTGTTATAATAATTTTTTTGCAATATTTTTTTGCGATTTCTCCCAAAACTGGCCTTTTCCATTTATCTCTTCCGCCGCCGCAAGAACCCAAAACGCAAATCAAATTTTCATCTTTGAAAGTTTTATAAACCGCTTCCAATTGTTCTGGCGTATGAGCATAATCAACAATAACTTTAACTGGATTTTCCGATATAACCTCCATTCTGCCAGAAATTGCTTTTGCTTTTTCCAACGCCCTTTTACAAATATCAAAATCGATAGCATATGCCTTTGCGACAGAAATCGCAGCCAGGGCATATTAACTAACAATAATTATTATGGCGAAGGCAACGGACCGACACAAGATGCTCATGCTATAAATGCAAATCCTCAATTCGTTTCTCCAAGTACATCGACAAGTGGAAATTCTCACTTTTATCTACAAGCCCGGACATTGATGCCGGTTATAATACAACTGCTATTGTCGCAAAAGATATTACAGGTCTTGTCAGAAGCAGCACTCCAACGATTGGAGCATATGAGTATACCGGCGCCTCTGTCCTTCCATCTTCACCGGTAGTTGCCATAACAAGCCCAAGCAGTGGAAGCAGTTTAACAGCCGGTACAAATATCACAGTCACGACCACTGCTTCTGAAAGCAATGGAACTATTAAGAATATATCCTTATATAATGGAGCAGGGGTATTATTAGGATCAAGCAGCTCTTCTCCTTATAATTATGTCATGACCAATGCCGCTGCCGGTACTTGTACTTTTTATGCCGTGGCCACGGATGTCAGTGGTGTTTCAACGACTTCAAGTTCTATAACAATAACAGTTACCTCTGCCCCTGTGCTTCCATCGTCACCGGTAGTTGCTATAACAAGCCCAACTAGTGGAAGTAGTTATACAGCCGGTTCAAATGTCACTATCACGGCCACGGCTTCAGAAACCAATGGAACAATTACTAGTATATCTCTTTACAATGGATCAGGCATATTATTAGGATCAAGCAGCACATCTCCTTATAATTACGTTTATACTAATATTCTTGCCGGTACCTATACTTTTTATGCTGTGGCCAAGGATGCCAACAGCGTTTCAACGACGTCCAGTTCTATAACAGTTACGGTTACAGCTCCAGCTGTTGCTCCGAGCATTACAACTCAACCGTGTAGTGTGACGGTCACAGCACCGGCAACGGCAACGTTTACAGTGGCAGCTACCGGCACACCCGCGCCAAGCTACCAATGGCAGCAAGAAGCTTCCGGGGCCAGTACATATACGGCTATCAGCGGGGCAACATCTGCTTCTTATACAACGCCGGCAACAACAACAGCTAATAGTGGGACTAAATATAAATGTGTGGTTAGCAATGCCTCAGGCAGTGTCACCAGCAATGCGGCGACATTAACGG
>CAVZWH010000012.1:0-26178 GCA_963778905.1 Candidatus Staskawiczbacteria bacterium | reverse complement strand
TAGATAGGATATTCGAGCTCAGATACAGAGGAAAGAATGTGAAAAAAATAGATGCAGGAGAAGGAATTGGAATGTATATGGCAAAAAAGGCGCTTGATTTATTAAACGTGACAATATTAGTCCATCCTAAATACGAGAACGAGCAAGCCGATATTTTGCAGAACAAATATACCCGAAATAAATTTATATTGGTGTTTCCAAAAAGTTAAATAAAAATAAATTTATGCCGAGGAAAGAAATACACATAGCTATAGCATTAGTTTCCATTCTCTTTATTTGGTTTATGGCCGGAAAGAAATTCCTTTCATTATTTACGGGATGGGCCTTTCTAATCGCCTGGTTTTTGTTTTTTATTGGCAGCTTGGCTCCTGATTATATAGAGCCAGCATACAAACACAGCTTCAAACATCGCAATTTTTTTCATAGTTGGAAATTATTAAAAATAATTTCTATCCCTACGGGTGTTATCATTGGTTTTTGGCTGGTTTTTAAATTTTCGGTACTTTTATATATAGGTTCTTTTTTGTTGGGGTATATTGTGCACTTACTTTTAGATTCTACAACGAAGATGGGTTTGCCGAGCGGTAATGCTTCGGTAAATTTAATAAATGATAAAAAATTAATTGAGAAATAAAAATCAATTATTCATATGTTAACAAGTGTTGCCATATGATATTTTAACCCATTTACTCGTATCTTAACATATGTTAAGATACAAATATATGATAAAAGAATACTATTCAACGATAGAGGTAGCTAATATTTTTAGAGTTAGCCGCATAACGGTTTTTAATTGGATAAAGAGCGGAAGAATGAAAGCCGTAAAAGTCGGCCGTAATTATGTTGTTCCGCACTCTAGTATTGTTGAAAAGCTAGGTAAGACTCTTGGTATGGAAAAAAAGGCCGAAATTGAAAAAACGATAGATAAAGCAATGGAAGATTTCGAACAAACATTTAGAAAACTTGGAAAAGAATGAGGCCAAAATCTTTAAGCATCGCAGAAATTGAATTTATAGCATTTCGTTTGGCAGAAAAATTTATGACATGGGATGAACCAATCCCTGATTTTGGTTCCCGATTTCCAAACATTTTAGAAAGCTGCTTGAATCAACCGTTTATACAATTTAGCAAAAAAGACTTATACCGCGGCTTAGTTGGAAAAGCAAGTATAATGTTTTATTTAATGATTAAAAATCATCCGTTTCAGAATGGTAATAAAAGGATAGCAATTATGAGCTTGCTTTATTTTCTGAATAAAAATGGTAAATGGCTAAATATGGACAACAAAACTTTATATGATTTTGCTAAAAATATCGCTGGAAGTAAACCTCGGTCCAGAGAAAAAATAACTATTTATATACAAAACGTAATTAAAAAATATTTGATTGATTATCCTAAAAAATAAATTTATGGCGAAAGAAAGATTTAAAGCTGTTCCAGCATCATATTTGGTGCTGATGAAAGATAATAAAATTTTAATGGCAAAAAGGTTTAACACAGGATACGAAGACGGGAATTATAGCTTGCCTGCCGGACACGTTGATGCAGGAGAAAATTTTACGCAATGTGTGGTCAGAGAAGTAAAAGAAGAAATTGGGATTGATGTAAAACATCAAGATTTAAAGGTTGTTCATGTAATGCATAGAGATTCAGGCGAAGGAGAAATAGGGAACAGAATTGATGTGTTTTTTACCGCCGAGAAGTGGCAAGGAAATATTGAAAACAAAGAGCTGGAAAAATGCGATGATTTGTCCTGGTTCGATTTGAATAATCTGCCAGAAAATATAATTCCATATATTAGGCAGGCGATAGATTGTATAAAAAATAAAGTAATTTACAGCGAACACGGTTGGGATAATTTAAAATAAAATATAATTGAGAAATAAAAATAAACTTATATCGCGATTTTACGTAAACTTATGGCGGCGCTTGGGATAGCCTTGGAGACATAAAAGCAGGAGCATGTTTAATTAAATAAAAGTAAGAAGCAGGTATAAACCTGGGTTTTGTTTTTGGTCGTTTTTATTGACATTTAATTATTTTAGTTGTATTATTATTTCGTAGCAAAAGCTGCATCTGCAGCTCATTCCCAATGTTCTACCCCCCACGATTTAAGGAGAATATCGTGAACCAAAAGAAGGAAGCTCATAAGAGCAACCCAAAGAAAGACGAAAGCCGACAAAAGGCAATCGAAGAGATCCGCAAGGTTCTCGTCCTGCGGCGCGAGGCATTGGTTAGGGCCTTGCATGGCGATATGGCCTTGCTCCACAGGTTCCAACCCGGCCACAACGGAGACATGTGCGACGCCGCAATGGAAGAAGTCTGCGACAGCATCAATTCGCAGTTGGCTGAATTGGAAAGCAAGGAGCTGGTCCACATTGATCACGCACTCGAGAAGATTTGCACTGGCGAATACGGCATCTGTGAGGGCGAGATCGGCGAAGGCGAGAAATGCGGAGTTAAAATTCCGCTCGTGCGTATCAACGCCATGCCATATACCGCTTTCTGCATTGACTGCCAGCGTAATGTCGAGCGCCACGGCCCCGACTCTGACGGCCGCAGCAATTACAGGGCTTTGCCCGAACCGTCAGATGACGAAGAGCTGACAATGGCCGACTTTGAGCAAGGCAGGCTTTCGGGCCACCTCTAGGGATAGCAAATGTTAGCAGCCTCGTGACCGCCTCGGTCATGAGGCGTTTTTATTACTTGATTATTTTGAAAAAAAATGTTAGATTAGACAATATTATTCGTAAATATAAACAAATGGAAGTAAAACAAAAGAAATTACCTAAATCTCAAATAGAATTAGAGTTTGAGTTGACTCCCGAAGAGTTTGAGGAACATTTTAAGCATGCAATAGAGCATTTAAAGCATCATGTGAAGGTAGATGGATTCCGCGAAGGAAAAGCTCCCTCGAGTATGGTTGAGGGCCAATTAAGGCCCGAGGCGTTGCTTATGGAGGCCGGCGACCATGCAGTTCAGCATGTTTATGTAGATTACATAAAGGAAAGCAAATTGGAGCCTGTTGGAAATCCCGAAGTTCAAATTGTAAAAATTGCCAAAGGAAATCCTTTTATATTTAAGGCGACAATTACAGTCTTGCCTGACGTTGAGTTGCCAAATTATAAAGAGCTGGCAAAAACAGTAAAGCGACCCAAAGGGTACCCCGAAGTTACCGTAACGGAAGAAGAAGTTTTAGATTCCATAAATTATCTGCAAAAAACCAGAGCAAAGTTTACTTTGAAAAATGATGCAGCAGAATTAAAAGATTTTATTGAGATAAAATACCAATCAAAAGACATAGAAAACAACAAAGAAATTGACGACAAGTTTATTTTAGGCGAAGGCGGATTTATGAAAGGGTTTGAAACTGGAATTGTTGGAATGAAGGCTGGAGATGAAAAAGAAGTTACCGTGAAATTTGCAGACGAGCTGCCAAGGAAAGATTTGGCGGGAAAAGAAAGCGTTTTTAAAATAAAAATGGTTTCTGTGCAAAAAATGGAGTTGCCCAAATTAGACGACGAATTTGCAAAAGAGATGGGAGCTTTTGACACATTGGTTGCATTAAAAAACAGCATGAAGGAAGGAATTACTTTAGAGAAAACAGAAGAAGAAAAACAGAGAAAACGCGGAGAAATTTTGGAAAAAATTGCTGAAAAAGCAAAATTTGAAATGCCGATTGCAATGGTTGAATATGAGCAGCAAAGATTGCTGGAAGATTTGAAAAATAAAATTACGCAAAGCATAAAAATTACCTTTGAGGAATATTTGGCTTCTATCAAAAAAACAGAGCAGGAAATTAAAGAAACTTATCAAAAGGAAGCTGAAAAAAGATTGCGTGGTTTTTTGGTTTTAAGAGAGCTTGGAAAAAAAGAAAATGTGGAAGTTTCTGAAAAAGAATTGGAAGACGAAGTTTCAAAATCAATTAAAAATTATTCAAAAGAGGATTTAGCAAAAATTGACATTAATGAATTAAAAGAGTATACTAAAGGAGTAATTCATAATGAAAAAATATTCCAATTACTGGAAAACTTTTCAAAATAAATTACACGTAATTAATAAAAACAAATGCCAATAGTACCAACTATTGTAGAAAGAAATCAGCGCGGTGAGCGCGCATACGATATATTTTCAAGGCTTTTAGAAGAGCGCATAATTTTTCTTGCGGGTCCGGTTACAGATATGAACGCAAACGTGGTTATTGCCCAGATGCTTTATTTAGCATCAAAGGATTCAAAAAGAGATATAAAGCTTTACATAAACAGCCCGGGAGGCTCTGTGACGGCAGGTCTGGCGATTTACGATACGATGCAATATCTCAAATGCCCTGTTTCGACCATTTGCATAGGACTGACGGCGAGTATGGCAGCAGTTATTTTGGCAGCGGGTACCAAAGGAAAAAGATTTTCCTTGCCTAATGCTGAAATTTTGTTGCACCAGGTTGCCGGAGGAATGCAAGGCCAGGCAGCGGACATAGAAATTACTGCAAAACAGATAATGCATATGAAAGAGAAGTTGAATAAAATTATAGCTTCTCATACCGGACAGTCTTTAGCTAAAGTCACAAATGACACTGACAGGGATTTTTATTTGACCGCAGAAGAAGCCAAAAAATATGGCTTAATTGACGAAGTAATCGGCGGAAAGTAAATTCTCCTCTTAAAAAATATTTCGCATATTAAAAGCTCACCATGCTAGGTGAGTTGTTTTATTAAAAAAAAATAAAGAAAGTCGAAGTTATTATAATAAATAATAAATAAAAACATGGACATATTAAGCATTATAATCGCAGTATTGGCTCTAATTTTTGGAGGAGTTGTTGGATATTACATCCGACAAAATCTTGCTAAAAAAAGAGCAGGATCTTTGGAGGCGAAACTGCAAAAAAGAGTTATAGACGTTAAGGAAGAAACAACTGCAATGGTAAAAAATGCAGAAAAAAAATCTGCAGACATTGTAGAAAGAGCTCAAAAAGATGTTGATGAAAGAAGAAAAGAATTTTTGAAAGCCCAGCAACTTTTATTAAACAGAGAAACTTTGCTGAACGAAAGAATATCTTCTTTCGAAACAAAAGAAAAAGAGCTTCAAGAAAAAGGAGAAAAGTTAAAAAGCATAAAGGAAACTTTGGAAGGATTAAGAAGCCAGGCAGAAGAGAAATTAGAAAAAGTTGCCGACCTTTCAAGGGAAGACGCCAAAAAAGAATTGCTGGCGTTGGTGGAAATTGAAAGCGAAAAAGATATTTTAGAAAGGATGAAAAAATTAGAGGAAAGAGGAAAAGAAAAACTTGATGCAAGAGCAAAAGAAATTGTCACAATGGCAATTCAAAAATGCGCGGTTCCTCAAACGCAGGAGTTAAGCACCACAACAGTAATTCTTGCCAACGAAGATTTGAAAGGCAGAATTATTGGAAAAGAAGGAAGAAATATCAGAACTTTTGAAAAATTAACCGGCGTTGAATTAATTGTTGACGAAACGCCAGAATCGGTTGTTATTTCCTGTTTTAATCCTGTAAGAAGGCAAATTGCAAAAGTTGCTTTAGATAAATTAATTGCTGACGGAAGAATTCAGCCGGCAAAAATTGAAGAAAAAGTTGAAGAGGCAAAACAAGAAATTGCCCAAAAAATAAAAGAAGCCGGAGATAAAGCAGCTTACGATGTTGGAGTCATCGGGCTAAACGATAAATTAGTTCAGATTTTAGGAAGATTATATTACAGAACAAGCTATGGCCAAAATGTTTTGCTTCACTCAATGGAAGTTGCTTTAATAGCCGAAACTTTGGCATACGAATTAAAAGCTAACAGCCAGGTTGCCAAAAGAGCAGGACTTTTGCACGATATTGGAAAAGCGTTAGACCAGCAAATTCAGGGGTCTCACATTGAAATTGGTATTAAAGTTTTAGAAAAATATGGCGAGTCCGAAGCTGTAATAAAAGCAATGCGAGCTCATCACGGCGACTATCCTGTGGAATCTTTGGAAGCTGCAATTGTAAATGTGGCTGACGCAATTTCTGGGTCCAGGCCGGGAGCAAGAAAAGACACTTTGGAAAATTATTTGCAGAGATTAAAAGAATTGGAAGATATTGCAAATAAATTTGAAGGCGTTGAAAAAACTTACGCTATTCAGGCGGGAAGAGAGATAAGAGTTTTCGTAAAATCAGACAGAGTTGACGATTTGCAAGCTGCAAAAATTGCCAAAGGAATTGCAGAAAAAATTGAAGAAGAATTAAAATATCCCGGAGAAATTAAAATTACAGTAATGCGTGAAACAAGAGTAATAGAATACGCAAGATAATAAAAATCAAAAACCGCCTGAAGGCGGTTTTTGATTTGCCTTTTGACTTAAAGACAAAAAAATGATATAAATTTTAATATCGGGGTGTTGTGTAACGGTAGCACGAACGCTTTGGGAGCGTTTAGTCAGAGTTCGAATCTCTGCACCCCGACAATAGCGATGCAATAAAATTATGCGGGTATCGTATATCGGTATTACCTTAGCTTTCCAAGCTAATGAGAGGAGTTCGACTCTCCTTACCCGCTCACGCATTGAAAAACTGCCCTCGTAGTTCAATGGACAGAATAGGATCCTTCTAAGATCTAGATGTTGGTTCGATTCCAACCGAGGGCACAAACACATGCTAAGCCGGGTGATGGGGTTACATCGCTCAAATTAGCAACAAAAAAATCAGCTTGTTTCTGCTGATTTTTTTTGTTATTCTGACTATTCCAAATTTATTTTTTTGTTCTTTAATGTCAGCTTACTTTTCAGAAAAGATAGCAGTTCCCTTTTTTCATAAATCGTCCCTTCCGCCAATAGATATTTTGCATAATTTTTAATGTCTATTTCCGAATTGCGTGATTCTTTTTTATGGCCGAGAACCCCAATTCTGAATTTGTTAAACCTAGCAAGTTCTTGTTCTATTTTGTCTTTTACTCCGAGCTCATCCAAATCAATTTTATCAATTAATTCTATTAATTCGGCAATCAAATCAGGTTCGCTGATCGGCTGATTTTTACAGTCTATATTTTTGGCTTTGGTGCAGGAATAATAGACATGACGGTTAGCTCCGCCATTTTTTAGTTTTTTGAACTTTTCGTAGGCGGTCATGCCCGAGCCACAGTAACCGCATTTGATTAATTTCACAAATGCAAATTCTTTACTCTCGGTTTTTGGAATAAAATGTTCGTTGATCGCAAGTTGAACTTTATCAAATAATTCTTTTGTGATAATTGGAGCATGCTTGCCTTGGTACCAGTTGCCACTGCCCACCGGATATTCAAACTCTCCGTAGTAAAAAGTGTTGCGTAATAGCAGATAAATATTGCCGAGAGTAAGCGGCTTATCGGTTTTTGTTTTAAATCCGATGTCTTTCAGCCACCTAAATGTTTTTCTGCCAGACCAGTGTTCGTTCCCGACTTTCTCAAACATTTGTCTGATTATTGAAGCTCGCTTCGGATCCAACCTTACTTGGCATTTTTTATCAACATTTTTTTCGTTCAGATATCCGGTCGGAGCTACGCTCGGGCGAAGTCCCATTTCGCATCGGGTTTTCAATCCGCGTTTTACATTTACTGCTTTGTTGTCGTTTTCCAGCTTTGCCTGCGACCCTAAAATCATCAACAGAAATTTCTCGTTCGGATTATTGGTAAATTTCTGACTGTAAGTTCTGATTTCGACCAACAATTTTTGATCCATCAAATCAACTATTGATCCAAGGTCTCCGGCGTTACGTGAAAGTCTGTCCGGAGCCCAAGTTAAAATTCCATTGTATTTTTTATCACGGATTTCAGCCAACATCTGATTGTAAACTGCCCTTTGTCCGACCTCTTTTGAAGAGTGAGCTTCGCGTTTTATGTCCGCGACAATCAAATGTTCACGTTCGGCCAAGGCCGTCATTTCCTTGATTTGTGAATCAATGGATAATGCCTGCTGATCCTCGGCCTCCATACTTTTCCGAGCATAGAGGCAATAACGAATCGGCGGAGCGATGACTGGCGTCCTGTCTCTTGTTTGTGTTGTTTGTTGCATAGTTTTTTATTCTTAATTTGTATTGATTCGACCTTTCAATACAAAGGAATGACGCAACCCTGCTCATTAGTCCAGAGCGACCGAGTTGGTAAGTCGGTAGCTGAAAAGCTACCATTTTCTGTGTAAAAGCGTAGAATAAAGTAATTAACAATTAAAATAAAATTTATGGAAAATAAATATTTCAAATATTTATTAATTGTTTTGCTCATTATTTTTGTAGTTCCACAAATTGCTTTGGCTGCCTGGTGGAATCCCTTTACATGGAATTGGAATATTTTTGATTGGTTTTCAAAACCGCAAAATAGTTATGTTCAAGATTTTACAACTGGAAAAAGTATTCTTTACTATAACGCAAGCGGCATATTTCAAGTTGACATTAAAACTAATCAAACAAGCCAGCTGGTGAACTCAAATGTTATGAATGCTGGTCTTGCGCCAGTATTAAGTCCAGATAATACAAAAATAGCTTTTTATACGTCCGCAGGAATAGCATATCAATCATCCGCAGGAACAATAAATAACCAGTATAAATACGATTTGTGGATGTATGATTTAACAAATAAAAAATTACAAAAACTTTTAACAGATGTGGTGGGCATGGGGACGCAACCACTACCAGTTTGGGCCAAAAACTCTAAGTCAATTTTTATTACATCTTTTGAAAGCGACGCTTATGGTAACTATTCAGATTACTCTAAGCTCTATTCAGTCAACCTAGCCGGACTTAAATCTCAAGTGGAACAAAGTTATTTAGAGGACGTACAGCTTGTGCAAGTTTTAAATGATAACTTTTTATCATTAGTTGACTCCAAGCATGGATTAATTGTCTTAAATTTAAAAAATAACGAAGTTTTTCCGCTCAACCCAGGAGACGGCGATCTTATAACTTTTAAAAAAATAAACAATAATACTTTTTTAGAAATTATTACCAGCAGCATTGGCGGTCTCCAGAAATTGGATCTTTTAAATGGACAGGAAACAAAATTCCCGCCGCCATCAGGAATAAATATTGGGACCGTCCAGCCAATAATTTATTGCGGAGGTAGAGTTTTGTTGGGACAAGTCAACTCCGCAGAAGAATACAATGGATTTTATACTTTTAATCCTGTTAACAATTCAGTACAATCAATAAAAATATCCGACGAAGGACAACCTTTATCGATTTCTTCAGGAATCGCAAGTGGTTTGCAGTGCGATGTTAATTCTAATGTCAGCAAGTTTTACTTTCAAAATAATTCCACATATCCAAGCATGACAGCTTTAGATTTATCAAATCCGAGCAAAACTCAAATTATCGATTATTCCGACATACTTCCGCAAAATATTAAGGCAGGAATCACAAACGATTGCATTACAACTTCTTTAGTGCTATCCAGCTTCGCCAATGGTGACAACTCCACATATTTCCAATTAGATGGACCTAATTCATTGGCGCCACTTCAACAATGTACGAGCGGCATATTATCCTTGGTTGGAATTTATAGATTAAATAAAAAAGATAATTTATTTTCTAAAGTTGGAAATTCCGATGATCAAAGTTTTCTTATGCCTCCTAATTTTTAGATGTAAAAAACAATTAAAATAAAATTAAAAAATTATGCAAAACAAATATTTGAAATATTTTTTAATATTAATAATCGTTGCTTTTATTATTCCGCAAATAGCTTTTGCCGCATGGTGGAATCCGTTTACTTGGAATTGGAATATTTTTGATTGGTTTTCAAAACCTCAAACCAGCATAGTCCAGCCGATACAACACACAGCAACGCCAACCCAGCCGTCAATTACCTCTTTATATAAAACAGACTTTGATGGTGGAACCTTGTATGCCAATTTATATAGATCGGATGACGCAGGCAACACGTGGAAGAAAATATTAAGTGCATATAAAAGCAGTATTGTTTATGCCACCGTTTCTCAAAATCCGAATATTATCTATGCAGGCGACACCTCTTGTAACACAATGGCGGATACGTCCAAAATGTGTGCAGATATTTTTAAGTCATCAGATAAAGGTGAAACCTGGACGAGTATTTCAAAAGGAATAATGAATCAAGTTGGCGTATTAAATGGCGTTTCTTCTGTGAAAATTGATCCTAAAAGTTCAAATACTGTCACGGTGACAGTAACTAGTGCAAGTACCGGCAATAACAATGTTAATTTTCAATCTGCGGATGGAGGTAATACGTGGGTTGAATCTAATCCGGGCCAGGCATCTATCACGGTTGCTGGTATGCAAAAATATACCGACTCTAATTTTGGATTTTCTTTTTGGTATCCGAATACGGGGAGCGTGCAGGTTATACCCACGGATGCCAAACAACCCGGTATAGATGTAAATGCTTATTCTGGAATATTGTATGGAGCAAACACAAAAATACTTAAAACAATTCAAGCTCCAGAATTTACCATAAACGAAGTTTATTCTCCAAATATGTCTATTCTTTCTAGTGTAGATGCTGGTCCAGGAGGTTCTAATTACGATAAATATTTTTTTGATCCGCAGACACATACATGGATGTATGCGTCAGATGGTGGACCGGCACAGATAACCCATGGGGGAACAACTGCGGCAGATGTTTCAAATAATACAATGGGCGGACTTCATATTTTTCAAGGGTATACCCGATTTGGTATAAAAAATATTATTCCGTTAAGTGCTCAAAATTTTCTTGTTTTTTATTCCAAATGTAGTGATGCGACCGATTATTTGTGTTCTCAGGGAAGCGGGAAAGACAAATTTAATAAATCGGTACAAACTATTGTCGCGACAGACCCGTCTGTGGCAACTCCGGTAAGTGCAACACTACAAACACAAGCGGTACAAGCAGAAGCGAATGCTTATGCTGGCCAATAAATTCGTTATCATTTTGAGACACGTAAAATATAGCTTTTTCGTGTCTCATTTGTCTCATTTCCCGACTAAAAGTGAGACACTGAGAAAAAAATGAGACACAGCTGTTAGTCTCAAAATAGTCCGGGTTTTGTGTTTCAAAATGTCTCATTTTTGGGTTAGGGCATGAATCCAAAATGTTACACGGAATGTTACGTCCTAAAAACGGGCATATCGTGTAACATTGTAACATTTTGAGACTAAAATTGAAGAAAAATGTTACACGGATTTTAGAATGTTACATGGGCGTCTTGGCTAAAAATAGGGTGTTTTCTCTTTAAATCCGGCCATTTTCAAAATGACCAAATCTGACAGATAGAATAATACACCTAACCTGTGTCTTATTTGTCTTATTTACGACTAAAATCGATGGGAATGAGACACGCATTCGGTGCAAATAAGACACGAGAAAATATACCCCCGAGTAGTGTCAGATTTGTCAGATTTGTTTAATGTTGGCGTACCTATAAAATAGCACATTTGCAACACATCAACCACTGTTGCATTTGTTGCATTTACGACCAAAAACAAGAAATGTGAGACACATGGTTATCGACTTGTTGCATTTGGTATCCTTAGTAATCTTTTACATAAAACGGAACACATGTTTTGTGTTCCGTTTGTTCCGTTTTACGACTAAAAGCTGAAAAAATGGAACACGGTAAAAACTGCATAATTTCGTCCCATTAGTCCCACTTTCCGACTAAAATTAGATAAAATGGCACGGTAGTTTGAACACTGTTCCATTTTATCAATTCTGTGCTATAATCTAAAAATCAGCCCCGACTGAGGTGCCTATTCTCAAAGACCTCAGAAAGTCCACAATTCCCCTTAGGGATACAAGGTTCAAGACAAGGTTGGGGCACAAAATAGATATCCACAGGTTGGTGCTTTGACCTTCCCTTCTTCGGGTGATATAATTATTAATGACAATAGTTAATTGTGAAAAATGTAAAAAAGAATTTTATGCCAAACCCAGCTGGCTGAAAAAGGGTCATGGAAAATTTTGTTCTAGTAAGTGTCAGTACGAGGCTCAGAAGAAAGGAAAATTTATATCTTGCAATATTTGCGGGAAAAAAACATGGAAACAGCCGTGTAAGATAAAACATTCAAAAAGCGGTAAATTTTTTTGTAGTAAGTCTTGCCAAACAATATGGAGAAATCAAGAATTTATGGGTCCCCGCCATCATAATTGGAAGGGCGGGGAATGCATACACCATAAAGATTCTCTTATCAAAAATAACGTTAAATTAATTTGTAGATTATGTAAGACTGAAGATGAGAGAGTATTAGCAGTGCATCATATAGACCAAAACAGAAAAAATAACAAAATTAAAAACTTGATATTTCTTTGTCAAAATTGTCATCATTTAGTCCACTATCACAAAGAAAAATGGTAATTTCGTGGCGGCTATAGTGTAACGGTTTCGCACTGGAATCTGTGGCATTCCCAGAACGGTCCGACTCCCGTTAGCCGCCCACTTTTAAAATTCGAGGCACTATCTCGGATTTTTGTTTTATGGTAATATAAAATATAATTATAATTAATATTAATAATAAAAAATATGCTTTCAAAAAACCCAATAAATTTTCAAAACGTAAAAAAAGAAGACGTTGATAAAGAAATATTAAGATTAGGAATAATAGCCGAGCTGGATGCAGTTAGTTTGTACGAACAATTGGCTGCAACTACTGAAAATGAAAATATTAAGAAAATTCTTTTTGACATAGCAAAAGAAGAAAAAACTCATGTCGGCGAATTCCAAGCATTTTTGCTTAAATTAGACCAGGACCAGGTGAAAGAATTAGAAGCAGGGAAAAAAGAAGTTGAAGAACTGACAGAATAACAAAATAATAATATAGAAGCGGGACAAAATCCCCGCTTTTATTTTCTAAAAAATATTGATATACTTAACAATCTATAGAGATTACTGCGGTAATTATGGAATTTTCTAAATGGGAAAACTTTTTTATTGTATTGGTGATGACAGCAGTTTTAACAACCGGCGTTTCTTTTGCTTTGCAAAACAAAAATTATTTTGCTAATCAAGCCGCAGCGGTTTCCGACAGCCAAAGTGCAACCAGTATTGCGAGTCAAGCTCCTCTGTCTCCGCCTACCTCGCCGCCTCCGCAAAAGTTATCCCGACCGCCCGAAATTATAAAATCAGTTTATGTTACCGGTTATTCGGCCGGAAATAAATCTTATCTTAATTATTTAAGCTCGCTTTTCAAAAATACAGAAATAAATGCAGTGGTTGTTGATATAAAAGGCAGCGATGGATATGTAACTTATGCTTCCGGGTCAGAAGATGTAAAAAAATATAGTCTAACTAATTATGCGATTTCAAATATTGATGAACTGGTTAAATTTTTTCATGAGCAAAATATTTATGTCATAGGCAGAATAGCTGTTTTTGAAGATCCGGTTTATGCAAAAGCCAGGCCAGATTTGGCAATTTATAATAAAGAAAAAACAACAGATATATCTCAGCCAGTTTTATGGAAAGATAATAACGGATTATCTTGGTTGGACCCTGCATCAAAAGATGTTTGGGACTATGATATTTCTTTGGCAAAAGATGCGTTTTATAATGGATTTGATGAAGTCAATTTTGATTATGTGAGGTTCCCCACCGATGGCAACGCCGGCACTATGGGTTTTCCTGTTTACGACGGAAAAACTCCGATGGCAGATGTAATAAAAAATTTTTTTCAATACACAAGAAGCAATTTGCCAGACGAAAAAATTTCAGTTGACTTGTTTGGTTTGACAACAGTGGACACAGATGATATGGGAATCGGCCAGGTAATTGAAAATGCTTTTGAAAATTTTGATTATGTTTGCCCCATGGTTTATCCGTCGCATTATGCAGACGGATTTATAGGTTTTGATAATCCGGCAGAACATCCGTACGAAGTTATAAAATATTCAATGGACAGCGCGCTAGCGAAAGAAAATGTTTTTGAAAAGCAGAGGCAGGAATTAGCAACAGAAAAAAGCGAGGCAGCAGGATCTCCGGCAGCTCTTTTGCAGACATCAACTCCTGATCCAGTTTTTGTTCCGCTGGCAAAATTCAGGCCTTGGCTTCAAGATTTTAACATGGGAGCTGATTATACGGCAAATATGGTAGAACAAGAAATTAAAGCAACGCAGGATTCTCTCGGAGCTGATTTTAGCGGTTTTATGCTTTGGAATCCGTCAAATATTTACACGCAAGCGGCAATTTCAAAACCAAATCAATAAATTTTGCGTATTAATAGAATGGAAAACATAATCGAGATAAAAAATCTTACTAAAAAATTTAAAGATTTTGCAGCTGTTGATAACATAACCTTTAACGTAAAACAAGGCGAAATTTTTGCATTTTTAGGGCCCAATGGCGCTGGAAAAACAACGACAATAAAAATGCTTACCACTTTAGCAAATCCAACATCGGGCACAATATTAATCAATGGATACGACCCGACACGGCAGCAGCACGAAGCAAGAGCATCTTTTGGAATTGTTTTTCAAGACCCGAGCTTAGATGACGAACTTACTGCTTACGAAAATTTGGATTTGCACGGCATGCTTTACAAAGTAAAAAGAGAAGACAGAAAAGTAAGAATTAAACAGATGTTAACTTTTGTTGAACTTTGGGACAGGAGAAAGGACTTGGTAAAAACTTTTTCTGGCGGAATGAAAAGAAGATTGGAAATTGCCAGAGGTTTTATTCACCATCCAAAAATTCTGTTTTTAGACGAGCCAACAATTGGTTTGGATCCGCAAACAAGAAATCATATTTGGGATTATCTTAAAAAAATGAATAAAGAAGAAGGCATAACAGTTTTTTTGACAACGCACTATATGGAAGAAGCAGACAAGGTCTCTGACAAAATTGCCATAATTGACCATGGAAAAATTATAGCCCAGGGAACTTCTGCAGAATTAGAATCAAAGACAAATACAAATTCTTTAGAGGAAGCATTTTTGTCGCTTACCGGCAGTGAAATTCGCGAAGAGACAGTTAAAAATCAAGCCATGTCGGGCCGCGCTCGAGCCTGGCGCCGTTAATAAAACTAAAAAACATGATTGAAGTTTATACGCTTTGGCTGCGCCAAATTAAAAGATATTACAGATCTAAATCAAGAATTATCGGGTCTTTGGGCCAGCCTTTGTTATTTATGCTGGCTTTGGGTTTTGGATTCGGCCCAATTTTTCAAAAAGCAGGCGCCGGAAATTATATGCAGTTTTTAGTCCCGGGAATCATATCAATGAGCATTTTATTTATGGCTTTTTCTTCCGGCATTGAAGTTATTTGGGACAGGCAATTCGGATTTTTGAAAGAAACTTTAGTCGCACCCGCATCGCGGTTTCAAATTATGCTTGGGAAAACTTTGGGTGGCGCAACCGTAGCTGTTTTGCAGGGATTTATAGTTTTAATACTTTCACTTTTTGTAGGCTTCAAATTTCCAAGCGCATCTCTATTGGCTTTAGCTTTTGTTTTTATGTTTTTAATTGCTTTGCTTTTTGCAGGCTTAGGAATAGCAATCGCCTCGGTTTTAGAAGATATGCATGGCTTTCAATTAATTATGAACTTTTTAGTGATGCCGATATTTTTTCTTTCGGGGGCTTTGTTTCCGCTTACAGGCCTGCCAAAAGCAATATTAATTATTACAGCTATTGACCCTTTGTCTTATGGAGTTGACGGATTGCGGGGAACTCTTGCAAGCGCAACTCACTACGGCTTGATGCCAGATTTTTTAATTTTAACTTGCATCTGCGCCGTTCTCATTGCCCTCGGCAGTTATCTTTTTTCCAAGATACAAGTTTAGAGAAACAAAACAAAAAAACGGCCGTTCAGCCGTTTTTTTGTTTTGCTTATTATCAAATTTTTTCTGAAAGTTTTACTTTGAGGTTTATTTCTTTTTTGTCGCGCAGGACTTTGAGGTTGGTTTCGCTTCCGATTTTGCATTTTTGTAGGATGTTTGCCAGGGGGTTTTTCGCTGTAATTTTTTGGCCGCCGCATTCTAAAATTATATCCCATTCTTTAACTCCGGCTTTGTCTGCCGAAGAACCTTTTACAACCGGCGATTCGCCTAAAGCTTCCCTTACCACCAAAGCTCCGTCATTAACTGGCAGTTTGTTTGCCTGGGCCATGTCTTTGGAAATCAAAACGTATTTTACTCCCAAAAACGGCATAATTATTTTTCCATATTTTTTTACTTCTTCCAAATCTTTTATGGCATAATTTATGGGAATTGCAAAACCAATATTTTGCGCACCAGCAATCATAGCAGTATTAATGCCAATAACCTGGCCCTCCATATTTATTAAAGGTCCGCCAGAATTACCCGGATTTATTGCAGCATCTGTCTGAATTAATCCTCTTAAGTTTTGCATCTGGTTTTCAATTCCGCCAAATGCATTAATAAATCTTGAAAGCCCGGAAACAATGCCAGCTGACAAAGTGTCTGTAAATTCTCCCAGCGCATTTCCCACGGCCACTACTTCTTCACCCAATTCAATTTTGTTTGAATCAGATAAATCCAAAAATGGAAATTTTTCGCCTTCAATTTTCAAAACAGCAGTGTCATTTATGGGATTTCTTGACAGAACTTTTGCCGGATATTTATGTTTTGGGTCCAAAATTACTGTGTAGTCAGCTGTTGTGTCGGAAACCACATGGTTTGAAGTAAAAACATAGCCGTTTTCTGAAACAATAAATCCTGAGCCTCCGCCAATCTGAGTTTTTTCAAACTTACTTTTTTTCCCGCCAACTGGCGAACTGGGCATCACATATTCTTTGCCGGCAAAAGGAAATGAATAAAAATTTTCTGCTTTGGGCAAATCTTTAGAAACTATGACGGTAATTACCGCGGGACAAACTTTTTTTGCGATTTCTATTATAGGTGATTTTGATGCCATAATTTTATTAGTTTAATTAATTATAATTTTGATGTGCCCTCGGGAGGAATCGAACCTCCATCTAAGGTTTAGGAAACCTCTATCCTATCCGTTGAACGACGAGGGCATTTACCACAACAATAACATAAATTTTTGAATTTTGAAAGCAAACATAAGATAGATGTTAATTTTGGTTCAAAATTGTTCTAAAATCGCGTTTTTTAGTTGGGGATAAAAATAGTGCCCGAACCTTGACTTGGGTTCTTCTTGATGATAAAATAGACACAAGTTATAGGAAATAGAACTAGCCGGTTTTTATCAGAAAATCGGAAATATTTTATGGAAAATAACGACAAGTTGACCGAAACATTAATAGATTTAGAACTAGTAAAAAGCGATAATAAAAACTCAAAAGTAAAAAAATATTTGCCTGCAGCAGTGTTGGTAGTTTCATTTTATTATTCTTTTCTTTTGGCGCTTGGCTTGGCTTTGGGATATATCGGCTCTAAGATATTTTCCAAATATTTTCTTGAGAGCGGCAAGACCGAGAAGATTTATATAGACTGCGGCAAATGGAAAATTCACTTTCATCACTGGATTTTAGGAGCTTTGTTGTTGTTAATTGTTTGGTTTATTGATTATTTTTATCTTCCAAGGTTTTTTATCGGAGTTGTCTCCGGCATTATTGCCCATGATATTTATGACTATAATGATTGGCACAAAGTTTTGGTTAGGGCTGATGATAAAAACTAAAACAATTTTAAAGGGAAGCCAAAAAATTGCTGATTTCTGCGTTGCGACTTCGTCGGCGTATCCAGAGGATACAACCTCCTCGTCGCAACTTTGAAATCATCTAATTTTTTGGCTTCTAAATCTTGTTTTAGTTTTTATCATCAGCCCAGAAACGAAGACCAAAAGTAATCTGTCTGATTTGAATAAAAGAATGCGGCTCAAAGCCGCATTTTAAGTAGCATAATTTTATAATTGTAGTAAAATAAAATAGCGAGGAGGGTTGGCAGAACGGCTAATGCGCTGGTTTCGAAAACCAGTGGGAGAAATCCCTTGCAGGTTCGAATCCTGCACCCTCCGCATGAAAAAAACGCTGGCATATTTTTTTATAATTTGTTGCTTGTCAGGCATTTTTTTATTTGCTCAAAAATCTTTTGCCCAAGATTACAACTTGCAAAAAATATTTTATTTGCCGGAATACAACGCGGTAAAAGGAGTAGAAGATTTAAACAAAAATTGGCAAAAAATTGATATTTTAGCTCCGCAATATTATGTTATAAATGCCAACCTCAATGTGGCAGGAAGTTTGGGGCCAAAATTAAAAAAATCGATCAAAGATCATCAGTTAAAAGTGATGCCGCTCATATCAAACGCCAGTTTCAGCCAAAAAATAATTCATAATTTGCTGACATCAAAAACTGCCCAGGATAAAATTATAAATTTATTGGTCAAATTGGCAAACAATGATAAATATATCGGCTGGCAGTTTGATTTTGAAAATATAAATTACCAGGATAAAGATTTGTTTACAGAATTTATACAAAAAGCGTATCCATTGTTTCAAAAAAATAATTTAATTTTAAGCGTTGCCGTGATTTCAAGAACAGCTGATTACGAAGACACTGATGCTTTCAAAAATTGGGGCGGAGCATATGACTACAAAAAAATTGCTGATTCATGCGATTTTATAACCTTAATGGCTTATGACGATTCAAATTCGGTGGGCCCCGTAGCTTCGGTCGCCTTCGTTAACAAGGCATTAGATTATGTAAAAGACAAAATACCAGCCCAAAAATTATCCTTGGGCGTGCCTCTTTATTATTGGAAATGGTCTGTAGCTAGCGATAAAAAAGTAGGCATCGGCTCTTATAAAAACCTTTTAACTATTGAAGAAAATTATCGTTATAATTTAGGTTTTGATTTGAATCTTGGCGTTTCGTGGCTTACTTATTTCTTCAAAAGTAAAGAATATAAAATTTGGTTTGAAGATAAAAATAGTTTTGAGACAAAACTAAACATTGCAAAAGACAATAATTTAAGGGGTTTTTCCGCCTGGCTTTTAGGCGGCGAAGATCCGGCCATTTGGAGCATTTTAGGAAATAGCCGTTGAAGTTTTGTTAATTTTGAGCTAATATAAGCAATTATGGATAGGCTCTAGACTAGCAAGACTAGTCAAAGTAGCCGATTAATTTAATAATATTTTTTAATAATTTTCCACAATTCTTTTTTCATTGTATCATTTGTTTTTCCGTAGCGCCACTCTGACTCTTTAAGATGCAGTTCGAAATTCTTTTTTACACCATTAAATTTAGCCAGTCGACGTTTGGTGAAGCTCCAGAAATTTTCAATGCCGTTGATGTGAATACCTGTACCTTTCCTTGCAAATTCATTGTCTCCGTGATTAACCCTGAAATGTTTGTCGTATCCTACATCAACAAGTCCGTCATAGCTACGCCAGCTGTCCGAATAAATTACTGCTGATTTATCTACTTTCCCTCTGATAATGCTTTGCAGAATGTCTTTTTTGCAGTTAGGGACGATTTCTGTGTAAACATGTCCGTTGCGTTTCAGTATTCCGAACACCGGTTGCTTCTGCGTGCCTCGTCCGCGTTTCAGCTTGCCATGGAATCCGCGTTTGCGTCTTGCTCCGAAATATGATTCGTCCACTTCCGCTTCTCCGAAAATCTTTTCAAATTCTTTGTGCTGATGAGCATAAATTGCCACACGAAATCTGTTGTACCAGTAATTTATCGTGTTGCGATTTACGCCCACCAGAGGAGCTGCTTTGGAGGCGTTAATATCCAAACAAAAGTGTTCAATAATTTTTTTAATTTTAAATGTCGATAATTTAGAGTTTTTGAGACTATTTACTAACATTTTGTCATTATACCATGACAGACTGCTAGTCTAGAGCCATGGATATTATCCTTATTTCTTTAATTACATCGGGAATAATTATTTTAGTTTTGATTGTAATAAACGCTTTTTTGCTTTGGTATTTTTATAAAACCAATAAAAAAATAGACGCTTTATTGGAAAAAGGGAAGATAAAAGATTTCAAAGATATTTTTTTGTCGCAAAAAGAAAAAAACAATGATTTGGAAGAAAAAATAAAAGAAGCATTTTTGAAGATTAAAAATTTAGAAAACATCTCCGAAAAAACTATTCAAAAAACAAGCATTGTAAGATTTAATCCATTTAACGAGATGGGAGGAAATCAAAGTTTTGTCATTGCTTTATTGGATGACAAAAATAATGGTTTTGTAATTTCAAGTTTATTTGTTAAAGACGGCAACAGGGTTTATGCCAAGGCAATTAGAGAAGGAAAATCAGATTATTTATTATCAAAAGAAGAGATGGATGCGATAGAAAAAGCCATTAAATCATAATATGACTAAAAAGGAATCCAAAAAAATTAATGTTTTGCACAGACCGCCGGTGGCGGTTGTTTTGGGCCACGTTGACCACGGCAAATCTTCTTTATTGGAAGCTATTCGTGATTTTAAGATAACTTCAAAAGAATTGGGCGGAATTACCCAGCATATTGGAGCTTATGAAGTAGAGGAAAACGGCAAAAAAATAACATTTATTGATACTCCGGGACACGAGGCGTTTTCCGCAATGCGTGCCAGAGGAGCTGAAGTTGCCGACATCGCATTATTGGTTGTTGACGCGGCTCAATCAGTCCAGCCGCAGACAAAAGAAGCAATAATGGCAATTAAAAGAGCAGAAATTCCGATGATTGTTGTGTTGAATAAAATTGATTTGCCAAATGCAAATCCCGAAAAAATAAAAGGAGAACTTTCCAAGATTGATGTTGTTGTTGAATCTTACGGAGGGACAATTCCGTGCGTTGAAGTTTCGGCAAAAGAAAAAACAGGAATTGACGAATTGCTGGAAGTTATTTTGCTTGTGGCTGACATGCAAGAATTAAAATCAGACACAGGTTCACCGGCCGAAGGCTTAATTATCGAGTCATATATGGACGGAGCGAAAGGACCAATAGCAACAGCCATTGTAAAAAAAGGTATTTTAAGAGCCAAAGATATTATTGCAACTGATTTAGCATTAGCTAAAGTAAAATCGATTAAGGATTTTCAGGGAGAAGAAATTAAAGAGGCGTTTCCATCTCAGCCGGTTATTATTTTAGGCTTTGAAAAAGTTCCGGCAGTGGGAGAAAAATTTAAGAGCTACAAAACAGAGAAAGAGGCAGCAGAAGAAATCAAAAAGGAATTGCCGAAAAGAGAAATTGGTCCGACTGTTTTGGATTTATCTGCCGGCCAAAAAGTGTTGAACATAATTTTGAAAGGAGATGTTTTTGGCTCGCTGGAAGCAATTGAAGCAATGTTAAAAAATTTACCGCAAGATAAAGTTGTTTTGAGAATTTTGAAATCAGAGGTTGGAGAAATAAATGAGACAGATGCAAAATTGGCTGAAATGTCAAAAGCAGAGATTATCGGATTCAGAGTGAAAATCAGTCCATCTGTTGTAAAGTTCATGAGAAACGACTTAGAAAAGAGATTAAGAATTAAAAATTTTGATATAATTTACGAGCTGATAAAAAATGTTAGGTCTGGTTTAGAAAAAAGCTTGGAGCCCGAAATTGTAAAAAATGATGTTGGAAAATTGAGAACATTGTTGGTTTTTTGGGGAGAAAAAAATCGCCAAATTGTGGGCGGAAAAATTACAGAAGGCGAACTGAAAAAAGGGTTGAAATTAGAAGTTTTTCGTGAAGATAAAAAAATAGGAAGTGGCAGAATAATTAATCTTCAAAGAGACAAAAAAGATATAGATAGATTAACCAAAGGCGATGAAGCAGGAATTTTATTTGAAGGAAATGTAAAAATAGAAAAAGGAGACATTTTGTCAGCATACACAGAAGAAAGAAAAAAAGGAGAATTGTAAAATATGTCTAATAGAATTGAAAAAGTTAACTCTCTTTTAGAGCACGAAATAAGCAAAATTCTTTTAAGGGATTTTGCTTTTTCGCCAGAAATTTTGGTTACTTTAACGCGAGTTAATACTTCGTCAAATTTGATTGAAGCCAAAGTTTATATTTCTGTTTTTCCAGAAGAAAGATCGGATGTAATTTTGAATGCTCTGCAAAAATCGGTTTATGATGTGCAATATAAAATCAACAGAACTTTAAGGCAGCGGCCAATTCCAAAAATAAAGTTTGTGAAGGAAACAGAAATCAGCAAGGCAGCAAAAATTGAGGAATTATTGAGCGGATTGAAAAAAGAAGAAAAATAGAGTAAATTAATAAATAATGGCGCGGTAGCAAAGTGGTAATGCAAGGGACTGCAAATCCCTTATACGTGGGTTCAATTCCCGCCCGCGCCTCATAAATTGAAAACTTATGCCCGAGTGGCGGAACAGCATACGCGCAACACTTAAAATGTTGTGAGCTTCGGCTCATGTGGGTGCAAATCCCACCCCGGGCACAATGAGTAAAAAAATCCTTAAAAAAGTTAATCAGGATTTTTTCAAAAATTGGACCCATAATATGGCTTATATTTTGGGTTTTTTTGTTGCTGATGGATGCATAACCGTAAACAAAGAAAGAAAAAACAACCCTTATACTTTTAATATCACATCTATTGATTTGGAACATTTATATCTGTTAAGAAAGGCGATGAATTCAGACCATAAAATTAGCAGAAAACAAATTAATAAAAATGGCTATCAAATCCAAATTCGCAATCAGGCATTATGCAATGATTTGATAAGTTTGGGAGTTTACCCCAGGAAAACTTATAATTTGGAACCGATAAGCATTCCCGAAGAATATTTTTTTGATTTTACAAGAGGATTTTTCGATGGCGATGGTTCAGTCTATATTTATAATGTTAATAAGACACCACAAATTAAATCTTCATTTGTTTCGGTAAGCTTGCCGTTCATCAGAGATTTTAATAAAAGTCTTTGTAAAAATTTAAGCATCTCTAAAAAGTCTATTCATAAATCTAAGTCAAAAGAAAAACATCTTTTACAATATTCTATTTGTTTTTATATCGATGACTCTAAAAAATTAAAAAAGTTTATGTATGGCAATAATCCAGAATTATATCTTAGGCGCAAGAAGGAAATTTTTGACCAGTGGGAATTGATAGAAAGACGACATTATATAAAGGAAAACTATCCTTCAAAAATTGGTTGGAAATTAAATCAAAAAATTATAGCCTAAGGATTTACGATTAGAACTCCCTCCTTGGGCACCAAAAACAAAAACCCGCGCAAAGCGCGGGTTTTTGTTTTTGATATCTAATTTTCTAAAATTTCTATTTCAGCTGTTTTTATTCCGAAGTTTACTGCCAACGGCACGCTTGGCATCCAAATATCAAAATGGTATTTGCTTTTGTAGCTGGCCATTCTGTCTTCAACAGTAAAAATTTTGTCGCCGTATAATTTTGGAATTTTTATTTTTGTTCCAAACGGCAGCATATTGTTTGCAATTATGCCGTCTCTTACATATTTTCCAGATGCAGTTATAAATGGAGTGTCGTCTGTTTCCTCTGGAACGCTTGCGTAAGCTGTTACAACAACCTTAATTGTTTTAATATTTTGAGCCTCGTTTGCAACTTTAGCCACATATGAAGCGTTGGCGGTGCTAGCAAAATCAGCACTGGTTGTTTGAGGCGCAATTATCCCCAAAAGGCAGATGCAAATTAAAATACCTGCAAATATAGAACCCAAGATAGAGTTGTTTTTTACGATATTTTTTAAATTCATATTAAAAAAACTCCCGAAGGAGTATGCACATATGTTAGCATAACAAGGATGCCTTGTCAATAGTTAGGGCATTGACAAATAAACAATAACTTTATATGATATAGTCAAATCCAAATAAGGAAAGAAAAGAACCAACAACACACAGAAAGGCAATTTATATGCTAACGATTCTTGTTGACTTAATGAATCTGCAAAAAGCCGCTGAAGGGATCTCTCTGGAAACTATTATCGGAGAACTCATTCAGAAGGGGCTTAGCAGAGGCGAGATTCAGGAGATCATTTTATTTATTCCATGCTACCAAAGTTTGGCGCCATGGCAGACAATAAATGAGCTCCAATGCAAATACGGCGTTCAAGCTGTTGCTTGCGCAGTATTAAGGAACGGAGGCGACACGTGGAAAGACACGGTTGATCTCCAATTCCTTTTGTGGGTTAAAAACCACGTGCATGCCGGAGTTGGCCCCGATCTTCTGGTCTTTGTAACTGGAGACGGCCATTACACGGTCGCCGCCAGAGAAGCAGAGAAAAAGAGCAAGAAGGTTGAATTCTGGTTTGTCAAAAAGAGCTCCAGTGTTAGCGGACTAATACGTCAGCAGGAAGAATTTCGGGAGATAATCATTGCTCCCGCAAGCAATCCTTCGGGCGAAAATCCGTTTTTGGATGCTCTGGGAAAACTTGTCTCCCAAGGCGAAAATTCGTTAAACCAGGAAGACAGGCAGAGACTGAAGATGATATCTGCCTTCGTAAAAACAGATATCAAAAATAGTCAGACAAAGGAGGAGTTGGTAGAGTCAGCTGGCAAAAGCTTAGGCTTTGACCTGGCTGATACTCAAATGATAGTTGAGGATTTAATGTCAGCCGACATTGCACGGATTTATCCAGCGATGAACGTTGCCATAAGCCTGGACAGAAGTTCTGGCCTTTTGCAATGGATTTCCGAAATTGAATAGACAAGAAAGGAGGAAAGTACTTTGAAACAATTCATCGGGTTAAATAAAATCTAAAAGATTTTAATTTTCAGCTTTGCTGAAAATTATTTAACCCGATAAAGATGACACAAATTTTTTGGAATTATGGGTGTTCTTGAATTTTGCCAAAAAGAGCAACCGCAACAAGAAAGAAAGGGTGACAGAAATGTCAAACTCAATCAGAGATGCCTTGGCACAAGCCCAGGCCAAAAAGGCTGAGAGGGATAATGAAAAAACCCGGACCAGCCCGACAAACGGAGCAAAGCCCGCGAAGGCCGAGCTCCAACCTGTTACTGAAACGGCGCGAGATAGGTGGCGTCGAGTCACCAAAGATGTGGCCAGTGCCACCAGTCTGCGACAAAAGATTGGCGATTCGAACAGCCTGCTGGACAATCCAGACGATGTTCGGGAGTTTGCGAACGTTGTTCGCGAACTGGATGCCCTAGCCATTTACAAACTAAGCCTTGACACGTCTTCTCAACAGACGCACGCGTCCGAGAGAGACGCAGAAGAGGCGTGGTTTGAAATGTCTTGGGAGAATCAAGAGGCGCATTGGGTCAAATGGCCCGAGGCAACAAGCCTCTTGGAGGCGTTTAACTTCTGGAAGGACCAGGAGAAAAACGCCTTTGCTCAGGACTCGCTGTGCAATGTTGTAAGCCGGTTTGACCGGCCTCTGCGACATGTCAACGCGTTCGGAGGGCTCAAGTTTTTCCTTGACGACGCAGTTGAGGAAGGCCTTGTGAGCAAGGTTACCAGGCCCGACCCCAACCGCAAGAGTGAGTTTGGGGTCTACATTCCCGGTCAAGATGACCGGGGCCCGGTTCTCTATCTTCCTAAGAAAGGCTTAAAACTGGCGAATGCTGGCTGGGTTTTTGCAAAGGAAGCGGAAACTCGCGCCCTTAAAACGCAGTCGTCGCTTGACGAGCTGCGCGCCAAGGAAACGCCCGGCATTACGCCGGTCAAGATTTCCAACGGCATGCCAGGAAGCATGTTCGTACAGCTCGGCGTTTCGCAAGCCGTTTTGCTGGAGTTCTAACTCTCAGAGCGGCTGGACCACTGTCAGAAGTCATTGATTCGGTTGGCCTGAGGCCAGACCAAATCCCTGGCGACGAGCGAGAATGGGACGACAAGCTGCACCAGCCGAAAGGAAACGGCAAGTGGAGCTGGATTTTGAAGGGCATTGAGGAATGGAAGAACAGGAAGTTCGCGCAGAGGAGAACTCAGCGGCAGGAAGCCAACGAGCGCACTGCTCCTTTGATGAAGCTCGCCACTTTTTCAACTCGCTTTGAGGATCAGGGTCTGACCCAGATGCTCAAGGGCAAGCCGGGAGTAATGGCGATGTGGGTTGAGCGTTTCAAGTGGGGACAAAAAAACCAGAAGAAAGAATCGTTCTTCGGAGCGGCTATTGAACGCCGGACTGACGGAACATTTTTTCTCCTGGAAGTGGTTTCCCACCACCCTTTCCCGATGAAGAAACTCATCGGGGCTCAGCTTCCGCTGTCTGTGAACGAGGAGAAACCGGATGTTCAGCTTCAGCAGATTACCATCAGAGACCGGCCCATCTACGCCGGGCTGAAGATGGTTGAAGTTCTGATGAGGCTCCGCCTTAAAGCGGAAACTCCGGAAGAGGATCCTTGCGACCAGGATAGCGCCGCTACCGAAGA
>CAVZWH010000011.1:0-14836 GCA_963778905.1 Candidatus Staskawiczbacteria bacterium | reverse complement strand
TGTTCAAAAATGTTTGCAAAAATATAAGGACTTGCAGGATATTATTGCAATTTTGGGAATTGAAGAATTATCTGACGAAGATAAAAAAACTGTTAACCGCGCAAGAAAAATCCAAAGATTTTTGTCCCAGCCATTTTTCGTTGCAGAAAACTTTACCGGCAGACCGGGAAAATATGTAAAACTGGAGGATACCATTCGCGGATTTTCAGAAATTTTAGAAGGCAAGCACGACGATATTCCAGAAGAAAATTTTTATTTGAAAGGAGGCATAGACGAAGTATTGCAATAATTCGCGAGAGTATTTGGCATCGGTCAGCAAGGGGATCACAGGGAAATGCTAACCTCAGCCAAATACTCTCGCTTCTATGGAATGAAATTATCTATTTATTCATTAAAAAATATTTTGTTTCAGGGCGATGCCTCTCTTTTGAATTGCAAAACAGTGCTAGGTGAGATTACGGTTTTAGACAATCACGAAACTTTAATTACGGTTTTGTCTGCAGGAGTTGTAAAAGTTGTCGATGAAAATAAGAAGGAACATTTTTTTGAAATCAATTCAGGATTTTTGGAAGCAAAGCCCGGCAACGAAGTGCGCTGTATTGTTGAGCAATAATTTTTTTTGAGTTAAAATAGATTAAGTGATATTCATTTAATCTTTTTTTTATGGCAGAAGAACAAAAAAAATATTCTGTATCAACAATTATTATAACTGTTTTAGCTGTAATAATTATTTTAGTCTTGGCGTTTTTGTTTTTTTATTATTCAACAACGCCCGCTCCTATCGTGCTGCAGCAAGTTTCTGCGCCAGTTGTAAAAAAAGAACCTCCAGTTTCGCAGATTGTTCCAACTGATATTATAAAATTTGCACCGCCAGAAACTTTGCCAACTATTCAAAAAAATGGAAAATGTTTTGCCAGTTCAGTGGCTCAACCTTTTAGGCAGGATGCTTTTAGATGCATGGTTGGAAATTCAATTTATGACCCGTGTTTTGAGACAACGCAAAAGGGCGCAGTGTTTTGCCAGATGAGTCCGTTTTCATCAGATTCTTTTTTAATAAAACTTACGCAAGCCTTGCCAAAAGCATCGGTGCCTCAAACGGCGCAAGACAATTGGGCGTGGTTTTTGACACTCAAAGACGGAACGCAATGCTCGCCATTTACAGGAACAAGACCATTTTTTGGTACAGGTCCAGATGCCAAGGTGGCTTATTACGGATGCAAATCAAATGATAAAACTCAGCAAATTGTTTTGCTTGGAGATTTGACACAGGGAACTGTTTGGACTGCGGCGGAGGCAATTCTTACAAAGCCTGGAGGGGTACCCTCTGGGTCGTGGACAATACAATCAACACAACAAGTTGAGGTGGATACTGTATGGCAATAAGCTATTCAGAAATTATTAAAAAATTAGAGTCGCTAAAAAACCCGAAAAATATTGAGGGCATGGCGCGGTTTGGCATAAGGCCGAAAACAAGGGTGTTGGGGATTCCAATTCCAGAGTTAAGAAAGATAGCAAAGCAAATTGGAAAAGATCACGATTTAGCGCTGAAACTTTGGGATTCAAAAATCCACGAAGCAAGAATTTTAGCAGGATATATTGCAGAACCAGAAAAATTTACAAAAGAACAAATAGAAAAATGGGTAAAAGATTTTGATTCGTGGGATGTTGTTGACCAAGTTTGCTCTGCTGAGATTGATAAAACAAAATTTGTGCCAGAAATTATCTTTGAATTTGCAAGAAGAGAAGAGGAATTTGTAAAGCGGACAGCTTTTACTTTAATTGCATGCCTTGCTGTTCACGATAAAAAAATGTCTGATAAAAATTTTATAAAATTTTTTTCTTTAATAAAAAAAGCTTCAACTGACGAAAGGAATTTTGTGAAAAAAGCAGTAAACTGGGCGCTGAGGCAAATTGGTAAAAGAAATAAAAAATTAAATAAGGAGGCGATAAAACTTGCGAAAGAAATACAAAAAATTAATTCTAAGCCGGCAAAGTGGATTGCAAATGACGCAATTAGAGAATTAACCAGCGATAAAATACAGAAAAAATTGATGAATAAAAAATGAAAAATATTTTTATTAAAAAATTAATAGACAAAATTTTTGATATCTTGGTTTTACTGAAATCTTTTTTCGGGTTTTTTGAAATTTTGGCAGGAATTGTTTTTGCGGTTTCTGGCCGGTTAGTTGTAAACAATTTAATTATTGCCTTAACCCAGCAGGAAATTACAGAAGACCCGAAAGATTTTTTTGCCAACTATTTAATTAAGGTTTCAAATAATTTTTCTAGCAGCATGCATATTTTTGCGGTTGTCTACTTAATTTTTCACGGAGTAGTAAATATATTTTTAGCAGTTTTCTTATTAAAAGGAAAACTTTGGGCGTATCCTGCGGCAATCGGGCTATTTTTAATGTTTTTGATTTACCAAATTTACAGATATTTTTACAGCTATTCCGGATTATTGCTGTTTTTGATAATTTTTGATGTTTTGTTTATTTCGATGATATTGTTAGAGTATAAAAAACATATAAAAAAGCAGTCTGCTTTATGAAAATGTATTTAGAAATATTTTTGATAATAATTGCAGTTATTATTGTCGGATATTTATTTTTTTATTCAGCAGATATTTTATTGTCTCCTGCCACACAGCAAAGCCCGAAAAATCAGGTGTGTTTTGGAAAAAACTGCTTTTCTGTTCAACTGGCAAAAACAAATGCAGAAAGAGAAAAGGGTTTAATGTTTGTAAAACAATTAGATAAAAACAGCGGCATGCTTTTTATTTTTGATAAAGAAGATGTTTATCCTTTTTGGATGAAAAACACTTTAATTCCTTTAGACATGATTTGGATAAACAGCAACAATAAAGTCGTTTTTATCAGCCAAAATGTCCAGTCATGCAAAAGTTTAATTTGCCCCATAATTAATCCTGGGGTCAAGGCAAAGTATGTTTTGGAAATAAACGCCGGCATTGCAAAAGATATTGGTTTGAACACAGAAGACATTCTGTTTATAACTTATTGACATAATATTTTACTTTTATGTTACAATAAAGAAAAGGTCGGTTTATTAAAATTGATCTATTTATAAAAATGAAACTAAATATATTAGATATTATTGCCCTGATATTGGTAATTGTGGGTGGATTAAACTGGGGATTGGTTGCTTTTAATTTCAACCTGGTAACGGTGCTTTTTGGATCTATGCCGTGGCTTGTGACCACAATTTATGTTTTGGTTGGATTGTCAGCAATTTATTTGGCAGTTATCTCAGTGAAGTTAGAAAGAAAATAAATTGTTTTCCAAAAAAAATCCCGCATTAGGGTCGCGAGAAATTCCCGCTGAGCGGGATTTCCCGACCTAACGGGATTTTTTTGTTTGCAAAAATTTCATAGTAATTATATTATATAGTAATGTAATTAATTTTTATTTAGCCACCCATGGCAAAAACAAAAAAAAGAAAATACGATTTTTTAATTTTCGGAGCCGGCGGGATGCAGGGAAAAATAGTTATCAAAGATTTACTTGAAAAAGGATATAAGATTTTTATTTCCGATGTTTACCAGCACCACATTGACGAATTGAAAGAAAAATTTTCTGTGTCAGATTACGAAGTGATAGATTTAAGAGATATAAAAGAAACCGCTGCTTTAATAAAAAAAGTAAAACCATTTTTAGTTATCAATTGCGCTGAAGCTGATTGGAATTTGAATGTTTATCACGCATGTTTGAAAAATAAAGTTCATGTAATAGATTTGGGATCTGATATACCGATGACAAAAAAACAACTGGCAATGGACTCTGCTTTTAGAAAACAAAAACTTATTGCAATTACCGGCTGCGGATCCACTCCTGGCATAAATAATATTATGTTAGATTATGCCGTAGGCCTTTTGGACTCTGTGCACACCGTGGAGGCGGGATTTGCCTGGAACTCAAACATAAAAGAATTTGTGGTGCCATTTTCCATTCCAAGCATTGTGGAAGAATTTACTGAGCCGGCTTCTTTGATGAAAAATAATAAATGGCTGAAAAAAATTCCGCTGGAAACAATAAAGGGCAAACGTTATCAGGAGGTGGGCAGGAACAAATGTTTTTTGGTAAGGCATCCCGAGCCCTACACTTTTTATTTCTATTATAAAAACAAGGGATTAAAAAATATAAAATATTATGCCGGGTTCCCGACCCATTCATTTTCTACAATTTATAATTTTATAACTTTGGGGCTGGCATCAAAAGAAAAAATAAAAATTAATGGATTTGAAATAGTGCCTTTAGAATTTTTAACAGAGATATTAAGAAAATCGGAACTGCCGGAAGGTTATAAAGAAAACGAAGTGTTGTGGGTACAAGCAATAGGAAAAAAAGACAACAAAAGAAAAGAAATATTTATGGAATGCCTCGCCAATACCTTGCCGGGCTGGGAAGACGCAGGGTGCAACATTGACACTGGAATTCCGGCATCAATAATTGCTCACATGATAATAAAAGGACATATTAAAGCATGGGGTTCTTTTGCCCCGGAAGCAGTTGTGCCTAAAGAAGAATTTTTTAAGCAGCTGAAAGAAAAAGACATGGATGTTTACATGAACGGCAGAATAATTAATTAAACAAAATCAAAAAAAACACCGCGAACTCGCGGTGTTTTTTTTGATTCAATTATCTGCTGAATCTTGGAGGTCTCTTTTTTGACCAGCATTCTCTGCAATAGATTGGTCTATCTGCAGCTGGCTCAAAAGGAAGTTCTGTAATTTCTACTCCGCATTCGGAGCATTTCCAGTTTCCTTTGATCATCTCTCTTGGAGCAAAACCTCTGCTGTTATTGTTTCTGTCAAACATTTATCGGGTTAAATAAAATCCATTCGGATTTTAATTTTGCTTTTGCAAAATTATTTAACCCGATGAATTTTCTAACTTTTGACTAGTAAAACGACCTTTTAATTCTAATAGTCGTTCTACTTATTACTAAGATAATTCTTATTACTAAGATACCTCGACTTATTAGTTGATTTTATTATACTCTCTTTAATTTACCTGTCAAGTCTTTATCTTTGGGAACTATGTATTTTATAACACTAAAACGAGTTTTTGAGATGAGGCGTTTAGTGTTGCCAAATACTTGACAACACCTCTTGATAGGAATATAATGGAGTATAGGATACATTATAAGCATATCCTAAAACAATATGAAAAGCAAAAAATTAGGTATAGCAAAATTCTTAACAAAGCAATTTCCTACTGATAAATCAGCAGAGGATTTTTTCGCAGAAAAAAGATGGGGTGATGAGCCAACCTGTCCTTATTGCAATAGTGTAAAAATCTATAAGGGAAAAGGATTGCAACCTTACAAGTGTTCAAAATGCAATCGCAAATTTACGGTTAAGACAGGAACGATTATGGAGGGTAGCCACGTCCCAGTAAGGACTTGGTTGCTTGCTATGTATTTAATGGGAATAGCCAAAAAGGGAATATCCTCAATAGCATTAGCCGAGCAGTTGGGCGTTCAGCAACGCACAGCGTGGTTTATGGGACAAAGAATAAGGGAAGCGTGCTATGAATACGGAAAGTTAAAAGGACAAATTGAAATTGACGAAACCTATATCGGAGGTAAAGAAAAAAACAAACACGCCAACAAAAGAACTATAAAAGGACGTGGAGCAGTCGGAAAAGTTGCAATCGTAGGAATGAGAGAAAGAAACGGGAAAATTGTCGGAAAGGTTATGGATAGCACAGGAAAATTTGAAATGCACAAACTGATTGAAACTAACGTATTAAAGAACTCCGCCATTTTTTCAGACGATTACACTTCTTACAGAGGTATTAACAAAAAAGGATATAAGCACCACGTTGTAAATCACAGCAAGGGCGAGTATGTCAGAGGTATTGCAGGAACTAACAGCATTGAAAGCGTGTGGGCTACTTTTAAGCGTGGAGTTAATGGAACTTACCACCACTTATCAAAAAAACATTTACAGAGATATGTTAATGAGTTTTGTTTCAAACTATCTAACGGAGGACAATCAATGTCTTTCTTGGACGCAGTTTGTAGCAACAAGCAAAATGCGTTAAAATATAATAAACTAACAAGTAATTATGGTAAAACACATTATAGAGCCGTTAGACCAGCCATTCGCAGAGGTAGTGGAAGCGGTAGCCAAATACAGACCGCACGTGCGGAGCGTGTTCTCATCGGAGCGGAACTTGCAGTCGCCTAAAATCACGCTTGACCCTAAACTCAAATTGAATGTAAGGCAAAAAATGGACGGACTGAAAATGTTGAAACTCTTGGACGACAAGACAATACCTCTTGTTTTCTTTGACCCTCAATACAGGAGCGTTATGGATAAGCAAAATTACGGAAACGAAGGCGAGGGCAGGAGTAAAAAACGTTCAGAACTTCCGCAACAAACAAACGTGCAAATTAAAAATTTTCTCAAAGAGATTGAAAGGGTTTTGATACCGAGCGGACATTTGATGTTATGGATTGATAAATTTATTTTAGTTTCTGGCGTTCATACTATTTTAGAGGGTTCGGGTTTGCAGTTAGTTGATATGATAACTTGGAATAAAGAAAGAATGGGAATGGGCTATCGCTCACGCAGATTTTCAGAACATTTGCTTATTTTACAAAAAAAACCTATTAGAGCAAAAGGCGTTTGGATTATACATAATATCCCCGATGTTTGGAGTGAAAAAATAGAGAATGGCGACAAAAATCATACTCACGCAAAACCCGTTTTATTGCAAGAACGCTTAATCAAAGCAACAACGGACAAGGACGACATAATTGTTGACCCGTCAGCAGGCGGATTTTCTGTTTTGAAGGCGTGCAAACTTGCAGGACGCAACTTTTTGGGTTGCGACATAAACGGATAGCACCTCTTGACTTTTGGCAAGCGTAGTAATAATATAGACATTACCCCAGTTATCCACTTGACGAGTGTCTATGACGAAATGATACAATAAAAAAAGAAGCCATAAAGACTTCTTAAAAATTTCCAGTTGGAGCAGTTGCAGTGCCAGACGAGCGGTGCGGAGTTTAATCAATCAGTTAAAGTGTTAGGTTTCCGAGCTATCATCATTTACGTGATGATAGTTCTTTTTTTGTCTGGTTGCAGGGAATTTTACCCAGCCGTTTTTGCCAGTAAAGGCACGACCTTTCTGAATAACGTAGTTGCACAGCATATCGCCGTCAATCTCAAAACAAATTTGAGAAGGAAGGTTATTTACATCAAGTTGCATTTAGTTGTATTCTGGTTGACTTATCCTACCGCAACCGCTCCAAATAGAAATTTTTTAACGAACAAAAAAAACAGCAACAAAGGGCAACACTTGCGGGTGGTTTCACTTTGAAACACTCCCCCGACTTCACGGAATCAATGACCCCGCAAATATTACCCCCTACTGCTGTTGTTTTTTTTAAAAAAGTAAGCTAATCGGTTAATAATATTTTGTTGCCCTGCCCTTTTTCATTAAAAGGCAAAAATCCATATTAGATTATATCATTATAGCAAAGCCAACGAACGAGTTAAGTATTTTATCCACAACTAATTGCAAAAACGAAAAAAATATCTTACAATAAAATATATGGCACTAATTGAGAACGCAAAAGGCAGAGGAGAGAAGCAAGCACCGAGCGGATATACTCGGCTTTTTGGCATACCTGCATTAGGAAACTTAATGAGCCGAGTTCAGGGAGCGGTTATCTCGTCAGGCAACGAATTGGAAAAGTTAATATGGGAAAGAGTTAATCGGATTGAAAACTTGGACGAATTTCTTGATAAAACTTTACAAGATGGAGAGGACAAAATTTTTGTCGCCACTAAAAAACAGGTAAAGCAATCTCAAAAAATAAATTCTCAATATGAGCCAGATTTTTTAGGATTTAATCCTCATCAAAGAAAACTTTATATTATTGAAGTAAAAGACGGCGACCAGTTTGATACAAAGAAATCAGCAGGAGAACATACAACTTTACATAATTTTACAAACGACATTTCCTCCGAGTTGCCATACTCCACAGAAATTTATATGTGTTCTTTTAATGCAAGAACTAAAAAAGAAATTTATGACGGGCTAAAAAGTAAATTTTCAATGGAGGAAGTTTTGACTGGGAAAGAAATGTGCGACTTATTCGGGATTGATTATGATGAAATTGTAAAAATCCGCACAGCAGACCAGCAAACGAACTTGGAGTTTTTTATAAAAGAAATTTTACATATTCCTGCAATAAAAAATATGATTGTAGGACTTCTCAAAAATTCAAAAGATTAGTGTTTAGTTATACATAGTTCCCTTATCTTTTTACTCGAAAATGTATGATTAACTTATAATATTATTAATTATAATGATATGAAAAAATATATTTTAATCGTAGTTTTGTTAGCAATTATAATAGTTGTTTTAATTGGAGTCTTGCTCTGGCCGAACAGCAAACCAGTAAATAATAATCAACAGCAAACTCAAACAACGCAACAGCAAAAAACAGAAGGCATACAAGTAGATATTCCTAATGCCAACCAGGAAATTTCTTCGCCATTAAAAATTACAGGTTCGGTAAATGGCGGAGGCTGGTCTGGATTTGAGGGCCAGGTTGGCACGGTTCAGTTACTAGATATTAAAGGCAATAAAATAGCAGAAGGAGTCTTAAAGGCAACAACTGATTGGACAAAGCCGCCAGTGCAATTTGAGTCAACCATAACTTTTCAGTCAAAAATTAAAGGGCCGGCTACTCTTTTATTCAGCAATGAAAATCCCAGTGGTTCGCCGGATAAAGATAAAAAATTTGGATTATCTGTTGTCATAAAATGAATTTCAAAATATTAAAAAAGTCAAAAATCAGCAGGGCAAGATTGGGATTTTTAGAAACAGATCACGGAGTTGTTGAAACTCCGTGTTTAGTTCCGGTTGCAACGCAGGCAGTTGTAAAAACTTTAGACAGCAAGGAAGCAGAAGAAACAAAATCGCAGATTTTAATTGCCAATACTTTTCATTTGCACTTAAAGCCCGGAGAAAAAATTATAGAAAAAGCCGGGAAACTGCATAAATTTATGAATTGGAAAAAACCATTGATGACCGACTCGGGCGGTTATCAAGTTTTTTCTTTGGGTTTTGGAACTGATTTTGGATTGCCAAGCAAAATTTTGAAATCAGAACAGCAGAATAAAATAAAAGAAAATACGCAACCGCAAAAAATAAAAATAAATTATGACGGCGTTGTCTTCCGCTCGCCGGTAAACGGCGACGAATTATTTTTGGGCCCCAAAGAATCAATAAAAATACAAGAAAAACTGGGAGCCGACATTATTTTTGCTTTTGACGAATGTACAGCTCCTTTTGCTGATTTGAATTATGTTAAAAAATCTTTGGAAAAAACACATCGCTGGGCAAAAATTTGCTTAAAAACAAAAAAATCAAAGCAGGCATTGTATGGAATTGTGCAGGGTTCGCGATTTCGCGATTTAAGAATTGAAAGCGCAAAATTTATCGGCAGTTTGAATTTTGATGGCTTTGGAATTGGCGGAGAATTTGGAAACAACAAAAAATTAATGGGCCAGATGATAGAATGGGTTGTTGATGAATTACCGGAAAAAAAACCAAGGCATCTTTTGGGAGTGGGTTATTTAGAAGACATGGAATTAATTATAAAATCTGGCGTGGATACTTTTGACTGCACGGTTCCAACTCATTATGCCAGAAGAGGAATTGCTTTTACATCCGAAGGAAAATTAGATTTGAAAAAAACAAAATATTTGAAAAAACACGAATCGCTTGATAAAAATTGCGTTTGCAACATTTGCTTAAATTACAAAAAAGATTACGTATGCCATTTATTAAAAGCGGGGGAGATAACAGGAATGAAACTTTTAACTTTTCACAATCTTTGGTATTTTAATACATTTGTTGAAGAAATAAGAAATAAAATAAAAAAAGGCGAGATTTAATAGGTAAATTGGGCTGTGGATAAGTGGGTCTTGACTCGCTTTTTTGTTAGTAATAAAATGCAATAAGGAATGATTATCAATAATAATTTATTAATGGAGCGAGACTTACTGGGGAAATATAAAAGGGACAATATTTTTTCCAGTAAGTCTCAGAAAATATGGAAACAACATCAAAAAAAGAAAGAATGACAGCGCAAAAGAGTTTTATTTTTGGATATCTGAAAAGCGTTAAAACTCATCCGTCAGCAGAAAATATTTATAAAGAAGTAAAGAAAAAATTGCCGAGCATAAGCCAGGGGACTGTTTACAGAGTTTTGAATAATTTTAAGGATAAAGGCGAAATTCAGGCAATTGATACCAAAGATACGGTTCATTTTGACGCCGACATTTCAGACCATGCGCATTTTATTTGCGAAAAATGCGGAAAAGTTTATGATGTTTATGATGAATGTTCGCATTGCGGGATTTTGAAAAATAGAAAAACAAAGGTCGGATCAATTAATCATTACAAAATAAATTTTTATGGAATCTGTAAAAATTGTAAGTCCCTAAAAAAATGAAAAATATAAAAAGAAAAATAAAAGATGCAGCGAAACAGTGCGGCGTATGCGTGGCGGGCTTTGAAATTTGGCTTAATAATTCAAGGATAAACGAGGAAAGGCGAGAAAAAGTAAGCCAGCGCTTGTTAAGTTATTGCCCCGTGTGCATTAAAGTCGGCGAAAAATAAAATTATTCAAAATTTATATGATAGAAAAATACAAATTACCGGAATTGCCATACGGATATAAAGATTTAGAGCCATACATGTCAGCAGAGGTTTTAACTTTGCATCACGACAAGCATCACGCCTCCTATGTTAATGCAGCCAATGCGTTGCTAGATAAAATTCAAGATGCCAGGGATAAAAATGCAGAATTAGATTACAAATCAGTTTTGAAATCGTTATCTTTTAATATCGCGGGTCATATTCTGCACGAAACATTTTGGAAAATTATGGCGCCAGAAAAATCTGGAAAAAATAAACCAGACCCAAAGGGTACCCCTAAAATTTTGGAAAAAATTGAAAAAGATTTCGGAAGTTTTGAAAGATTCAAAACAGAATTTTCAGAAACCGCAAAATCAGTTGAAGGATCGGGCTGGGCAATTTTGGCATATCATAAAGAACATGGAAATTTGGCAATAATGCAGGTTGAAAAACATAATGTAAATTTTTATCCGGAGCAGACAATTTTATTGTGCCTGGATGTGTGGGAACACGCATATTATATAGATTATAAAAACGACAGAGCAAAATTTATAGAAAACTGGTGGAATATCGTAAATTGGCAGGAAGTTGAAAAAAGATTTGCTAATGCATAGCCAAAAATAAAAAAAGCCCAAATTTATTTGGGCTTTTTTGTTGCTTTTTGCAAATTAAAGTAATAAAATTATTTAATGCAAAATTTTTATGTAATTTGCGACAACATAAGAAGCTTGGAAAATATCGGCTCAATTTTTAGGACAGCGGACGCTTTGGGAGTTTCAAAAATATTTTTGTGCGGAATTTCCGGCAAGCCGCCAAACCACAAGATTTCAAAAACAGCGCTGGGTGCGGAAAATACAATTCCCTTTGAATATTGCAGGCAAATTTCAAGATTGATTGATAAATTAAAAAAAGATAGAATACATATAGTTGCGTTAGAACAGGACAAAAAGGCGATTTTGTACACAAAATTTAAGCCAAATTTTCCGTTGGCATTGATTGTGGGAAACGAAGTAAAAGGAATTTCTAAAAAAGTTTTGCAAAAATCAGATAAAATAATTTATTTGCCTATGTCGGGGCAAAAAGAATCCTTAAACGTATCCGTAGCTTTCGGAGTTGCCGGCTACGAAATTATTAAAAATAAAAATTATGTACGATAATTATCAACAATTTATAAATGTAATGGGTTTTTCTTCGATGCCGGTAGGATTTGCTGTTTTGTTAGGTATTTTAATTTTATGGTCTCTCGTTTGGAAAGGGGTTGCTCTTTGGAAAGCAGCTAAAAATAGCGATAAGTGGTGGTATATCGCCATACTGGTTATAAATACAGTTGGATTATTAGAAATTATTTATATTTTCTTTTTCAGCAAAAAAACAAACAAATAAATTTTTATGACAATAGCTGAAATTATAATCGTTGTATTTGGTCTGGCTCTTTTTGAAATAATTTCCAGCGTTGATAACGCGATTATTAACGCCCATGTTTTGAAAACTCTTCCAGAAAAATACAAAAAGTTTTTCTTGACTTGGGGTCTTTTAGTTGCAGTATTTGCCGTTAGGGGAGTTTTGCCTTTTTTAATTGTCTGGATGGCTAATCCGGCATTTTCTTTTTTACAGGTTGTTGGTTTTGTTTTTCATCCAACAGGCGATATTTCAAAATATGTTGAGCAGTCGCAGGCGCTTTTGCTTTTGGGCGGAGGCGTTTATTTGTTTTTGATATTTTTGAACTGGATTTTTATGGAAGAAAAAAAATATGCTTTTTTGGTGGAAGAATTTGTGCATAAGCAGTCAATTTGGTTTTATGCCTTTGCTTCGTTGTTTTTTGCAATAATTATCTATTTTTCAATAAAAGTAAATCCTATTTTAGCTTTGTCGGCTGCAATCGGCTCTACTGCATTTTTTGTCACAGACGGATTCAAAAAAAATGCAGAATCAAAAGAAAAAGAATTGCTGTCTGGAAGCATGTCGGCTATAAGCAAAATACTTTATTTAGAAATTTTAGATGCCACATTTTCAATTGACGGAGTTATTGGCGCATTTGCTTTCACAATTTTTGTTCCATTAATATTTTTGGGAAATGGATTAGGAGCTTATATTGTCAGGGAATTGACCGTCAGAGGAACAAATGTAATTTCAAAATTTGCTTATTTGAAAAATGGAGCTATGTATTCAATCGGCGTTTTGGGCGGAATGATGGTTTTAGAAGCGTTTGGCCATGGTTTCCCATTTTGGGTGGCTCCCTTAAACACACTCTTGCTGTTGGTGATATTTATGGGCCTTTCTTTGCGAGAGTTGAGGGACGCGGCAAAAAAGAAAGCTAAGGCTTGACGAGGTTTTTATAATTTGGTAAGCTAAAAGCAGACTAAATCAGTCTGCTTTTATGATTAAAGTTTCCAAAAAATCTCAATATGGATTAAGGGCGATGGTTTTACTTGCTAAAAATTATAACGACCCAAAGGGTGCCCCACAAGTGCTCTCAACAAAAATAATCTCCGAAAAGGAAGGAATTCCCTTTGATTTTTTGGAAAAGATAATTTTACAAATGGAAAAATCTGGCTTGGTAAAAAGCAAAAAAGGCGTTCAAGGCGGATATATACTTTCTCGTTCACCAGGCAAAATTAGCACAAATGATATTGTCTTTGTTTTAGAAGGAAAAGAAAGTACCGTAGATTGCAGTTTTTGCGGAAAATCAAAAAAATGTTTGACCAAAAATGTTTGGAAAAAAATTGATAGAGCAATAAATAAAACTTTGAAATCAATAACATTAGCAGATTTAATAAAATGAAGCATATATATTTAGATTACGCAGCCACAACGCCGGTTGATAAAAGAGTTGCAAAAGAAATGCAGCCATATTTTTCAGAAAAATTTGGAAACTCAATGTCTTTGCATTTTTTTGGTCAAGAGGCAAAACTTGCTTTAGAAAACAGCAGGCAGATTTTGGCTGATGCAATAAATTCAGACTTAAATGAAATTATTTTTACAGGGTCTGCCACAGAAAGCAATAATTTAGCTTTGAAAGGAATTGCATTAGCAAACAAATCAAAAGGAAATCACATTATAATTTCTTCAATTGAACATCCGTGCATTGTTGAGTTGGCAAAATGGTTGAAAAAACAAGGATTTGAAATTACAAAAATTCCGGTTGATAAATATGGTTTAGTAAATCCGGAAGACGTAAAAAAATTGATTACCAGCAAAACAATTTTGGTTTCTGTAATTCATGCGTCAAACGAAATCGGCACAATTGAGCCAATTTCAGAGATTGGAAAAATTTGCAAAGATGCCGGAGTTTTATTTCACACTGATGCTTCACAATCATTTGGAAAAATTTTGATTGACGTTAAAAAAATGAATATTGATTTGCTGACAGCAAGTTCTCACAAAATTTACGGGCCAAAAGGAGCAGGACTTTTATACGTTAAAAAAGGAATTATTTTAGAGCCAGTTTTGCACGGCGGGGGGCAGGAAAATGGTTTGAGAGGATCTACGGTAAATGTTTCGGTAATTGTTGGTTTTGCAAAAGCTACTGAAATTTGCTTGAAAGAAATGGTAAAAGAAAACAAGAGATTAGCAAAGCTAAGAGATAAATTAATAAAATCAGTTTTGAAAATAAAAAATTCTCATTTGAACGGACATCCCAAAAACAGATTGGCAAACAATGCAAATTTTTGGTTTGAATTTGTGGAAGGGGAATCGTTGGTTATGCAATTAGATTTGGAAGGCATTGCATGTTCTACCGGTTCGGCATGTTCTTCTTTTAAGTTAGAGCCAAGCCACGTTTTGCTGGCTTTGGGATTAAAACCGCAGGAAGCGCACGGATCTTTAAGAGTTTTTTTGGGAAGATTTACAACAGAGAAAGAAATTAATCAATTAATAAAAGTTTTGCCCGGAATAGTCGAAAGAATTAGAGAAATATCACCATTTAAAAATTAAGGCAAATTCACCCGGTCAAATAATTTTGCTCCGCAAAATTAAATTTCGAAGAAATTTATTTGACCGGGTAAACCCTATGGCAAATAAAAATACTTGTTCAAGTTTATATACAAAAAAAGTTTTAGAAACTTTTAAGAATCCGCACAATTACGGAAAAATAAAAAACGCAGACGGAATTGGGAAAAGCAGTACGTAACTGAACGAAGTGGCGAAGAACA
>CAVZWH010000010.1:0-7493 GCA_963778905.1 Candidatus Staskawiczbacteria bacterium | reverse complement strand
AAATCTTCATAAAATGGAAATATTATATTTTGCAAAACTTTTTTTATATTATGATTGCCTAAATCTAAACGATTATTCCCGCTGAGAATTTTTAATCCGCCTATTTGAGCTTGTAAATCCGCCACTCTTTTAACGACTGCCAAAAGCGCTTCGGCAGAAAGTTGCTGATTAGAATTTAAAATTTTTTCTACAATGTTAATTTGCTCTGCGTGATTTTCCGCCTTCGCCAAGCCCTCTTCTGGAATAATTCTGCCTAAAGCGTCTTGCAATAGGGAATAGCTTGTTATTAAGTTATGAGACAAAATAGCATATTCGCTTTTATAATCGCTTTTTAAATCGTCTCTCACTTTTATCAATCGAACATAAGCCTCTGCTGTTTTGTCTGCGATGTGCTTATTGGCAAGAATTTTATAATCATAATCTGTCCCAAATAATTGAACCTCGCATTCGGAAAAAAAACGTGATACCATTCTCGTCGTCGAAGACCTCAAAAGCTCTTCTTTTAGGCTTTCACAATTAGACAAGATAACCTCTTTATCTTTAATTAACCTAAAAAAAATCATTTGTCTATTTCACCTAATCCTTCAACGATTTTTTGTTCAAGCTCATATATAGAAGAATCTTTTGATAAATAACTGTCTGCATTTTTATTGAATGCATCAACGGGTACGTCATGAGCGGTGTAGAGAATTACCCATTTAGTTTTCTCGTATCTTTTTTTAAGGGCGTCGACTACGGCTAACCCTTGCTCGCTGCAATTTTTCCCAATTCCTTTATAATCAACAAAAATAACATCTGCATCCCTTACATCTCTACAATCTATATTTTCCGCGTCATTAATTAACGAGACATTCTTCCAGCCCGCTTTTATTACATTGTTAATTTTGTCATCTAGATTTAAATCATCTATAAAAAGAATTCTTGCATTTTCTTTTTGAAAGGCAATCTCATTGGGTGCGATAATTTTAGACAGAGACGGGCTAACTGTTTTTTTCTTATCAAATCCACCTAGGTTTATTTTGTTTAGGCTCTAGACTAGCAAGACTAGTCAAAGTAGCCGATTAATTTAATAATATTTTTTAATAATTTTCCACAATTCTTTTTTCATTGTATCATTTGTTTTTCCGTAGCGCCACTCTGACTCTTTAAGATGCAGTTCGAAATTCTTTTTTACACCATTAAATTTAGCCAGTCGACGTTTGGTGAAGCTCCAGAAATTTTCAATGCCGTTGATGTGAATACCTGTACCTTTCCTTGCAAATTCATTGTCTCCGTGATTAACCCTGAAATGTTTGTCGTATCCTACATCAACAAGTCCGTCATAGCTACGCCAGCTGTCCGAATAAATTACTGCTGATTTATCTACTTTCCCTCTGATAATGCTTTGCAGAATGTCTTTTTTGCAGTTAGGGACGATTTCTGTGTAAACATGTCCGTTGCGTTTCAGTATTCCGAACACCGGTTGCTTCTGCGTGCCTCGTCCGCGTTTCAGCTTGCCATGGAATCCGCGTTTGCGTCTTGCTCCGAAATATGATTCGTCCACTTCCGCTTCTCCGAAAATCTTTTCAAATTCTTTGTGCTGATGAGCATAAATTGCCACACGAAATCTGTTGTACCAGTAATTTATCGTGTTGCGATTTACGCCCACCAGAGGAGCTGCTTTGGAGGCGTTAATATCCAAACAAAAGTGTTCAATAATTTTTTTAATTTTAAATGTCGATAATTTAGAGTTTTTGAGACTATTTACTAACATTTTGTCATTATACCATGACAGACTGCTAGTCTAGAGCCTTGTTTATTATTGTAGTTTTTTGGGAATTTGAATTATTCTGCCCTGAGCGCCTTTTTTTTATTAAAATTCGTAATATTAAAGTAGCTAAAATAGTGGCTCCGGCACCACCTAAAATAGTAATTGTCCAAATATTTTGGAAAAAATCTTGTAAGCTCATAATTATTTAACTTTTACGCTTTTCCCAAAAAATGTCAAACAAAAAAGCTCGCTAGCGGCGAGCTTTTTCGTAAATTTAAACTAGAAACGCTACAATTAATAGGGCTACAATATTTAAGACCTTGATCATAGGATTGATAGCCGGTCCAGCCGTGTCTTTGTAAGGATCTCCGACGGTGTCGCCGGTTACGGCGGCTTGGTGGGCAAATGAGCCTTTGCCTCCGTGGGCTCCGCCTTCAATGTATTTTTTGGCGTTGTCCCAGGCGGCTCCGCCAGTTGTCATTGAAATCCCAACAAATAATCCTGTGATAATTGCGCCAATTAACAATCCGCCCAAAGCTTCTGGTCCCAAAATAAATCCAACTAAAATTGGAGCAACTACAGGAATCAAAGCTGGCAAAATCATTTCGCGAATTGCGGCTTTTGTAACAATATCAACGCATTTTCCGTATTCTGGTTTTGCAGTTCCTTCCATTAATCCTGCAATTTGCTTAAATTGCCTTCTTACTTCTTCAACAACTTTTCCAGCTGTTTTTCCAACAGCTCCCATTAAAAATGATGCATACAAATAAGGGAGTAATCCGCCAATTAACAATCCTGCAATAACTGCCGGATTTGTTAAAGAAAAATTTGCCGTTCCGCTTACACTTACTTTTTCTGAATATGCCGAAAACAAAACCAATGCAGCTAAACCCGCTGATGCAATTGCATAACCTTTTGTAACTGCTTTTGTTGTGTTTCCAACTGCGTCCAATGCGTCTGTAATTTTTCTGACTTCTTCTGGCATTCCAGACATTTCTGCAATTCCTCCGGCGTTGTCTGTAATTGGGCCATAAGCATCAACTCCAATAACAATTCCAGAAACCGACAACATTGCCATAACAGCCAACGCAACTCCATAAATTCCAGCCAGCCAAAAACTTAAAATTGTTCCTGCGGCAATTAACAAAACCGGATAAGCTGTTGACTGCATTCCAAGTCCAAGCCCGCGGATAATATTTGTTGCGTGTCCGGTTTCTGAGGCCTTGGCAATTGATTTTACCGGATTATATTTTTTTGACGTGTAATATTCTGTAATTACAAACATTCCAATTGTAATTGCCAAACCAACTAATGTTGAAAGATAAAGATTCATTACTGAAATTGCTTGTCCTGCCATTAATTTTGCAAGCACAGGATAAAATGCAATTGCCGACAAAATAACCGTGGCGGCAATTCCTTTATACATTGCTCCCATTATGTTTTGCGATTTGCCAAGTTTTACAAAATAGCTTCCAATTATAGAAGTTAAAATTGAAACGCTGGCCAAAATTAATGGCAGCAAAATAAATTGAGGGCTTCGCGGAAATAACAAAGCTCCCAAAATCATTGTGGCAATAATTGTGACAGAATATGTTTCAAAAATGTCAGCAGCCATGCCAGCGCAGTCGCCAACGTTATCTCCAACCTGGTCGGCAATAACTGCCGGGTTTCTTGGGTCGTCCTCTGGAATTCCTTTTTCAACTTTTCCAACCAAGTCAGCGCCAACATCTGCTGCTTTTGTGTAAATTCCGCCGCCAATTCTGGCAAAAACAGAAATCAAACTGGCTCCAAAACCCAAACCAATTAATCCTGAAATTCCAGTTAAAAAATAATATCCTGAGACAGCCAATAATCCCAAACTTACAACCATTAAACCGGTGATTAATCCGCCCTTAAAAGAAATGTCCAAGGCATATGATAAACTTTTTTTTGCGCCTTCGGCAACTCTTGTGTTTGCCTGAGTTGAAACAATCATTCCAATAAAGCCTGAAAGTCCGGACAAAACTGCTCCTATTAAAAATCCAATTGCAATTTTCCATCCCAAGAAAAATAATAAAATAAACAAAATAAATCCTACAATGCTTACTGTGTATGACTGCCTTTTTAAGTAAGACATTGCGCCCTCTTGAACTGCTTGGGTTATTTCCACTGCCTTGCCCGAAGCAGCCGGAGCTTTTCTGATTTGCAAAACCAGAAACCACACAAAAGCCGCCGCAAAAAGCGAAACTATAATCGGAAAATATATGAGATTCATAATTTTTATCACGCGTTATTTTTTCCGCAATGACTAATTATTTTTAATTTTTAAATATTTTTTTATTTTTCTTCGGTTGGATTTTCGGCTGGTTTTTCTTCGGTTTCCGCATCAACTTCGGTTGGACTTTCTTCAAGTGCTTTGCCATCTGTTCCGGCTTTTTTAGCTTTTGTTTTTTTAGTTTTCTTTTTTGGTTTTTCTTCTGTTTTTTCTTCTTCTTTTGCTTCGCCCTCGGCTTCTTCTGCCGGAATATCTTTTGTTTTAATATCAATTTTCCAGCCGGTTAGCTGTGCTGCCAATCTAACATTTCTGCCGTCTTTTCCAATGGCTAATGAAAGCTGGTCTGCCGGCACAAAAACAACTGCTGTATTTTTTTCTTCAACTTTTACTTCAACAATTTTTGCCGGAGCCAGCGCATTTGCAATAAATTTTTCTGGTTTTTCTTCAAAGGCAATAACATCAATTTTTTCTCCTCCCAATTCATTTATAACCGCCATAATTCTTGTTCCTCTTTGTCCAACACAAGCTCCAATCGGGTCAACTCCTTGCTCATTTGAAACAACTGCAATTTTTGTGCGAAATCCAGGTTCGCGGGCAATTGCTTTAATTACAACCGTGCCAGACGCAATTTCAGGGACTTCCAACTCAAATAATTTTGAAATTAATTTTGGATAAGCTCGCGACAGCATTACAACAGAACCCTTTGGAGTGTCTTCCACTTTCATTATGTAAAGTTTTAACCTCTGGCTTGGCCTGTAAAATTCTCCTGGAATTTGCTCGTCTCTGTTCAAAATTCCCAAAGTTTTTCCAATGTCCACAAAAACTGTATGGCCTTCAATTCTTTGCACAATTCCTGAAACAATTTCGCCTTCCTTTGACTTGTATTCCATAGAAATAGTTTCTTTTTCTGCTTCTCTTATTTTCTGCAAAATAACCTGCTTTGCTGTTTGTGCGGCAATTCTTCCATAATCTTGTTTTGAAACCAAAGGAATTTCAATTTCCTCGCCAACTTTTATCTTGGGAAAATCTTTTTTGGCGTCGGCCAACATAATATGTTTTTCAGGATTAAAAACATATTTTTTTGGCGGTTCTTCACCGGCTCTTGCTTCATCCTGCGGAATTTCTTTTCTTTCTTTCATTTCTTCAATTTCTTCGTCTGTGTAAAGCATTGATTGGTCAACAACTAATTTTACCTGCCAAAACTTAACATCGCCCGATACCGGGTTAAATTTGGCCTTAATTTTCTGCCCTTTTTGGCCGTAATCTTTTTTGTAGGCCGTGGCAATTGCCGCCTCAATAGTTTCAATAACTTTTTCTGGCGAAATGCCTCTTTCCTCTGCGATTTGAGCTAATGCTCCCTTAAATGATTTGATGTCCATAGTTTTGTAAAAAATAATGCCCGTGGTCAGACGGACATTCATTTCTTTGCTTCTTATTAAATAAGTTTAACAAAAGAAAAGAATCGTGTCAACTACGATTCTGTTTTTGAATTAGCAGACTGCGCCCAGTCCGCTGTCGCTTGCTTTTTGAGAGATTTCTTTCATAAGCTCTTTGCGCATCTGCGTTAAATTCGCAAAATGTTCTCCTCCATTGCCGCGTTCTGCAATTTCCTGGTCAATTTGACGATCAATGCCATCTGCTATGGTTTTGGCGGCGTATGGCGTTATTGCCCTCTTGCAATATTCTTCCCAACAGGCCAAAGGAAATCTGTTTTTGAAACCCGCCAGCCATTTTTCAGCAAAAGGGATTTCTGTTTGCAAAATCAATTCTACAAAATTTCCGATTGTCAGGTCCTGCGTTTCTGTTGGCATTTTTGTCTCCCAAAAAAAGGATTTCAAACAACCACTAAAATCATATAACAATGGAATGTGCGTGTCAATTGCCGATAATATTTTCAAAAAAATCAATTTTTTGTTCTCCGTTATTTATTAAAACGGCAATTATATCAACCTGGCATGGATAATTTTGCGAAAATTTATTTTTTTCCAGCCAAATTTCTGCCAGTCGCCTATATTTATTCTGTTTTTTATAATCCACTTTTTGCTCAGGAAAAAATTGCGACGTCTGACGTCGCAAAGTTTTTACTTCAACAAAATGAATTGTTTTATCTGTAAGCAATCCCCAGTTTTTCCGAGCGATAATATCAATTTCTCCACAGAATAAAACACAGTTTCTTTCCAGTATTTTATATCTGTTATTCACAAGATATTCACAAGCCAAATCCTCTCCCAAATTTCCTAAATCCCTGGTGCTCATTTTATTTTATTGTATTTAGCGGCGGATATAATTGTTTGTCAATTGTTCTTTCAAAGCAAACTCGGCCGGCTGCGTGGTCCCAGTTCTGGTTATAACTTTCCGGGATGCCGGCAATCGGCATCACCCTGTTGCTTATGTTCTGGTTAGTTTGCGAAAAATCGTTAAATGTCGCGCACAATTCAAAAGATAAATTTGCTGCATCTTTTATGTTATATTCATAATTAATTTTTGTTTGCGGATCCGTTGGAACTACAAATCCAGAAATTGCATCGTTTAGATCAGACAAATTTGCTGGCAATTTTTCTTTGGTCTGCCAATAATTTACAATCTGCGATTGGATGTTTTGCAAATCTGAAACTTTTTGCTGGTCAAACTGAATTAATCTTGCAGTTGTCGGAGAACCAACTATAAAAAATGCGCTGACAATTACCGCTAAAACCAAAATGCCTGAAACCCATGCAAAATATTTTGCCAATTTTGTCGGCGTTTCACGCCTTACATCGTCTAAATAATATCCAAAAATAACGGCTGCAACTAAAATTATTGACAATGCTTTCAAAATAAATCTTGTTGTTATTTCGCCGCCCAAAAAAGTATTAATTGCGAAAATTAAGTCGCCAATAATGACCAGTGAGGCAATAAAAAGCGTTAAATAAATTAACCATTTTCTAATTTTTGATTCTCTGACTTCCGATTCTTTTTTGTAAATTTTATTTAAATACCACGAGACCAAAACAAATACAGGAAAAACTATAATTAATGATGCAACAGCAAATCTAACCAGGCCGGTAAGTCCTGTGTAATAAGAATTGTTCAAAACATCCGGAAAATAATAATTTATATACTGCCAGATCAACGTTACAAAACTTACTGCCGACCAATAAAGCGTGACCACGGCCAAAAGATGCAAAAATAAATCTCTTGGAATATTTCTTTTAATTTCTTGCTCCATATTTTTATTTTTTTAATTGTATTATTTAATTTTACAACTTTCTTAAAAATTAACCATTTATAGGGCCACGGAACGGATTTAGAATCAGTTTTAGAAGCCAAAAAATAAATTAGTTCAAGGCGTGGCGAGGAGGTTGTAGCCACTGGCTACGCCGACGAAGCCGCAACGCAGAAATAATTTATTTTTTGGCTTCCCGAAGGGCGGGCGAATTAAGGCAATCTTCTTCGTTGCTTCGGAGCTCACGATGCCTACGGCATCAATTCGCTCCTCGCGCCTCGAAG
>CAVZWH010000009.1:0-7647 GCA_963778905.1 Candidatus Staskawiczbacteria bacterium | reverse complement strand
GCATTACCAAAAAATAATTATTGCTTTGGCGGAAACCGATAAGCTGATGAAAAAAATTGATGGCATATTTAACTGCTTATAGCAAATACGTGCATCATTACAATAATAAAAAACAGCCGAGAAAAATGGCTTTGGAAACAGCAATTTTAGCTTTTGTATTTTTTCTTTTTGTATCGTTAATCGGAGGATACACTATTTCTAATTTTATAATAAAATAGTTATTTAAAATTATAATCCGGATTTTTGCCTTCATTTCAACCCAAAACTACACTGTTACGGTAACGATTATGCCGACCCAATAAACCGCAATGGATGTTGATTAACCGATGTTAGCCATAGCCACTAACTTTTAAAGAACAAAGGATATGTCAAAAATTTATAAAAATATTTTTAATTTTAGCAGTAATAATTATTGCTGCATTGGCAGTTTTCTTGTTTGCTGGAAAAACACAGGTGCAGAAGAATGTAGTACCCGCTAATAAAATACCGACACAAAAAGATGCAACGTCCGTTGTTAGTGCGCCATCGCAAACCAACATAACTTGGGGTGTTGATTTTTCCCAGTTCCAGGCGGAATATCTAAAGCTTGATTGGAAAGCAACATATTCATCTATAATAAATGACTTAGGCGTTAAAAATATAAAGATTTATACAAATTGGAAATTGGTGGAAACAGGAAAGGATACTTATGATTTTGACGATACAGACTGGCAAATACAACAGGCAGAACAAAATAATGTAAGTATTATTTATGTGCTTGGAATGAAAACTGGTCGCTGGCCCGAATGTCATATTGCAGATTGGGCGCTTGGACTTTCAGAAAAAGACCAACAGTCGGAATTGTTAAAATATATAACAGCGGTTGTTTCCAGATACAAAAATTCAAAAGTGATTACTTATTGGCAAGTTGAAAATGAGCCACTGTTTAAATTTGGCGAATGTCCAAGTTGGTATTATGACAATGATAATTTTTTGAAACAAGAAGTCGCCCTGGTTAAATTATTGGATCCAACAAGACAAATAATTATTTCTGATTCCGGCGAAAATTCTGATTGGTTTGACGCCGCAAAAATCGGAGATATTGTTGGAACCACAATGTACAGAAATACTTGGCCAAAAGGCACAGATACTTTTAATTCTGATTCGTATGCTTTTTTAAATCCCGCATACTATACAAAAAAAGTTCAGACAATACAAAAAACTTTCAACAAACAAGTAATTTGCATAGAGTTACAGGCGGAGCCATGGGCCTCGGGGCCATTGATGCAGTCCCCACTTTCAGAACAATTAAAATCAATGAACCCGCAAATGTTTGAAGAAGACGTTCAGTTCGCAAAACAAACCGGACTAAACAAGTTTTACTTCTGGGGCGTAGAATGGTGGTATTGGTTAAAAACGCAGCAAAATCAGCCGCAGATTTGGAATGAGGCGAAGCAGCTGTTCCAAACAGGATCGTCTTCTAATTAAAGTGATTTTTTGGTATATTAAAGTAATAGAGTAATTAAATTTAAAATCATGTCAAAAAGTGCAATTACGTGGATTGTAGTAATAGTCGTTATTGTTATCGTTGCCGGTGTAGGATGGTGGTATTTTAACAGAACAAACAGTATGTTTAGCCAATCATTCGGCACAAATGTTAAGTCGAATAGTACAACAGCGACCACTCAAAGTTCTTTAAAATCAATTACTTCATTTACATTTTCGGGATTAGATATTGGAGGAAGCGAAGTCATTGATAACACCAACCATACAGTAACCCTCATAGTTCCCAGTGGCACAGACGTAACTAATTTAACGCCGATTATTTCACTTCCTAATTCTGCAACAATTTCTCCAAACTCCGGCGTTGCCCAAGATTTTACTAATCCCGTCACTTATTCAGTTACCGCCCAGGATGGGTCAACCCAAAACTACGTTGTTACGGTGGAAGTCGCAACACCCGAAGATACTGGCGGAAGTTAATCCGTTTAATGTAATATAAATAGATTTGCAATTGGTGTTGAGAATTAGCGCGTATAAAATAACAGAAATTAAAAAATATTAACTAGGCCGATAAATAAATATTGTTTTATAAATTAAAAATAAAAAACAAATTTTATTTAAGGCAGTAAAAATATGAATATCAAAAAGCGTATTTCATTGTTGTTAGCAGTAGTTGGAATATTGTCGGTTGTTTTAGTCGCCGTCCCAGCGTTTGCTCAAACGAGTCCGGGATCTTATGGCGGCGTAAGGCAGGGTGGTCGCACAGGCGGACAACCAGGAGTTTTTGGTACGGTGACTTCGGTAAATGGAACAACACTAACTGTGACAAGCAAGGGTTTTGAAAAGACAGCAACTGCAACAACATACACGGTTGATACTACCAACGCAACAGTAACAAAAAATAATGCAGCAAGCACCGTAGCGGACATCGCCGTCGGAGATACGATAATGATTCAAGGAACAGTTAGCGGAACAAGCGTAACCGCAACAGCCATCAGAGATGGAGTTATGACTGGAGGTGGAAGAGGTACAGCATCGAGCGGAACAAAAAGCACAAGCCCAGCTGTAAAACCAGTTACTAAGCGAGTTGGAACAGGAGTTGGTGGCACAGTCGCTTCAATTAACGGCACAACACTTACCGTCACAAGCAATGCTGTTAACGGTGGTACTGTAACAACATACACGGTTGATACTACCAACGCAACAGTAACAAAAAATAATGCAGCAAGCACCGTAGCGGACATCGCCGTCGGAGATACGATAATGATTCAAGGAACAGTTAGCGGAACAAGCGTAACCGCAACAACGATCAGGGATGGAGTGGCTCAACCACAAACAGCAATCCAAGGAAACGGCCAGCCAGTTACAGCGGGAAGCGTTACTTCAATCAGTGGAAATATTATTACAATCACAAATGCAAGCAATGTTACTTATACCGTTGACGCTACTAATGCTAAATTTTCTATAAAAGGAGTAACAAGTCCGACAATTTCAAATATTGCGGTGGGCGACAATCTGACAGTCCAAGGAACAGTCAGTGGAACATCTGTGACTGCTTCATCTGTAATTGACCAAAAGCCGGTGGCGAGCAACAATACAAATAAAACTGCTAGCAATCCCGTAACGGGTTTTATCGGTGGTATTACTAACTTTTTTAAGCACCTGTTTGGATTCTAATATATATAACAGAAGGAAAATAAAACACCCTCAATTTTTGAGGGTGTTTTAAGTTGAAATATTATTTCTTCTCTTCTGGCATCTTTTTGATCATTTCTTTCATTTGCCCAATGAATTCCAATTCCGCTTTCAGCATCTTCTCTTTCTTCTCTAGCTTGGCGAGTTTAAACTCTTTGGACATTGACCCATGCATGTGATGGCCTCCGCAGCATCCTTCGCCTTCTTCATGTTCTCCGTGCATTGTGTTTTGATCGCTGATCAAGTGATATTCTCTGCTGTAGCCGAGCTCTTTATAAAAAAAGAAATACTGGCTCCTTGAGAAATTACTGATCAACAAATCTTTAAATTATTTTGAACGACCTTTGCTTACACTAATCAATACGGAGAAAATAGCAGATTGGGTTTGATGTTACTTCCACATTTCTAAAATCTCATCGGTTGTCATTACTATTAGTAGATTTTCCATATTTTTCAGCGATCTTTCATGGCCTTCTTGGCTACGGGAAGAGCAGGCATCTTTGGCTATAACAGGATAAAATCCACGGTTTGCAGCATCTCTGCCACTGGATTCGACGCCATATTCAGTTGCAATGCCGGTGAAAATTAGAGTTGTTATTCCGGCGTTTCTAATCATATTCTCAAAATTAGTGCCCACAAAAAAGCTTGCTGTGTTTTTTGGGATTACAATGTCTTCTTTTTCTGCCGGGATCGCAAGTTCTAAGGCATCCGGAGACGGCCAGTTCATTTTTCGCCTTTTAGTAAAAAACTTTCTTGAGGCAGATTCAAACCGTTCGGGAAGGGGAGTGATTTTTGAAAAGAAAACTGGAATGTTATTTTCGTGTGCCATATCAATGAGTTTTTTATTGTTCGACAAAAATTCGTCTTTATTAAAAATTCCGTCAACCAGAGCTTTTTGAACATCCCAAATGACCAAAGCTGTTTTATCTTTTTTATTTATTTCGTTTATGATTTCTTGATCCATATTTTTTATTTGTTTAATTTTTTTAAATTATCCGTAGCCCTTCCGTAATCATCTGCAATACGTATTATATCTTTTTCATCATGAAGGCCGAATGAAACCTCTATTACAGTGGCGTCTGTTAATGCTTTTATCCTATGCAATTCTTTTTTTGAAATGGATATTGTTTTTTGGGAAGATAATATAAATTTCTTATCGCCCTTTGTGACTTGGACTCTGCCCTCAGCAACAATCCAAAATTCGCTGCGTTTTGAATGTTTTTGCAGACTTAATTGTTTTCCTTTCTTTATAGCTAATATTTTCAAATGCCACTTGCCTTTGTTTTCAGCAAAATCATAGAACTGTCCCCACGGTTTTTTTACAATTTTTTTAAGAGTTCTCATGGTTTAAATAAAATTTAATATTTTTTAAACTAAGAAATCACTTTATGATAATTTTTAAGCAGCCACGAGCTTGATTGCACTTTTCCTCCTTCGCCCACATTAAATACCATTTTGCATCCGATGGCTTCGCAAGCTTCTACTTCGGGAATATTGTGCTTGTATCTGTCTCCGCCATTCGCAAAGATATTAGGCTTAATGAGAAGAAGTTCTTTACATACACTCATATCTGTAGGGTTTGGCTGATGACTTGTCAGTACCACCTGGTCGACATTTTTCATAGCTTCAATGAGTTCCTTCCTTTCGTTTTCGGGCATAAAGGCACATCTCTTTTTTGCCCTCAGCCAGTTGTCGTTATTTAAAATAACGACCAGTTTGTCTCCCAACTTTCTGGCTTCTTTAAACATTCGTACATGCCCGATATGCGGAGGATCAAAACCTCCGCTCACTGCAACAATTATTTCTTTCTTCTTTTCTTCTGCCATAATTTTTTCTATAAAGATACCAGCATATCGCTTAATTTTATTGTTGCAACTCCTATTACCTTATCTGCTCCTCCGTAATAAATTAAAAACTTATTGCCTTGCAAAATAGCTCCGCAGGGGAATACAACATTTGAAACAAGCCCTTCTTTCTCATATTCCGTTTCCGGTTCAAAAATCGGTTCATCGGATCGGGAAAGTATTTTTGTCGGATCCTTGAGGTCTAATAAAATAACACCTACTCTGTAAAAATTATCTTCATCGGAAATGCCATGATAAAGCAAAACCCATCCGGCCTTGGTTTTTATTGGAGGCGAGGCAATGCCGATTCTTTTGCTGTCCCACATTCCTTTTCTGGGATAAATCCAGCGATAGCCTTCAAGCCAGTTTTTCCCGTTAAAATCCAAAGTATCACAGAAAGCTGAATTTATATCTTCCCCAATGCGGTGGATAACGAAATATTTTCCGTTTATTTTTTCCGGAAAAACACAGGCGTCCTTGTCATCTATATTTGGAGGAGATATTAAAACGGATTTGGCAAAATTCCATTTTTGGTTTAAAAAATCTGTTTCTTTAATCCATGTTAAAGCAACTCGCGGAGGATTCTTACTGTCGTAGGCGGTATATACCATATAAATTTTATCTCCTATTTTGGTAATTCTAGGATCTTCGCATCCCGAATTGCCTCCGGGATTCAACTTCTGCTCAAAAGATTCTCTCGGAATATATATCGGGTCCGGACAACGATAGTCAATTTTTATTCCGTCTTTGCTTGTTGCATAACCAAATGTGGAAGTATTATCTTCCGACATCGCTCTGTATACAATATGCGTTTTTCCATTTAGATAAATTGCGGCAGGATTAAAAACGGCTTTTGATTCCCAAAAATGTTCTTTAATGGGGCTGATAATAGGATTTGTTTTAGCGCGCGTAAATTTAACTGTTTCACCATTTTTCAGAAGTTTTTTTAATAAAGACTTGGCATCTATAAAAGCCAAACAGCAGGTTGTGTCAGCGGCTCCGTAATAAAGATAAACCAAATCTTTTTCCAGGAGAGCTCCGGAAGGGAAGACTACATTTGGAATCATGCCAAATTTTTCATAGTATTCTTCCGGTCTTAGCAGCGATGCCTTTGTTTTTCCGATAATTTTATTTGGATTTTTTAAATCTATCAAAACAGCCTCAACTCCGAAAATAGGACTGCCTGAAAAATAATTGGTTATATATGAATAAAGCAAAAGCCAGCCATGTTTAGTTTTAATAGGAGGCGCTCCGACTTCTATTTGGTCCTGAGGCCTTCTTTGAAGATCTAAATAATTTTTATTAATATTTTTTTGCCACTTCTGCCAATAATCTGCCGACCAAATTTCTTCCTCTTTTTTGAATGAAGCAATGCAAATTCTTGCTGGTGGTTGATCTGTATTTACTGTAAGGACTGCCCACATTTTTCCGTTTATCTTTTCCGGAAATAAAGCCATGGCTTTGGCGTTAAACGGAGTAACCAAATGTTTCTCTTGGATTGTTTCTAAGTCTTTACTTATTGCCAGGCCAACTTTAATTCCTTCCGGCTTGAATGGATAGGTTGATAAAGCAGTGTAGAAAATATAGTATTTGTTATCAAGTTTTGTAACGCGGGGATCCTCGCAACCGAAGCGATCCCATAATTCTTCAGGAGCAATGAGACATTTCCTGTCGTGAAAATCAATTCCATCTTTGCTTTCGGCAATTCCAATATTGGAAACCGATAATTCCATTTTGGCGGTATCGTGGTAGTGAGGAAGAGAAAGTGCCCTATAAATAAGGTATGTGCTTTTTCCTTTTTTTATCGGGCATCCGTTGAAGGCCGCTCTTGCTTCCCACGAATGAATATTTTTCGGCTTTAATATCGGATTTTTATCGGAACGTTCAGTCAACATGTTATTTTTTGTTTAATTTTTTAACTTTAACTTTTGGTTCGACATCTTTTTTTAAAGCTTTGAGAAATTCGTTTAAATTTGCAGTGGCAACGCAAACATGGCTGTCGGCTGAACCATAATAGATAAACAACTTTCCGTTTTTAACAACAGCGCCGGAAGCATACACAACACCACCCTTGAATCCATTATTCTCATAAAATTTTTCCGGTTCCAAAATTGGTTTCTTCGAGCGATACAATACTTTTGTAGGATCTTTTAAATCCAAAAGCATTGTTCCGACTTTGTATTTGCTCCAGTCGTCATCCATTGCATGATAAAAAATTAACCAACCGTATTTTGTTTTTATCGGAGGAGCGCCTACGCCTCTCAACCATTTATCCCAAACTCCTTTTCTGGGCTCTCCGCCATGAAAGCTTTTAATATGGGGTTTGTCTTTAAATTCTAAGTCATCAAGATATTCTATTTGAACGTGCGGCTTAATGCTATGAAGTATCGCATATTTGCCATTTATCTTTTCGGGAAAAAGCAACCAATTTTTATGCGCTTCTCCCGGAGGAGAGATAAAAATTGGTTCTCTCCAATTCCATTTTTTATTTAAAAAGTCATCAAGTTTTATGGAAGTTAAAGCAACGCGCAATCCGTTATCGCAAGCATTATACATCATATACAGCACATTTTCTTTTCCTACGCGGACTAACCGTGGATCTTCAGCGCCACCCCAGCTGCCTCCA
>CAVZWH010000008.1:0-8732 GCA_963778905.1 Candidatus Staskawiczbacteria bacterium | reverse complement strand
AAAATTACCACTCTTGATTGCATTAATATCTCCGCCTGCTGCAGCCAAATCATTTATGACTATATTATTTATATTAGGACATTGGCCGGGAAAAACATTGTGGTTGCAATCTCCAACCAAAATTTTGGGTTCGTGCCCCTGGTCAAAAAAATTATTTGGATATTTCAAAGAAAATCCATATTCGTCATTATTCAAAACATTCCACCCGGCGGTTGGGTCTAATTTCGTGGAAACTTTTGGCGTAGATAATTTTTGGTACAAAAAATATCCGACAATAGCAACGATTATAATTGCTAAAACTATTAAAAGTATTATATTTATTTTTTTCATGTTATCTATTATTATTTAACCCGATGAATTTTTATAAATTTTCTGCTGCCGGATTTTATTATCATTCCATCTTTTATTTCTACAGATTTTTTCCATTCTCTTTCCGTAATATTATCTATGTCAATCGCTCCCGCTTGGACTAATCTTTTTGCCTCATTTTTTGACGAGGCCAGCCGAGTGTCGCACAATAAATCCAAAATAAAATAATTATTTTTGCTGGCTTCAAAAATCGGAATATCGCTTGGCAATTCTTTATTTCTAAAAACTTTGTTAAATTCTTCTTCTGCTTTTTTTGCTTCTGCCTCTCCGTGATACATTTTCACAATTTCCTTTGCCAATTTTGCTTTTATATCGCGCGGATTATCTGATGAATTTTTAATTTGTGAAATTTCGCCTTCCGAAAGTCTTGTAGCCAATTCAAAGTAGTCGTCAATTAATTCATCTTTCATAGACATAACTTTTCCATACATATCACCTGACTCATCTAAAATTGTGATAATATTCCCCCAGCTGGTGGACATTTTTCTGCCATCCAAACCATTAAGCATTTTGAAAGTTATTATATCTTGCGGTTTTTGATTGAATTGTTTTTGTATTTCTCTGCCGGCTTGCAAATTAAAAAGCTGGTCTGCGCCCCCGATCTCAACATCGGCTTTTACCATTACTGAGTCATATCCTTGGAACAAAGGATAATCTAATTCGTGCGAACCGATTGGCTTCCCTTCGTCCCATCTTTCCTTAAAATTCCTTCTTTGAATTATTTGCTGGGCAGTAAATAGCATTTGCAATTTAACAAAATCCATCACTTTCATTTTTTTAAACCATTCGCTATTATAATGAAGTTCAACTTTTTTTATATCTAAAATTTTTCCAATTTGCCTGGCATAATCTTTCATGTTCTCTTTTATTTCTTTTTCTGTTAAAACTTTACGCATTGTCTGTTTATCAGAAGCATCTCCTATTTGCGCCGTAAAGTCTCCGATAATCAAAACTATTTTATGACCCAGCTCCTGAAAGCTTCGTAATTTCCAAAACTGAAAAGCTCTGCCTATATGTATTTTAGGTCCTGTAGGATCAATGCCAAGTTTTATTCTCAATTGTCTGCCAGATTGCAATTTTTGAAGCAGACTTTTCTTTTCAAAAATTTCCTCAACTCCGCGAGTTAAAATTTCATCAATTTTTTGAGAATTTGTATCTGTCATAAAAAATTTTATTATTATCTGATTATACCAAGACCTTTGGCAAATTTCAAATATTTGTTCCACGATAATTTTTTAATTGCCTGTTGACTTAGCAATTAAAAAGTTTATAATAAAAAAGTTCCTGATTAAGGAACATTTTTTGTTGTTTGACAACCTCTTTTGCGTAAAGGATTCAAAGATGGAACTTGCGACAACAGCAATGGAACAAGAGCTTACAGAAAAGCCCAATCAATGTCTGGGCAAGGATTCTCGCACCGACCAAAGGTGTGCAACAATGCTTCCTAAGGGAATGCACCTTTGTCCCGACTGTCAACGTCGGATCAACTCAGCTGGGAGAAACGCCTCTAAGGTTTCTTCTGGAAATGGCCACCAGTACGGCAATAAGCTCAACGGAGTAGCCGAATAGCGAAAGCAGCCGCAGCATCAATAACATTTTTTTCTAGTTCTCGCACCCTCTTTTGCTTTTTGCAGAAGAGGGTTTTTTATTTTGCAATTAAAATTGGTCTGCCAATTTATAAATATCTCCGGCGCCCATAATAATCAAAACATCTCCTGATTTTATATTTTCTTTGATATATTTTTCTATGTCGCACAATGGAATATAAATAACATGTTTTCTATTTATTTTTTTTACAAGAATTTCTGAACTCACCTCTGAATTAATTTTTTTTGTCTCTCTGCCTGCAACGTCATAAATATCTGTAATAATTATTTTATCTATTGGCACTTTTCTGAAAGTTTTTACAAAATCATTAAATAAATAAAAAGTTCTCTGATGCTGGTGCGGCTGAAAAACGCACCAAATTTTTTTCTTTGCATATTTTTCTCTGGCTGCTTTCAATGTTGCTAAAATTTCATTTGGATGATGGCCATAATCGCTGATAATTTTAAATTTTAAATTTTTAATTTTCAATTCTTCAAAGCGTCTCCAAGTTCCCTTAAATTCTGACAATGCATTAAAAGTTATTTTATCTGAAATGCCCAAAATTCTTGCCACCTGCAAAGCCAACGTCGCATTGAAAACATTATGCATTCCGGGAACTTTCAAAATATTTTTTACTTTTTTTATATCTTTTTCAGGATATTTATTTACTAAAAATCCATCCGAAGGCAACTTTGCAATAAAATCTTTGAAAGCTTTTTTAACGTTTACAAAAGTTTTGAAATAATCCAAATGCTCTTTGTCTATATTCGTAATGACAATTATTTTTGGCAAATAATGTAAAAAAGAAGAATCATATTCGCAGGCTTCAATTACTAAAAATTTTGATTTTCCAGCTCTAAAATTTGAATCTCCAAATTCTTTTAATTTTGTGCCGACAATAACTGTCGGGTCAAATCCTGCTTTTGTTAAAACCAAAGCAAGCATCGCAGTTGTTGTGCTTTTTCCATGCGCGCCGGCAACTGCGATCGTGTAAAATTCTTTTGTTAATTCCCCAAGAGCTTCCGGATAACTCTGGGTTTTTATTCCCAACTCTTTTGCTTTTTTGTATTCAGGATTGTCAGATTTTACCGCAGGACTATGCACCACCAAATCAAAATCTTTTTTTATATTTTCTGCTTTGTTTCCAATAATTATTTTAATTCCTTTTTCCTTCAAAAAATCCGTAATTTCTGAAGCAACCAAATCAGACCCGGACACTTCGTGTCCTTTTGATAAATAATACTGCGCAAGCGCCGACACTCCGATTCCTCCAATACCTATAAGATGAATTTTCATTTTTTATCCTCCTAATTGATGCGATTCTAAAATTGTATAAACAGGACCTGAGCGTTTTAATTCTGATTCCATTACTTCAATTGATTCTGCTGTAAAAACCAAATCAATATCTTCGTTAATTTCCGGCCTTTCTTCCAAATCAAACTTTCTAAATTCCCATTCTGAAATTCTTGCCAAAGTAATGTGCACAATAAATCCTTTTTCTTCCGGCCTAAATTTTACTTTTTTCAGCAAACATTCTTCTAAATCATTTTTTAATTCTTTAAGTTCTTCTGATTTTTCTCCGTCTGCCCAAACCATTCTTGGCGGATTTTTTTTGGGAGGTCCGTACAAAACCTTGTTCAAATTAATTGAAAAAGATTTATGTCTTTTTGCAACTTCTTTCACAATTTCACAAGTGTCTCCGATTTCAACGTCTGTTAAATCACCCAAAAATTCCAAAGTAATATGCAAATTATCCGAGCTTGTCCATTTTGCCGGAAGTTCCGGCCATTTATCATAAAAATCAGCCAGCTGTTTTTTTATTTCCTTTGGCAAGTTTATTGCAATAAAAACTCTGTGACGTTTTTCCACGGTCGTGTGAGCGAAGCGAACACGATTGCTTCGTAAATTAGACCCGGATATATCAAATACATTTTGGGTCTAATTTACGCTGAATACATTATTCGTTCATTATTGGTTGAATATTATCATAAAAAGTCATAAAATTAAAGCTGCAAGACATGAACAAAGAAATATCTAAAATTTTTAAGGAGATTGCGGAGTTGTTGAACATCAAGGGAGATTCTGCTTTTAGAATTAATGCTTACAGAAAAGCCATAAAAACTTTAGATAATTTGCAGCAAGATGTTGCTGATATTTATAAAGAAAAAGGATTAAAGGGCTTGAAAGAATTACAAAACATCGGCGACAGCTCCGCTAAAAAAATTGAAGAGTTTATAAAGCTCGGCAAAATTAAGTATTTTGAAGAATTAAAAGAAGAAACTGCGATAAGGCAAATTATTACATATTTTTTTGAGTCAAAAGGTTTGGGGTTGCAAGAATTGAAAGAAAATGCTAAAAAGAGGAATATAATATATTCTAGATTTACAAAACCGGCAAAACAATTGCTGGAGTTAGCTGGTTCTATTGAAAAGGCAAAGAACGCAATCGGCACGGTTGCTGTTTGGGCAAGTTCAAGAAAATTGGACTATGCAATTGAGACAGTTTTCAAAAAATGGCTGGAGTTAGACAGATTAAAACCAAAAGAAATAGTTAAAAAACCATTTTATAAAGGAGACCCGATGATTTTTTCTACAACAAAAAAGAAATGGTTTGTAATTTCAAAATACGGCGAATGGCTGGAATTTGCAGACAAAGAATCTTTAATTGAGTGGAGGGTAATAGAATAAAATTAATCAAATCAAAAAATGCTAACACATACAGACTTAAAACCAGGAGTACAATTTATTTATGAAGGCCAGCCGTGGGAAGTACTTACAGCCGAAATGATGAAAATGGCTCAAAGAAGACCGGTCATCCAAAGCAAAATAAAAAATCTGCTTGACGGCAGAGTTCAGGAAAAAAACTTTCAGCAGGGCGATGTTTTTGAGGAAGCTGATTTAGAAAAAAAAGAAATAAAATTTTTGTACCAAAGCAAGGGCCAATATTTTTTCTGCGAAATAAACGATCCGTCAAAAAGATTTTTTTTCACAGCAGAGCAAATTGGAAACGCGGCAAAATTTTTAAGGCCGAATGAAATTGTTGTTGGAATTGTTTTTGACGAAAAAATTATTAACTTTAAGCTGCCCATTAAAGTTGAGTTAAAAGTTAAGGAATCAGCGCCGGGAGTTAAAGGAGACCGAGCTCAAGGCGGAACAAAATCAGCAATTTTGGAATCAGGAGCTGAAATCCAAGTTCCCCTATTTATTGAAGAGGGCGACACTATTGAAGTCAACACCGAAACAGGAATATACGTCAAACGAGTATAAAAAAGCTAGGTCCGACCTAGTTTTTTTTTATTATTTTTTGGGAAACACTGGCTGACTTGGCGGAACAACCGGCGAAATTTCAACAAACGAGCGCTGGGCAATTTCTTGCTCAACTATTGCTTTCGGCCTTGAATATTTTAATTTTGATATTTTTTTGATTGCATCAATAATTTCCGGTTTTCCTTTTGGCGGCGGCAAGGTGTTTATCTTAAATGGCGTGGAAATTTTGTTGTTTATCATCATTTTAATTATCATTGTAAAGTTGTCCAAATTTACCAAATCAAATCTTGAAAATCCTGGCTCAAATTGTTTTTCTAAATTTTCCGCGTCTTCGGCTCCAATTCTAAAAGCTCCAATTGTGCCGACGTTTCCTAAAACCGCATCGCGAATTTCCTGCTTTAACTGCGGCATATACTGGTGAGCCATTATCAAATTTAATTTATATTTTCTGGCTTCAGACAAAATTGTGGCAATTGAATCTGTTGTAAAATTCTGAAATTCGTCAACATATAAATAAAAATCTGTTCTCTGGTCTTCCGGGACTCTTGCCCTTCTCATGGCAGCCATTTGTATTTTTGAAATTAAAATTAATCCCAGCAATGAGCTGTTTACTTCGCCTGTCAAACCTTTTGATAAATTCGCCAAAAATATTTTTTTCTCATCCATTATTTTTGCCAAATCAAATCCGGAATGCGACTGGCCGATTATATTTCTCATCATTTCGTTTTCAATAAATCTGCCAAGTTTTGAAACAACGTAGCCTAGCATATCAGACCTGGTGGAGCCCGTTGTCTGCGCCCATTCTTTTGTCCAAAAACTTCGCACAATCGGGTCGGAAACTTTTTTCATTCTTTCCTGCAAAAAATTCGGGTCTGTAAACATTTTTGGAATTTCAACTAAGCTTCCCGGATTGTCTTTGTCTGCCATTAAGGCCAACATTGCGTTTCTCATGTAGTGCTCAAACATCGGGCCGATAATTTCCGGCGGAAAAAGCTTCATAAAAATTGCAATCATTTCCTGAACTGCAAAGTCCTTTTGCTCCGGGAAATCATACTCTAGCATATTCAAACCGCACGGCCTTTCTATGTCAAACGGCTCAAAAATAACCACGTCATCAATTCTATTTTTTGGAATATTAGCCAAAACATGTTCTATTATATCTCCGTGCGGATCAATAAGGGCAACACCTTCGCCATTTATAATATCCTGTATAATCAATCCTTCCATAAAAGCTGACTTACCAACGCCGGTTTGTCCAATAATATAAAAGTGCCTTCTTCTGTCGGTTTTGTTTGCAAAATAAACTTTTTTTTCTTCGCTTCTAAATGAAACTTTTCCCACGCAAACTTCTCCTTTTTCCGGCAAATCTGAAGGAGGCGGAGCTGAAATTGATTTTGCGGCTTTAATATATGGAGTTTCAATATAATGGGTTGGAAAATGATAAACGCTGGCTAATTCTTCCAAATTTAATATGCAAGATTGTTTTGGATTAAAATTTCTAAAAGAAAAATCATAAACAAACTTTCTTAATTCTCCTTTATAAACTTCTTTTACCTCTAAGCTGTTTATTGCAGACAAAGAAAACTGGCCGAAAGCAGACGTTAAATGATTCAAAATTTCTTCTGCGCGGCTTCCCGATTGAGCCGAAGCCACAACTCTTATGTTGGTTTCAAACGGCTGCTTTTGTATTTTGTTTTGTATTGCATCATAACCTTTTTGATCAATTCCCTGCTCCTTATCTTTGTTTGCATTTTCAAATTCTTTTGATTTCTGGTTTTTTGATGGTTTTGCCAATTCATCAACCGCGTCCATAAGAAGACCTTGAGAAGCCAAGTGCACGGCTGTTCTTGCGGGTTTGCCTTCCCTGATTTTTTTTAATGCTTTTTCGCCTTTTTTTCTTAAATTTAATTTTGACAAAGGCCTAATTATTACCTGAACAGCCGCGCCCTCGGCAACTGATATTTTGCTTAAATCGTTTGTTATTAAAGCTAAAGGATCTTTTTCTAATGTTTGGTAAGTGCTTATGGGAAAAAGAGAATTTTCCGAAAGCCTTAAATATGCGCCGGCAGTGGCTCCCTGCGGCTCAAAAATTGTGTAATCTTGCGGAACTTTATCAACCACCGCATTGGGATAAACTCCCTGCACATATTTTTCAAAAACCGATTCCAAATATTTTGGAACCGCCACATAAAAAGATATGTCCGAACTTCCTATTTGAGAAGCAATTTCAAAAGCAACAGATGGAAGTTCTTGAAACATTTTCGGCTTTTTAAGATACAAAAAATTGGAAAAAACTTGCTCCATTTGAGCTATTGTCGTCTTTTCCTCTTTTTGCTGGTCTGACTCTTTTTTGGACGGATTTTTTGGCATCATCACCAAAAATAAAATCATGTCCAATCCGCCAAAGACAGATGATTTTTCATTTGTTTCGGCATTCAAGGCCATAACAAAAGCCATAACCACCAGCAAAAAAACTAAAATTAAACCGGGAATAATAATGTCCATTTATAAAATTTAAGTTTTATTATCGTCATCAGTAGTTTTCCCAATTTTTTTATAGAATCCTTCTTTTGCCAAAATATCGTGCAAGGTATCCAAAAGAAAAGGGTCATTCATAGACTTTGCAACCTTTATTGCATAAACAATCCCCTTTTCCCTGGCAATTTCCAGAAGATGTTTTAATTTTTCGTCGTCTGACAAAGAATGAATTTGGGTTGCTTTTTCTTCTGCTTGTTTTTTTAAATTATCGTCAACTTGCATCAATTCTATTTCTCTTCTAAGCTCTTGCTCTACAATTTTTTCGTCAGGTGAAATCTCTTTCTTTTCTGGCGCAGGTCCCCCCTCTTTTTTGAACTCTATAGTCTGTTCGTCAGCTGAAATTTTTTTTTCAGGAATTTCTATATTTTCTTGTTTGTCTTTATTGTCATCCATTCTTTTATTTATTTAACTATTAAATCTAATAATGCCTCGTCTAAACTGCCCGAAGAAAAATTATTGGGATCATTATTTTTTCCGGTTATGACTCTTATTTTCAAACCAGTGGAAATTTTTGCCACTTTGTATATTTTTGTGCACGGCAATGGATCAAATTCCGGTTCCAGCAAGGCTCCGCAAGAATTGCCGTCAGGAAGCCACGGATCCGCAGTATATTCATCTACAGGAACAAATTCTCGTCCCTGAGAGTCAACAATATTTTGTATATCCCAAGATCTGTCCAATATGTTTACTTTTCCTTTGTTTTGCGCGCCAACCGTTACTATTACAAATCTTTCTGTGGTGGTTAAATCTTGCAAATAAGATGTATTTTGTCCTTTAGCATCGGATACTTTCAAGACGCTGCCCAAATCTCTGGAATTTTCAAAAACAAAATCAATATTTTCCAGTTGCATTTCATAAACCGGCAAAGGCACTGTTGGTGTTTTTGGCGTAGTTGGTTTTGGCGCCGGTGTTATCATTCTCATAACTAAAAAAACTATAACAACAGCAACCAAAACAATTATAGCTAAAACC
>CAVZWH010000007.1:0-53052 GCA_963778905.1 Candidatus Staskawiczbacteria bacterium | reverse complement strand
ATGCGCCGCCGCACATAGGTTTTGCTTTAGAAATTATACAGGCAGATGTTTTAGCAAGATACCATAAAAATTTTGGCGACGATGTATTTTTTTTAACCGGTACCGATGAGCATGGTTTGAAAACTTTGAGAGCAGCCGAGGCCGCCGGTAAAAATCCTCAGGATTTTGCTGACGAAATTTCTGGAAAATTCAAAGATTTAGCTAAGGTATTAAATATTTCTAACGATGACTTTATACGAACAACAGATGAAAAAAGGCATAAGCCAGCGGTTTACAAGCTTTGGGAAAAATATATAGCGTCCGGAGATATTTATAAAAAAATATATAAGGGTTTTTACTGCGCAGGATGCGAAGCTTTTAAGACCCAGAAAGAATTGGTTGATGGAAAATGTATTATACACCAAAAACCAGTTGAAGTTATAGAAGAAGAAAATTATTTTTTTAAGCTTTCAAAATATCTGCCTGGAATTAAAAAACTAATTGAAAAAGATGAATTAAAAATAATTCCCGAATCAAGAAAGAATGAAATTTTAGGAATGATTTCGCAGGGATTAGATGACGTTAGTTTTTCCAGAGTAAAAGAAAAATATTGGGGATGGCCTGTTCCAGGAGATGACTCGCAAAATCTTTATGTGTGGCAAGACGCTTTGCCAAATTATATTTCAGCTATTGGCTATGCTTATGATGAAAAAAAATTCAAAAAATATTGGCCGGCGGATGTGCATTGCATCGGAAAAGATATTGTAAAATTTCACGCCATATATTGGCCGGCAATGCTTTTGTCAGCCAAATTAAAATTGCCAAAATCAATTTTTATACATGGATTTATTAATGTTGCGGGCCAAAAGATGTCTAAGTCATTGGGAAATGTAATTGACCCTTTTATGCTTATAGAAAAATACGGCACAGATGCTGTGAGATATTATTTGTTGAGGGAAATTCTTCCGACAGAAGACGGCGATTTTACTTTTGAAAAATTTGAGCAAAGATATAATTCTGATTTAGCCGGCGGTATTGGAAACCTTGTAGCCAGAGTTTTGGGCATAACCGGAGAAGCAGAAACAAAAGAAACAAGACCCGCAAAAAAAATTGTTGAAAAAATAAAAACAATAAAAAATAATTACGAATCAGCCGTAGAAAAATTTAAGTTTAATGAGGCGCTAATGTCTGTCTGGGAGTTAATAAGTTTTTGCGACAAATATATAAATGAAGAAAAGTTGTGGGAAACTAAAAAACCGGAAGTTATAAATGATTTATTTTTTACCATAAAAGAAATTGCAGATTTATTGAATCCATTTTTGCCGGAAACATCAGAAAAAATTAAAAAAGCAATAAAAAATAAAAAATCAGAATCACTGTTTCCTAAAAAATAAAGTTTATGTCTTGCTATAGGTGCTTGACTATTTTTTATTTTTTGTTATAATAAAATTGGCTCTTTTCAAACTAGGCAAGGACTGCTTGGTTGGAGCCAATTTTCCTCCCGCGATAAGGAGACCCAGTCATGCTAGTGTTGTCCCGCAAGAAGAACGAGAGTATTGTCATCAACGACGACATCACAATCGTGGTGATTGAGATTCGGGGGGACAAGGTTCGCCTCGGCGTGGAAGCGCCCAAGAAAGTGCCGGTGCACAGGCGGGAAGTGTTTGACGCGATTCATCGCCACGAGGAGCCGCCCTCCAAGAGCGCGCCATCGCAGCCCCCAAAAAGTTGAGCAAGATGCTCAACCGACCAATCCATGGCAGGAAGCTACGGCCTCCTGCTCTTTTATTACATTTGTGATAAAATATATTTATGATAATAGATACGCACAGCCATTTGAATTTTAAGGCATATGAAAATGACAGAGATGAGGTTGTAAAACGAACTCAAAAAGAGCTCGTCTTTTGCATTGATGTTGGCACAAAATATGAAACATCAAAATGCGCAGTTGAGCTGGCCAAAAAATACGAAAATATTTTTGCTGCTGTTGGAATGCATCCCATTCACATTAAAACAGATTTATTGAAATTAAAAATGGATGAAGATGAGGGCGCATTTCAACCGCTTGGCGAGGAATACGACAAAGAAAAATATAAAGAGCTCGCAAAATATAGAAAAGTTGTTGCAATCGGCGAAATTGGATTGGATTATTATTACAGGCCAAAATCAAAAGTAAAGTTGGAGCAATTTAAAAAAATGCAAAAAAAAGTTTTTACAGAACAGCTGGATTTGGCGCAGGAATTAAACTTACCGGTGATAATTCATTGCCGAATGGCGCACGCGGATGTTTTGGAAATTTTGCAAACAAAAAATTTAATAGGAACAATTCATTGCTTTACCGGCAGTTGCCAAGACGCACAAAAATATATGGATTTAGGATTTTATATAGGAATTAACGGAATAATTTTTAAGTTAGATTTGGACGAAGTTATTAAAAAAATTCCTTTGGATAAAATTTTGGTTGAAACAGATTGTCCGTATCTTACACCACCGATGGCGGGCGTTGAAAGAAATGAGCCGATTTTTGTAAAACACGTTATTCAAAAAATTGCTGAATTGAAAGAAAAAACTTTTAACGAAGTTGCCGATAAAACCACTAAAAACGCCAAAAAATTGTTTAAGATTTGACAAAAACCCGCGGGGCACCCTTTGGGTCCGGCGGTTTTTTGCTGTGAGTAAAATGGGACTTCAAAATTTATGTGATTGTGCTATTATGTATAATAACTATGGCTAAGTACAACCCTAAAAAAATAGAGCCAAAATGGCAGGATAAATGGTATGACTCGGGCGTATTTCGCGCGCAAAATGGGTCTAAAAAAAAGAAATTTTATCTTTTGGTGGAGTTTCCATATCCTTCCGGAGACGGGCTTCACGTAGGCCATTGCCGAAGCTATACTGCCTTAGATATTATTGCCCGCAAAAGGAGAATGCAGGGATTTAATGTTTTGTTCCCAATGGGCTGGGATGCTTTTGGCTTGCCCACGGAAAATTTTGCCATTAAAAAAGGAGTTCATCCGTCTCAGGTTACAAAAAATAATACTGATAACTTTAGAAAACAGATGAAAAATTTAGGTTTGTCTTTTGACTGGTCTCGCGAAATAAATACCACAGATCCAAAATATTATAAATGGACGCAATGGATTTTTGTGCAGCTGTTCAAAAATGGTTTGGCTTACAAAGATAAAATTGCAATTAACTGGTGCCCGTCGTGCAAAATTGGATTGGCAAATGAAGAGGTTGTTGATGGAAAATGCGAAAGATGCGGAACAAAAGTTGAGAAAAAAGAAAAAGAGCAATGGATGATAAAAATTACAAATTATGCAGAAAGATTAATCAAAGATTTAGATTTGGTGGATTATCTGGAAAAAATAAAAATTCAGCAAAAAGATTGGATAGGCGAGTCCCACGGAGCGTTGATTAAATTTTCCGTTGAGGGCATTGAAGAAAATATAGAAGTTTTTACAACCAGAATAGATACAATATTTTCGGGTACATTTTTGATTTTGGCTCCCGGCCACAATTTTATTGATAAATACAAAAACAAAATTGAAAACATTGATGAGGTTTTAAGATATAGAGAATATGCAAAAAATATTTCTGATATAGACAGGACAAATTTAGACAAGGATATAGCAGGCGTGCAATTGAAAGGAATTGTGGTTAGAAATCCTGCAACAAATGAAGAAATGCCGGTATGGATTGCAGATTTTGTTTTAGAGCAATATGGAACTGGCGCTGTTTTTGCCGATGCTCACGATAAAAGGGACTTTAAGATGGCAAAAAAATATGGGATACCCCTGCGAACATCAATTAAACCTGACGATGAACTATTATGGCAGAAAGTAAAAAATTTGGAGGAATGTTTTGAAAATGAAGGAACTCTTTACAATTCAAACGAGTTTGATGGATTGAAATCTGCAGATGCCAGGCCGAAAATAATTGCATGGCTGGGGGCCAAAGGTTCAGCCCAGCCAAAAATAAATTATAAATTAAGAGATTGGATTTTTTCGCGACAGCATTATTGGGGCGAGCCGATTCCAATGATTTATTGCAAAAAATGCGGGTGGCAGCCGGTTGATGAAAAAGACTTGCCGGTTGAATTGCCAAAAATTAAAAAATATCAGCCGACAGATACCGGCGAGTTGCCATTGTCCGCTATAAAAAAATGGGTTGAAGTAAAATGCCCAAAATGCAAAGGCCAAGCAGAAAGAGAAACAGATACAATGCCGAACTGGGCTGGTTCTAATTGGTATTTTTTAAGATATACAGATCCTAAAAATAATAAAAAACTGGCTGATGAAAAATTATTAAAATATTGGATGCCGGTTGACTGGTACAACGGCGGAATGGAGCACACGACTTTGCATCTTTTGTATTCAAGATTTATTTTTAAGTTTTTATGGGACATTGGAGCAGTTCCAAAAATAATCGGGTCCGAGCCCTATAAAAAAAGAACTTCGCACGGAATGGTTTTGGGCGAAGGCGGAATAAAAATGTCAAAATCAAAGGGAAATGTTATAAATCCAGACACGGTTGTAAAACAATATGGCGCCGACACTTTGCGCATTTACGAAATGTTTATGGGGCCTTTTGAGCAGATGATTCCTTGGGACACAAAGGGAGTTATTGGAAGTCGTAGATTTATTGAAAAAATTTATAAACTTTCTCAAAAAACTTTTGCTCTTAAAACTGATGAAAATTTAAAAAAACTTCTGCATAAAACAATTAAAAAAGTTTCAGAAGATATTGATGCAATGAAATTTAATACAGCGGTAAGCTCAATGATGGAATTTGTAAATGCTTGGCAGGTTTCAAAAGATGGCTTGGATAAAAAAGATTTGGCAGATTTTTTGAAAATTTTTTCTCCATTTGCCCCTCATTTAGCAGAAGAACTTTGGCTTGGCACGGGTTTGAAAGGTTTGTGTTGCCAGCAAAAATGGCCAAAACACGATGAAGATTTGATTAAAGAAGAAAAAATACTTTTAATAGTTCAGATAAATGGTAAAGTAAGAGATAAAATAGAAGTTGAGGCAGACATTGACCAAAAAGCAGCTGAAAAAATAGTTCTAAGGTCGGAAAAAATAAAAAATCTGATGGGAGAAAAAAAACCTGAAAAAATAATTTTTATTTTTAATAAACTAATCAACATTGTCCTATGAAAAAAGTTTTGTTGGGAAACGAAGCAATAGTTCAGGGCGCGCTGGAAGCAGGCGTTGATTTTGTTTCAGGATATCCAGGATGCCCGTCTGCTGAAATCGGAGATGAGTTTGGAAAAATTGCGGCGGAAAATGGAGTTTATTACGAGCAGTCATCAAATGAAAAAGTGGCGTTGGAGGCGGCAATTGGCGCCAGTTTTTCTGGATTAAAATCATTGGTTGATATGAAAAGTTTTGGATTAAATGTTTGTTCGGATTCTTTGTTTCCTTTGGCTTATACTGGCACCAAAGCCCCAATGGTGATAATTGTTGGAGACGATCCAAATTGCTGGAGCTCGGCTCAATCAGAGCAAAATTCCAGGGGTTATGCATATTTATCTCACATTCCAATTTTGGAGCCGGCAGATCCAAAGGAGTGTTATGATTTTGTGAAATTAGGTTTTGAAATTTCAGAAAAATTTAATTTGCCGATAATTTTAAGAACAACAACAAGGGTTGCCCATCAAAGAATGCCAGTTGATTTTGAAAAGATAGAAAATAAAAATCAAAAAGTCGGAGAGTTTATTAAAAATTTCAGCCAGTTTTCTACGCTTCCGCCAAGAACAATGGAAATGAAAAAAGAGCTTTTGGAAAAGATTGAAAAAATAAAATTATTTGCCGAAAAATCAAAAATTAATCCCATCATAGGAAACAAGAAGTCAAAAGTTGGCATAATCACTTCGGGCGTGGCACACCTTTATGTGGCAGAAGTTTTAGAAGAATTGGAAATAGATTTACCTGTTTTGAAAATAAATATGTTTTATCCTTTGGCAGAAAAAGGCGTTGGAAATTTTATTAAAAATTTGAAAAAAGTTTTAATTGTAGAAGAACTTGACGGATATTTAGAAAAAGAAATAAAAGCTGTTGCCAAAGATATAAATCCAAAACTAGAAATTTACGGCAAAGGGGGTGCCCCCTGGGCCTTGCCGGAGGTTGGCGAACTTAACGCACAAATAGTTGGCAAAGCAATAGCAAAATTGACAAATAAAAAATATAAAATTCAAACAATAAAAGTTGCAGACGTTCCACATCGTCATTCCAAATTTTGCGAAGGATGTCCTCACGTTTTTAGTTTGTCAGCAATAAAAAGAGCAGCTCCGGAAGGAACAATTTTTGGCGGAGACATTGGATGCTACATGATGGCAGGACTTGAACCATTTTCAATGCAGGATTATCTTTTTTCAATGGCCTCATCAATGGGAATTTCTCACGGAGTAAAAAAATCAACTAATCAAAAAGTTATTTCTTTAATCGGCGACGCAACCTTTTTCCACTCAGGAATTTCTGGATTGATTAACGCCGTTTATAATAAATCAAATCCGTTGTTTATTATTTTAGATAACAGAACAACTGCAATGACCGGCAACGAACCAAATCCTGGCATGGGCAAAACAGGAATGTGGCAAGATTCGGAAGAATTAAAAATAGAAGAAATTGCCAAGGCCTGCGGAGTAAAAAATATAAAAGTTTTAGATCCGATAAACGCAAAAGAATTGGAAGATACGATTAAAGAATTTTTAGATAAAGATGAGGTCTCGGTTATAATTTGCAGAAGAATCTGCGCTTTATTGGCAAAGAGACAAGATGAAGAAAAACATGACCAATAAAAATTTTAATATAATAATTTCAGGGGTTGGCGGCCAGGGATTAATTACTTTGGTAAAAATTATTGCCGAAGCTGCTTTTATTGACGGCAAAGACGTAAAAAGTTCGGAGTTGCACGGACTTTCCCAAAGAGGCGGAAGCGTTTTGACTTATATAAAATTTGGCAAAAAAATATATTCTCCGCTGGTGGAGCAAGGCCAGTCTGACTTAATAATTGGTTTAGAATTGTTGGAAGGATTGAGGGCTTTGAGTTTTAGCAACAAAGAGACAGATGTTTTAATAAACAAATATTCTCTGCCAATTTTAGGGGGGTTGCCCAAAGAGGAAATTATTAAAAGATTGGAAGAAAACGTAAATAAAAAATTATATCTTGTTTTGGCTTCAGATATCTGCAAAGAAAAACTTGGCGAAGAAGTTGTCAGCGGAATTTATCTTTTAGGATATGCTGTAAACAAAAATTTGATTCCAATTAAAAAAGAAACATTTTTACAGGCTATAAAAAATATTATTCCAGAAAAATATCAGGAATTGAATATTAAAGCGTTTCAATTAGCATGATTAAAAAAGTTGTGGTAGCCGCCGCTGGCCAAGGAACCCGCATGATGCATTTGACAAACAATAAGCCAAAGCATTTAATCAATGTTCAGCAAAGGCCGTTTTTGTCTTATTTGCTGGATAACTTGTTGCAGGCAGAATATAAAGATATTATTTTGGTGGTGGGATACAAAGAAGAATTGATGAAAGAGTTTTTAATTGGATATAAAAAATGCTTAAAAAGCAAGGAATATAAAATTGAACTTGTAAGCCAATATGAAATTTTGGGGACCAAAGAAAAGGAATATGGCACGGCCTGCCCGTTAAAATGCGTAAAAAATCTTGTAGGCAGGGAAAATTTTGTTTATCTTAACGGAGACAATCTTTATTCTGCAAAAGACTTAAAAGCAATGAATATAGATGATGATTATAATTACGTTGCAGGGTTAGAGCACAATCACCCGGAAAAATACGGGGTGCTTATTGCAGATGACAGTTTTTTGAAAGAAATAAAAGAAAAGCCAAAAGAATTTTACGGAAATCTAATTAATTTAGGATTATATAAATTTACGCCAGAAGTTTTTGATAAAATATCTCAAATAAAAAAGTCGGCAAGAGGAGAATATGAGATAACTGATGTTATTTCATTGTTGGCTAAAGAAAAAAAGGTAAAAGTAAAAAGGATAGGAGACTATTGGCTTGATTTTGGCAATCCGGCAGATGTGATAAAATTATCAAATTTTCTAAAAAATGGAGATTGTAAAAAAGTCAAAAGCTGCAAAAAATAAAGCAATAAAAGTTTTACTGGCAGGAGGCGTTGTTGTTTGCCCCACAGATACAGTTTATGGTTTTTTAGCTTTGTCTTCAAATAAAAAGGCAGTTGAAAAAATATATAAAATAAAAAAAAGAGCAAAGTCAAAACCTTTGGCTATTTTTGTAAAAGATTTGAAAATGGCAAAAGAGCTTGCGGAAATTGATAAAAACCAAGAAAAAATTATAAAGAAAAAATGGCCGGGAAAATATACGTTTGTTTTGAAATCCAAAAATGGCACAGTCGCTTTAAGAATTCCAAAAAATAAATTTTTGAATGATTTATTGAAAAAAATAAATAAACCGCTGGTGCAAACATCGGTTAATTTGTCGGGCAAGCCCGTTTTAACAAAAATAAGCGACATAATAAAACAATTTGATAAATCAGATATTTTGATAATAGACGGGGGAAATGTTAAAAATAATAAATCTTCAAAAATAATAGATTTAACAAATAACAAAATTAAAATTTTAAGGCGATGAAACTAAAAAAACAAGATCCGCAAATTGCGAAATTAATTGATTTGGAAACAGAAAGGCAAAAAACATCTTTGGAAATGATTCCTTCTGAAAATCATTCCTCTGGCGCTGTCAGGGAGGCGCTTGGCTCAATTTTAACCGACAAATATGCAGAAGGTTATCCTGGAAAAAGATATTATGCCGGGTTAAAATATTATGATATTTTAGAGGATTTGTGCCGCGACCGAGCAAAAAAATTGTTTAAGGTTCCGCACGCAAATGTTCAGCCATATTCAGGTTCGCCTGCCAATGCCGCGGTTTACATGGCAGTTTGCGAGCCGGGCGATACAATAATGGGAATGTCTTTGCCAATGGGCGGACATTTAACTCACGGCTGGAAAGTAAATTTTTCTGCAAAATTTTTTAATTCAGTTCAGTATGGCGTGGATGAAAAAACGCATTTGATAAATTATGATGAGATTGAAAAGTTGGCAAAAGAAAACAAGCCAAAATTAATTTTTGTTGGAGCAACGGCTTATCCAAGAATTTTTGACTGGAAAAGATTGGGCGATATTGCAGATTCTGTAAATGCGTATTTGGTTGCCGATATTGCTCATATTGCAGGATTAGTTGCTGGCGGAGCACATCCAAGCCCAGTGCCATATGTTCATATTATTTCTACAACAACTCATAAGACATTACGTGGGCCAAGGGGCGGAATGATTATGGTAACTCAAAAAGGTTTGGATAAAGATCCGGATTTGGCAAAAAAAGTTGATAAAGCAATTTTTCCAGGTTTTCAGGGCGGTCCTCATATGCATCAGATTGCTGCGATAGCAGTTTGTTTGAAAGAAGCTTCAACCCCGGCATTCAAAAAATATGCAAAACAAATTGTAAAAAATGCAAAAGCATTGGCAGAAGAATTGAAAAAATATGATTTTACTTTGGTTTCTGGGGGCACAGACAATCATTTAATTTTAGTTGATTTGAGAAATAAAAATATTGCAGGGCCGGAAGCGCAGAATTTATTGGAAACAGCGGGAATTACAATAAATAAAAATACTATTCCTTATGATCCTGCTCCGCCGTTTAAGCCGTCGGGAATAAGAATGGGAACTCCGGCAATTACAACCAGGGGAATGAAAGAAAAAGATATGAAAAAAATTGCCGGCTGGATAAATAAAGTTATTTCAAATCCAAAATCAATAAAAAAGGTCAGAGCGGAAATCGCAAAATTTTGTAAAAAATTTCCATTGCCAAAATAAAAAATTATAGAAGTTCCTAATGTAATTATAAACATAGATTTATATTTATTTAATTTAATTAACCAGTTTGCCGGCAGATGGACGTGGCTGGATTATTTTGCTATGTTTTGCGCAGAATATTTAGGTTATGTTTTATTATTTATATTATTTTTATTTTTAGTTGTTGGCTTCAAAAAATATTGGAAGATGGTTGCAGAAGCAATTGTCTCAGCTCTTGTTTCAAGTTTTGTATTAACAGATTTTATTCGCTGGTTGTGGTTTAGGCCGAGGCCATTTGTGGCTTTGAATTTTGCTCCGCTAATAAATCAAAGCGCCAAAGAAGCATCTTTTCCTTCTGGCCATGCATCTTTTTATTTTGCCTTATCTACAATAATTTTTTTCTACAATAAAAAGGCAGGAATTTTATTTTATATTGCCAGCTTTTTTATTGTTATTGCCAGGGTATTTGTCGGCGTCCATTGGCCGTCAGACATTTTAGCAGGCGCTATTTTGGGAATTTTAACGGGCTGGTTGCTAAATAAATTATTCAGAAAGTACGCACACAAAATTATTAAAGGATATAATAATTAATAATGAAGATAATTTTTTTGGGTAACGGCGAAGCATTTGACGAAAGATATCCCAATCATTCGCATTTGGTTTTGTCTGACAAAACCGCAATTATGCTTGATTGCGGAGATTCGGCTGTCAGGCAACTTTGGAAATATACAAAAAACCATTCTCTAATTGACGCTTTGTACATAACTCACAGGCACTCTGATCATTTATTCGGGATTCCCGCGCTTTTGGGAAGAATGTTGGAAGAAGAAAGAAAAAAAGATTTGACAATAATTTGTTCAGAGCAGATTAAAGCAGACATTGAAAGATTGACAGAACATGCTTATTTTGGAATAACGAGTTACGGATTCAAAATAAAATTTGTAATCGCAGAAGATGGAAAACAAATTCAGTTTGATGATTTGAAATTAACTTTTGCCAAAACTCTTCATACAGCATATAATCTTGCTGTCAGAATTGATGATAATAAAAAAATAGTTTGTTATAGCGGAGACGGTCCGTTTGATGATGGGACTGAAAAAATTTATAAAGATGCAGATATTTTAATGCACGAATGTTATATGTTTGACCAAAGAATTAAAGGTCACGTTGTGGCTGTTGATGTTTTTGAAATGGCAAAAAGAAATAATGTAAAATGTTTGGCATTGGCGCACTTCAAAAGAGCTTTTAATAATGAAACAAGAAAAAGAGTAGTAGAAGCAATCCCTGCAACCGGATTAAAAATAATACTGCCAGAACCCTTGGAAGAATACGAGGTATAAACAAAAAGCTAGGTCCGACCTAGCTTTTTTATTGTGCCGAGGGAGGGACTTGAACCCTCAAGCTTTTAAGGGCACCGGATTTTGAGTCCGGCGTGTTTGCCAATTTCACCACCTCGGCTTATTTTTAATTTTAGCAAATTTTTGATGGTTTTTCAAGGCTACTCCCACGAAGCATCGATTATTTTTTCCGGGAATTTTTCTGCAATTTTTTTGAAATTACTGCACGAGGTTCTGTGCAAAACAGCGGCTCTGTGTTGGGAAAGATAAGCTGAAACTTTGTCTCCGGGCTGGGGATTGCAACATTTTGCGATGTGAATTAGCATTCCTTTTTGGCCCGCCAAATAAATATGCCTCATTCCACCTTTTTTAATCAAATTTTTTTCTTCCTTTTTCTTTTTTGCGGCCTCGGAAATTTCAGCAAATTTCCTTTTTATAAAACCGGGAATAGGAAACTTAAATCCAGTTTCGTTTTGTGCGGTGAGTTTTTTTATATGTGATTTTGCTAAAGATGTTTTGACAAATCTTAACCAATCTTTGCTTGGATTTTTATTTTTATTTACAGCGACTTCCACCACATTTCCATTTTCTAAAACATGATCAAGCGGGACTATTTTGCCGCCGATTTTTGCCGAACTCGCAGTGATTCCCGATATCTGAGTGCACAGCATAAGCAAAATCAACTGCGCTTGAACCTTTTGGTAAAACAATAACATCTCCTTTTGGGGTAAAAGTAAAAATTTGGTTTGTAAAAAAGTCAATTTTGAAAGTTTTCCAAAATTCCGGCACATCTTTTACCCCGTTAGAAGTTTGCTTTTTTTGTATTTTTTCCAAGTCCCCCTGACTTCTAACGGTGTTCATCCATTCAAAGTTTTTGCTTTCTTTTTTAAGATCTATTTTTTCTTTGTATGACCAGTGCGCGCAAATGCCGTATTCGGCCTCTTTGTTCATTTCATCGGTTCTTATTTGAATTTCAGTTATTTTTCCTTCTTCGGGAAAAATTGTAGTGTGCAACGATCTGTATCCATTGGATTTTGGCTTGGCAATGTAATCGTTGATTTCCTCGGAAATGGGCTTAAAATGTTTGTGAATTATGCCCAAAACTTTATAACAGCTTTCAATGTCAGCAACAATTATTCTTAAAGCCAGCAAATCGTGGATTTTTTCAAAATCCATATTGTGTTTAACTAATTTTTGATAGGTGCTCCAATATGATTTTGCCCTGTAATTTATACCCAAAACTTTTACCCTTTCTTTTTTGAAAATTTTTCTCAAGTGCGGAATAAATTTTTTGAGATATTTTTCTCTTTCTTCGTATTGTTCTTTGATGTTTTCTTTCAGCTGCTTAAATTTTTCCGGGAATAAATAGGAAAAAGCTATATCTTCAAGACTTCTTCTGATTTCACTTAAACCCAATCTGTTGGCAACAGGAACAAAAACCTGTAAAGTTTCAAGAGCATATAACTTTCGCTGGTCTTCCGGCAAATCTCGCAAAAAATTTAAGGTGTCTAATCTTGAAATAAGTTCTACTAAAACCACCCTTAAATCTCCGGCTATAGCTAAAAACATTCTTCTCAAATTTTCTATTTTTTCTCTTGTAAGTGTTTTTTTATCTTTTATATTGATTGACAAAGAATAGCGGACTTTGCCGAGTTCTGAAATTTTTTCTACCAGCTTGGCTGTTTCTTTGTCGAATTTTTTTTCAATCTCTTTTGCTTCAACATTTTTTGCAGAGCTGGGCAGGTCATCCAACACGTCGTGCAATATTCCAAAAGCAATTGTTGTCGGGTCTAAACCCATTTTATCAAGAGCCAAAGCCACCCTGGTAGCATGATAAATGTAATTTTCTCCGGATATGCGATTTTTATCTTTGTAGGCTTCTTTGGCAAACTCAAAAGCAGACTCAATTAATTTTGGATCTGAACTTCTTTTTATTATTTTTTGTATGTCATTTGACATAATCACACTCCTTATTAGAACATTTTATTTGTTTGCCTTTTTGGGTCAGTATTGAGTTGCACTTCGGACAAAATTCATTTATCGGCTTGTCCCATAAAGCAAAGTCGCATTTTGGAAATTTATTGCAGCCATAAAATATTTTTTTTCGCTTAGTTTTTCTAGCAACAATATCTCCTTCTTTGCATTTTGGACATTTAATTCCTAAATTTTTGTTTTTATCTTCTATAGATTCTGTATATTTGCATTCGGGAAATTTAGAGCAGGCATAAAATCTTCCAAATCTTCCCATTCGTTCAATTATTGGAGAGCCGCATTTTGGACAGATTTTATCGGTCTTTTCTGTAAGGTTTTCTTTCTTTACTTCTTTATATTTGTTTTCCAGGTTTTTGGCAAACGGAGTATAAAAATCTTTGCAGGTTTTTTGCCAGGTGTCTTTTCCGTCAGCTATCTCGTCTAATTCTTTTTCCATTTTTACCGTAAAATCTATATCAACAATTTCAGGAAAATTTTTGACTAAAACGTCATTCACAATGGTTCCCATTTCTGTGGGCACAAATCTTTTTTGTTCATTTTTTTCAACATAATTTCTGTCTTGGATTGTAGACAAAGTTGGAGCATAAGTTGAAGGTCTGCCAATGCCAAATTTTTCCAAAGTTTTTATTAAACTGGCTTCGGTGTATCTTGCCGGTGGCTCTGTAAAATGCTGCAGAGAGTCTAATTTTACAAAGTCCAATTTGTGTCCCTTTTCCAAATCAGGCAGTTCTGTTTCCTCAAATTTTGTCGGATAAACTTTCAAAAATCCGTCAAACCTTAAGGTCTGGCCATTGGCTCTGAAAGTATAATTTTTTGCATTGATATCAGCGGCAACTGAATCAAGTATAGCCGGCGCCATTTGGCAGGCGATAAATCTTTGCCAAATTAATGTGTAAAGTTTTAATTGTCTTGAATCTAAATTTTTTAATGATTCTGGTGTGCGGGCAGCATAAGCTGGCCTTATAGCTTCGTGCGCTTCCTGCGCCGAATTACTTTTTGTTTTATATTTTACAATTTTTCCGGTCCAATAATTTTTTCCATATTTTTCTGAAATAAAATCTTTTGCAGCAGCCAATGACGTTTCAGACAAATTTAACGAATCAGTTCTGTGATAAGTAATATTTCCTTCTTCGTAAAGCCGTTGCGCCAAAGACATTGTCATTTTTGCAGAAAACTTAAATCTTTGCCATGAGGCCTGCTGCAGGGTGCTGGTTGTGAACGGGGGAGCAGGATATCTTTTTGTTTCTTTTTTTTCTACAGAATCTACAATATAATCTGCATTATTCAAATCCTGTAAAATTTTATCTGCCTCTGATTTATTCTTTACCAGTCCGTCAATTTTCACAAGTTTTGCGACAAATTCTTTCGGGGTACCCACTTGTGGGTCGTTTTTCAAAATTGCTTCAATACTCCAATATTCTGTTGGGACAAATTTTTCAATTTCTCTTTCTTTTTCAACGATTAATCTTACAGCCACAGATTGCACTCTGCCCGCTGACAACCCTTTGGCAACTTTTTTCCATAAAAATGGAGAGAGTTTATAGCCCACGATTCTGTCTAAAATTCTTCTTGCCTGCTGGGCGTCAACCAAATTCATATCAATGTGCCTCGGTTTTTCTAAAGCATTTTCAATTGCTGTTTTTGTAATTTCATGGAATACAATTCTTTGTGGATTTTTTAATTTTAAGGCCTGCTGCAAGTGCCAGGCAATTGATTCTCCTTCGCGGTCTTCGTCAGTTGCCAGAATTGTATTGTCTGCTTTTGCAGAATCCTTTTTTAATTCAGCGATAACTTTTTTAGCTTTTGGAGGAATAACATATTTTGGCTCAAAGTTTTTTTCAACATCTACTCCAAATTCTCTTTTTGGCAAATCTCTCACGTGACCGAAAGACGACTTGATAATAAAAGTGTCGCCTAAAAATTTTTGAATTGTTTTTGCCTTTGTGGGGCTTTCTACTATTACTAAACTTTTCATGTTTTAACTATTTAATGAATATATGTTGCTTCCTAAACTGCGTATTTTACCCGAAATTTCCATTAAAGCAAGGGCTGTTGCAGTAACAGAAGCATTTAACTTTGTTTTTTCAATAATTTTATCAACGTGTAGCGACTCTTCTTTCAATGCGTCTAAAATTAATTTTTCTTCCTTGTTTTCAGCTTCAATATTATTTTTTGAAATTTCTAAATGCGACAATCCTAATTCTTCTAAAATATCGTTTGTGTTTGCAATTAATTTCGCGCCGTTTTTTATTAGCTTATTTGGACCCGCAGAGTTTGAAGAATAAATTGACCCTGGAATTGCAAATAACTTTTTATTTTGTTTTACTGCCCAGTCAGCTGTAATTAACGAACCTGATTTTTCTTTTGCTTCCACTACTAATACGGCTAAACTTAGCCCGGAGATTATTCTGTTGCGTCTTGGAAAAGTAAAAATTGCTCCCGGAGTTCCTTCGGGCAGTTCAGAAATTAAACATCCGCCGTACTCTATAATTTTTCTGGATAAATCTAAATTTGTTTGCGGATAAATTGATTTTTCATCCAGTCCTGTTCCCAAAACAGCGATTGTGCGTTTTCTTTTTTCAACAACAGCTCTGTGTGAAAAAGTATCAATTCCGGGAGCTAAACCTGAAACAATGGTCAAACCCACGTCAGCCAGCTCGCTAGAAATTTTTAAAGCAACCTGCTGTCCGTATGGCGAACAACGTCTTGTGCCAACAATTGCAAAACATTTTTCATTTAGCTGAGGCAAAACTCCTCTATAATATAAAACTTTCGGAGCTTGCTTAATCTTTTTCAATTCTTCTGGATAATTTTCGTCTTCAATTTTTATAAATTTTATCTCGTCCATTTTTATTACTATAACATAAAATTAATTATGTCCTTAATTTTTCAACTGCTTCGCTAAGAATTTGTGAATACAAATTCAAGCCGATTTTGTTTATGGCGCCGGATTGTTCTTTCCCCAAAATGTTTCCGGCTCCACGAAGCTCTAAATCTTTAATTGCAATTTTATAACCAGCTCCAAGTTCCTGCGAATCTTCCAAGGCCTTTAATCTTTCCCTGACCAACGGAGTAAGATTTTTTTTGTCATACAAAAAGTATGCAAAACTTTTTGTGTCAGACCTGCCAACTCTTCCGCGTATTTGGTGCGCCTGTGAAAGCCCAAGTCGCGTGGCATCTTCTATTATAATGGTGTTTACATTTGGCAAATCCAATCCGTTTTCAATAATTGTTGTGGCAACCAAAATATTTGTTTTTTCTTTTTGAAAGTCATCCATTATTTTTATTAATTTTTTTTCCGGAAGCCTGCCGTGTATTAACCCAACTTTTGCCTTCGGGCATAATTCTTTTATTTTCTCCGCTGTTTTTTCAATTGTCTCAACTCTATTATGCAAAAAATAAATTTCGCCTTTTCTTTTTAATTCGGCATCAATTATTTTTTTAACAATTTTATTTTTATACTCCAAAACTTCTGTTTTTATTGCTTGTCTGCCTTTTGGCGGGGTTTGCATTAAAGAAATATTTTTGAAAGACGAGAGAGCCAAATAAATTGTGCGGGGAATTGGGGTTGCCGACAAACTTAAAATATCCAAGCTGGGCTTCATTTGCCTTAGCCTTTCTTTTTGCTTTACGCCAAATCTTTGTTCGTCATCAATAATTAAAAGCTGCAAATTTTTGAATTCTATATCTTTTGACAAAAGCCTGTGCGTGCCGATTACAATATCTATTTTTCCTTCTGATAAATCTTTAGCGACCTTTTTCTGTTCTGATTTTGTCTGCAACCTTGTCATCATGGCAATTCTTACAGGCAGCTTTTCAAATCTTTTTTGAAAAGAATTAAAATGCTGGTTTGCCAAAATTGTTGTCGGGCAAATTAAAGCTGTCTGCCTGCTGTTGGCTGAAGCTAATAAAGCTGTCCTCATTGCCACTTCTGTTTTGCCAAAACCGACATCTCCGCAGACAATTCTGTCCATAGGCTTTGTTTTTCTTAAATCTTTTTTAATATCTTCTATAGCCTGCATTTGGTCTGGAGTTTCCTCAAAAATAAAACCGGATTTTAACTGGGATTCCAACTCTATATCTTCTATATAAGGAGTTCTTTGAACGATTTCTTTTTGTGCGTACAATTGTAAAAGCTCTTTAGCCATTTTTTCAACCTCTTCTTTAATTTTTCTTTTTGTCTTCTGCCATAAATTAGAGCCCAGCCGTGAAATTTTTGGATCTTGAAAACCAACATATCGCGACAATTTTCTTTCCAATCCAACCGGCACATATAATTTATCTTCTTCTGCATATTCTAAAACATAATAATCTTGAGATTGCTCAATTGCTGTCTGAAATTTTTCTATTCCAATAAATTTTCCAATGCCGTGGTCTAAGTGAACTAAATAATCTCCTGGTTTTAATCCTTTTAATTCTGAAAATATTTTTTGCGATTTTAATCTTTTTTTCAAAACCTCTTTGGATTTTTTTTCGTCATCAATTTTTATATCTAAAATTTTTATTTCATCTACTTCGTTTCCCAAAAAATCCAAACGCATTGCGTTTTCTGTGTTAACGGGGAAGACATCAATTATTCCGCCCCGCTGTGAAAATTCGCCGGGGTCTGAAATCTTAAAAACTCTTTCATATCCCATTTCATCCAGTTTTCTCAAAAAGTTTGAAAAATTAACGCTGTGGTCTTTTTGCAAAAAAATTACATTATCTTCAAAAAAGTTTTGTGTGCTCCTGGCATCAAGCACTTTTTGCAGATTTTCCTCAAACCAAAAAAACTCCTTATCTAAAAAATAAGGGGTGATGCCAACGATCAATAATTGGTTCGTGGTTTTATTTATTATACTCATTCATGGTCTTGTCTAAACCCTCTTTGAAGAATAAATTAAGGGCATCGGAAACTTTTTGAATTGTCTGGTTTATTGTTTTTTGTTCTTCTGCTGAAAAATTTTTTAACACAACCTTCATTGCGTTCACATTTTTTTGCCCGCCAATTCCAATTCTAAATCTTATCAATCCGTTGTTGCCGATGTTTTTAATTATTGATTCAACTCCGCGGTGGCCGGCCGAGCCCCTTTCTTTCACAATTTTCATTTTTCCAACCGGCAAATCAATGTCATCGTGAACAACAATTAAATTTTCTACAGAATTATTTTTTATAATTTCTTTTATAGCTTTTCCAGATTCATTCATAAATGTCTGAGGTTTTACCAAAATTATATTTTCATTTTTAGAAATTAACGCATTGGATTTTTTTTGCAACTTAAATTCAGGAAAATCATTTTTTTCTGCAAATTTATCAACTGCCATAAATCCTATATTGTGCCGCGTATTTTCAAATTTTTTTCCGGGATTTCCCAGTCCAATAATTATCGTCATATTTTTTAATATTAATCTATTCTACGATTTTTTTCAATTATATTGACTTTTACTTGTTAGAGCAATATAATAATTAAAAATAATAAACGCCACGGAAAGGAGGTAATTCGTGTGGCGTGCTCATTGTTAACTAAAGCAAAGGAAAGGAGGTGATCTTCTTTGTGTTTGGGTGTGGAAGATTCAAACACCGGAGGAACTGCTTATGAATAGAAAGCGCTGTCGTTGACAGCAGGTTTGAGGGGTCGGGCAGAGAAGAGGCACTTGTCTGTCCAAACCACTTCAGTCACCAAGAAGGAATCGCAATCATGTCCACCAAAAAAGTCGGCTCTCACACGAAGGTCAAGAATTATCACAAGGAGCGCATCATCGGAGAGGCAATCCGCCTCAACGGAAGCGCCACTTCAGACCGAGGCCGCGACAAGCTGCGCCGCTTCGCTTTGAAGGAGCTTGGGATTGAGTTAGATGACCGCACCGTGAGTTGCCTGCTTCGGGGACAGAACGGCAAGGGAGCCGCCGGTCAGGGCAAACCGCCCTGCAAGAAGCGGAGCATTCGCTCTGTCTTGTGCCACTAGGCGCAATTTGTATCTCGTCCTTTTCAACCAAAGGGGTCGCATCGCATCGCGTTGCAACCCCATTTTTTTTCTTATTTGTGGGTACCCTTTAGGTCGTATTGCAATAACTTAAAAAATATGATAAAATATTAAAATTAACCAGTTAAGATTTTATGGACAACAACAATCAAATTAACGAAGGCGCTGACACAAAAAAAGGAGTCAAAAAATATTTGGAGTTTGCTTGGGAACTTTTTAAGATAGCTTTGATTGCTTTGGTGATAGTGATTCCTATACGATATTTTTTATTTCAGCCGTTTATTGTGAGCGGAGATTCAATGACGCCGAATTTTCAATCGGGAAACTATTTAATTGTTGATGAAATTTCTTACAGGTTTTCTAATCCGCAAAGAGGAGATGTAATTGTTTTTAATACAGATTTTATACCGGGATATTCGGGGCAGAGATTTATAAAAAGAGTTATTGGTCTTCCCGGAGAAACAGTTAACATCACAAACGGTCAAGTAGAAATAATAAAAGACGGCAAAACCACAACTTTAGACGAAAAATATTTGCCGGCTGATTTGAAAACTTATCCCGACACAAAAACTACCTTAAAAGCAGACCAGTATTTTGTTTTGGGAGACAACAGAACGCAGTCTTACGATTTAAGGTTTTGGGGCGTTGTTCCCAAAAAAGAAATAATTGGCAAAGCATTTTTAAGAATTTTTCCAGTAGCTGCTTTGTCAGAAATTTCTCATCCGGCGTATTAAAATTTTTGTTATGTCAAAATTAAAATTTCAAAGTTTAACCGGAATGCACGACGTTTTGCCAGATGATCAGATTTTTTTCAAAAAAGTGCAGAAAGCTGTAGAAAGCGTTTCTAATTATTATAGTTTTCAAAAAATAGAAACTCCTATTTTGGAAGATACAGAAGTTTTCGCAAAAGCAGTGGGAACAGACACAGATATTGTCGGCAAAGAAATGTATACATTTCGCACAAAAGGCGGAGACTTGGTTTCTTTGAGGCCAGAGGGAACAGCTGGAATAATGAGAAGCTATATAGAACACGGAATGCATAACTTGCCCCAGCCCGTAAAATTTTGGTATTTGGGTCCGTTTTTCAGATATGAAAGGCCACAAGCAGGAAGATTTAGACAATTTCACCAGTTTGGATTTGAAGCAATCGGAGACAATAATCCTTCAATAGACGGCCAGATTATTCAGATGAGCTATGATGTTTTGAAAGAATTGGGATTTAAAAACATAACAATTGAAGTCAATTCAATCGGCGATTCAGAATGCAGACCTTATTTCAAAAAGATTTTAACAAGTTATTTTAGGTCAAGAAGATCATCTTTATGCCCTGAATGCCAGAGAAGGTTGAAAGAAAATCCATTGAGAATTTTAGACTGCAAAGAAGAAAAATGCCAAAGGGTCAAGGCTTCAGCTCCCCAGATAATTGACCACCTTTGCGAAAATTGTCATGCGCATTTTAAGCAGGTTTTAGAATTTTTGGATGAGCTGGAACTGCCATACACATTAAATCCTTATTTGGTGCGCGGGTTAGATTATTACACAAAAACTGTCTTTGAGATTGTTGAAAAATCAGAAGATGGCGGCAACTTGGGCACATTGATTGGAGGAGGAAGATATGATAATTTATCAAAACTGCTTGGAGGACATGACGCGCCGGCTTGCGGCTCGGCTGGCGGAATAGAAAGAATTGTAAGTTTGATAAAAGCCAGAAACACGCAGCCGTCACAGAATCAAGATGATGCTAAAATATTTTTAGCCCAGCTTGGGCAATTGGCAAAAAGAAAAAGCATGAAGCTTTTTGAAGAATTCAGAGCAGCTAAAATTCCGGTGGCAGAATCATTTTCAAAAGATTCCTTAAAAACCCAGTTGAGAACCGCTAATAAATTAGGAATACGATGGGTTTTAATTTTTGGTCAAAAAGAAGCATTAGAAGATTTTATTACTTTAAGGGACATGGATACAGGTGTTCAAAAAGAAATAAAACTTGACAAGGTCGTACAAGAGATGAAAAATAAAATAAAAAAATAAGACTGGTCGATTAGCAATTTTTTCGTAAGCGAAATTTTCAGATTTGCGGGCGAAAATTTGGAAGTGCGAGGAGGTTTATCAATGAAATAGATAAGCCGACGAGCAATTACAAATTCTCAGCCCAAAGATGAAAATTGCAGTAGAAAAAGATTGCTAAGCGAGCAGTCATGTCATGACGTTAGAAGTAAGAAAAAAAGACAAAGAAACTTCCCAGAGCTTGGTGCACCGCTTTACAAAAGTTGTAAGGCAATCTGGCGTTTTGCTTCAAGTAAGAAAGGGTCAGTTTCACAAAAGAGCAAAATCTGCTTTAGCTAAAAAAAGGTCTGCTTTAAGAAGAGTTGAATTGAGAGCAGAAAAGAAAAAAGCAGACAAATTAGCAAAGCCAAAATAGCATGCTAAAAAAAGAAATACAAAATGCCGTAAATCAGGCATTAAAATCAGGCGACCAAATATCGGCTGGAACTTTGCGCATGCTTTTAGCATCAATCATTTCCAAAGAAAAAGAAAAAAGATATAAAATTTCCAAAGAAAAATCGGGCGCGACAGAAGAGCAATTATCAAAAGAGTTGGAGCTGACTGACGAGCAAATAATTGAAGTAATATCTTCTGAAATAAAAAAAAGAAAAGATGCGATAGTTTTATATGAAAAAGGCAACAGGCCGGAATTAGCAGATAAAGAAAAAAATGAAATTGAAATTTTGAAAAAATATTTGCCAGAACAATTATCAGAAAATGAATTGAAAAAAATAATTGCAGAATCAATCGCAAAAACAGGAGCTAAAGAAATTAAAGATACCGGAAAAATAATGCAAGATTTAATGCCAAAAGTGAAAGGCAAGGCAGATAATTCAGAAATTTCAAAGATTATAAAAGAATTATTAAGCAATTAAAATATAGCAAAAAACGGGCTTTTGTCCGTTTTTTGCTTGGTGGAAAAAGGTCTATACACTATATTATCAAAATGAGTTATCATAGAGTAATGGCAAAACGTAAAAAGGAATTTACAAAAGGAATAAAATTCTTTGTATTTGTTGTAATTATTTTGTTGCTATTGTCAGCTGGATTTTTTGTCTATAAATATTTTAATGTAAGCAAAACAAATAATTATATTATAAAAAATAAATACTATGGCTTTGAATTAAAAACGCCCAAAAATTGGATTGCACAAGAAAACACAACTTATTCAGAAGATAATATAGCCCAAGTTTTGCAACAATGCAAAAGCGACAAGTTGAGTGGAGCTTCTAATTATGAGATAGGGGCATTTGAGTTTGAAGACCAAAGATATCCAAATGGTTTTGGCACTTTGGGCTATTTCCCGGTTGGCGCTGGCACAGGAGCTATTTTTAAGGTTTCAATTAATTGCATTCCCGGCGAATCAAATGCAAACAAAAATATTGATTATGAATACGGTAATTTGAAAATAGGAGGCAAGGGAGCATTTGAAGATGTTGTGGATTTATATGGATTTGGCAAAACAAAATACTTTTTTTTATCGCATAATAATTTTCAATATGAAATCAGCGAAGATGTTTTTGTCTCTCCTCAAGATAAAAAAAATGAGGCAGGCATAAGAGACAGCTACGATAAAATTTTTAATGAAATTATTTCCAGTTTCAAATTTAGATGATTGAAATAAATAATCTTTCAAAAATTCTCTTAGATAAAAGGATTTTTTCCACAGTTGCAAAAAAAGTGTTATCGGGCGAGAATAGAGGAACAGAAAATATCACTTTGGCTTTTGTTAAAAAAGAAGAGATAAAAAAGTTAAACAAAAAATTTAGAAAAAAAAATAAACCAACAGATGTCTTATCTTTTTTGCTAAACGAAAAAGATTATTTGGGAGAAATTATTATATGTCCCGAAGTTGTAAAAGAGAATGCTGAAAAATACGGAGTGCCTGCGAAATATGAAATGACAAAAGTTTTTGTGCACGGAATTTTGCACCTGCTGGGATATGACCACGAAAAATCAAAGGCAAAAGCTGATGAGATGGAGAAAAAACAAGAGTATTATTTATCAAATTTGTAATTTTCAATGAAAGGAAATATTTTTACAGGTTTAGACATAGGAACGCACAGCATCAAAGCGCTGGTGGTGCAAAAAAAACAAAAAGAATGGGAAGTTTTGTCGTACGCAGAAATTCCGTCTTTTGGGCTTCGTAAGGGAGCTGTGGTTAATGTTGAAGAAACGGCAAAAAATGTGCAAATGATAATGGACGGCGTACAAAAAGATTGCAACAGAAGGATTGGCTCTGTTTTTGTAAATATCGGCGGAAGCCATCTTTATGTAACTCCTTCCGACGGAATAATTTCTGTTTCCAGGGCAGACCAGAGAATTTCCAAAGAAGATATTGAGAGAGTTTTGCAGGCAACCAGAGCAATTAACATTCCTTCCAATGAAGAAGTGCTGGATGTTTTTCCGAGAGAATTTATTATTGACGATCAAAAAGGCATAAGGCAGCCGCTGGATTTAACCGGCGTAAGATTGGAAGCAAAAGTTTTATTGCTGTGCGTTTTTTCTCCTTATTTTGTTAACTTGACTCAGGCGGTTTTAAGTTCAAAATTACAAATTAATGATGTGGTTCCTTCTCCTTTGGCCGCCGCAAAAGCAGTTTTGACTCCGCAACAAAAAGAATTGGGAGTTGCTTTAATTGACATCGGAGCCGCCACAACATCTCTGGTTGTTTTTGAAGAAGGGGAATTAATGCATCTTGCTGTTTTCCCGATTGGGTCAGCTAACATCACAAACGATATTGCTATCGGCCTTAAAACAGAAGTTGCAATTGCAGAATCAATTAAAAAGCAGCACGGAAATTGCATGTTTGCAAAAACAGACAAATCAGACCAGTCGCGAAAAAAAATAGAAGTTTTTGACAAAAGCTCTTCGCTTAATTTTACAAAAAAAGATTTGGTAAATATTATTGAGCCAAGAGTTTCTGAAATTTTAGATTTGGTGCAAAAAGAATTGAAAAAAATTGGCAGGCAGGAATTGTTGCCGGGCGGAATTGTTTTGACCGGCGGCGGAGCTAAAATTCCTAAAATAAAAGAGCTTACAAAAGAAACTTTGAAACTTTCGTGCGAGATAGGCATTCCCAAACAAATTATGGGATTGCAAGAAGATCCTGCTTTGGCCACTGTTGCCGGATTAGCTTTAGGAGGGGTTGATTTTGACGAAGAAGAAGGTATACTGGGAGCTGCGAGGGGATTTGGCTCTAGACTAAGAAAGATGTTTAGAGTTTTTCTCCCATAAGAAAAACTCTAAACATATGAACCCAGTAATAAAAGTTATAGGAGTTGGCGGATCCGGTTCCAACACTATTTCTCGCATGTTGCGTCTTGATGCCGATTCGGTTGAGTTAATAGCAATGAACACCGACGGACAAGCACTGCATTTTTCTAAAGGACGACCCGGAGGGTACCCCGGGTATCCCAAAAAAATTCTGATAGGAAAAAATATTACTCATGGTTTGGGCACGGGCATGGATGCAAATTTGGGAAAAAACGCTGCCGAAGAATCTAAACAGGAAATTTTAGAAAACTTGAAAGGAGCAGACATGGTTTTTGTGACTTGCGGCCTCGGCGGAGGCACGGGCTCTGGGGCCTCTCCAATTGTTGCCGAAATTTCAAAAAATCTTGGCATTTTAACTATAGCAGTTGTAACAACTCCTTTTTCTTTTGAAGGCGAGCAAAGAAAAAAAGTTGCCGAAGCTGCTTTGCAAAACTTAAAAGATAAAGTTGATTCTTTGTTGATTATTTCCAACGACGAGCTTTTGAAAATTATTGATGAAAAAACAACAGTAGCAAATGCTTTTTTAATTTGCGACGATGTTTTAGGGCAAGCGGTAAAAGGCATTGCTAATTTAATTTTAGTGCCCGGAATTATAAACATTGATTTTGCTTCTGTTGTGTCAATTATGAAAAATTCCGGCAGAGCAATGTTTGGTTCAGGTTTAGCGTCTGGCGAGAACAGGGCAATTTTAGCCGCACAAGCCGCAATAAATTCTCCATTGTTGGATTTTTCAATAAAAGGAGCCAAAGGAGTTTTGTTCAATGCTTCTGGCCAGGATATAACCTTAAATGAAATTCAGGAAGCAGCAAAAATTATTACAAAAAATGTTGACCCGAAAGCACAAATAATCTTTGGAGCTGTAAAAGACAATACTCTCAAAAAAAATGAAATGAAAATTTCTGTAATAGCAACAAAATTAATATAAATTTAGCAAAAAAAACGCCCAGGAGGCGTTTTTTTTGCTAAAGCATAACTTATTCACAGATTTTATATGCAAAGTGGCTCTTGCCCCGTTAGAAATCATAGTAAAAACGGAAAAAAGCTGAAAAATTATTTTTGTTAAAAGTTTTCCACAGATTTCACGAACAATATAATTTCTAACGGGGCTTGACCTAGTTTTTGGGTAGAGTAAAATGTAGTAATGAACAGATATACCACTTAAAAGTTTTTCGTCGCAAAAAGATTTTTAAGTTTAAAAATTAATTAAAGGCTCCGGCCATTTTTTTGTCCCCAAATTATTATGGAAGCAGAAGTAAAAGTAAAAAATAATATAGAAAAAGTTCAAAAGAGAGACGGAAGAATTGTTGATTTTGAGCAGGAAAAAATTGTCAATGCAATTCATAAGGCAGTTATTGCAGCAAATCAAGGTGACGGCGAAATTTCCAAAAAAGTTTCAGACAAAGTTGTTCAGCTGTTAAACCGCAGGTTCAAAAAAGGCGAAATTCCACACATTGAACAGATTCAGGACATTGTTGAAGAAGCGTTGATTTTGGAAGATTTGGTTGAAACCGCAAAAGCATATATTTTATACAGGGAGCAGAGAAGGGCAATTCGTGAGTTGGCGAAGGTTTCAGATGAGTCTTCAGAAAAAATAGACAGTTATCTAAAAGAGGTTGACTGGCAGGTTAAAGAAAACGCCAACATGACTTTTTCTTTGCAGGGACTAAACCAGTATGTCGGTTCTTTTATTTCAAAAAAATATTGGCTGAACAAAATTTATCCAAAAGAAATAAGAGATGCTGCAGCCAGCGAAGATTTTCATATTCATAACCTAGAGTTGCTGGCTCCATATTGCGCCGGCTGGGACTTGTATGATTTTTTAATAAAAGGATTTGGCGGAGTGTCGGGAAAAATAGAATGCAAACCTCCAAAGCATCTTAGAACTGCCATGGGGCAATTAGTAAATGTTTTGTTTACTTTGCAGGGAGAAACGGCCGGAGCAAATGCTATTTCAAACTTTGACACATTGTTGGCTCCGTTCATCAGATACGACAACTTAAATTACAAACAGGTAAAACAAGTGATGCAGGAATTTTTATACAGCTGCATGGTGCCCACACGCGTTGGTTTCCAGACACCATTCTTAAATGTTTCTTTGGACATTAAGCCGCCGGTATTTTTGGCAAAGCAGCCGGTAATAATCGGTGGCGAACCGCAAAACGAAACCTATGGAGAATTTCAGCCGGAAATAGATATGTTTATAAAAGCTTTCTACGAAGGTTTAATGGAAGGAGACGCATCCGGCAGGCCGTTTACTTTTCCAATTCCAACAGTTTCCGTTGGAAAAGATTTTGAATGGGATAATCCAAATTTAGCGGCAATGTGGGAAGCAACAGCAAAATACGGAATAAATTATTTTTCAAATTTTATCCATTCAGACATGAGTCCCGATGACGCCAGGTCAATGTGTTGCAGGTTGCGTTTAGATAATAGGGAATTGTACAAAAGAGGCGGCGGATTGTTTGGCTCTTCTCCAAAAACAGGATCAATTGGAGTGGTTACAATTAATTTGCCGAGAATCGGATATACTTCCAAAACAAAAACAGAATTTTTTAATCGCCTAAGCCATTTGATGGACTTGGCAAAAGAAAGTTTAGAAATTAAAAGAAAGGCATTGGATAACTTTATGGAAAAAGGGCTTTATCCTTATTCAAGGCATTATTTGGCCGATGTAAAAACTTTGCGAAATTCTTATTTTGGAAATCATTTTGCAACAATTGGAATTTGCGGAATGAACGAATCTTTGCTCAACTTTTTGGAAGAAGACATTACAACTCCAAAAGGCAGAAAATTTGCCATTGAAATTTTAGATTTTATGCGAGACAAAATGATAAAATTTCAGGAAGAAACTGGAAATTTGTATAATTTGGAAGCAACTCCGGCCGAAGGCACAAGTTACAGACAGGCAAAAACCGACAAAGAAAAATATCCTGATATTATTACAGCTGGCACAAATGAAGTTCCATTTTACACAAATTCAAGCCAGTTGCCGGTTGGTTTTACAGACGATGTTTTTGAGGCTTTGGACTTGCAAAATAACTTGCAGACAAAATATACCGGCGGAACCGTTTTGCACATATTTTTGGGAGAAAAAATTTCAGACCCGAATATGGCAAAAAATTTAGTTAAAAAAATATTTGAAAAATACAGCTTGCCGTACATTACTTTAACTCCAACTTTTTCAATTTGCCCAACGCACGGTTATCTTTCCGGCGAACATTTTGAATGCCCTCAATGCACGATAAAACAGCCCTGCGAAGTTTATTCAAGAGTTGTAGGATACATTAGGCCGGTTCAGCAATGGCACAAAGGCAAGCAAGAAGAATACAAAGAAAGAAAGGAGTTTGTCTGCCCGACGGAAATAGCAAAAGAGGTTTTGGAAAAAGCGGAAGAAAAAGTCGCAGCATAAATTCAAAAAAGCCCCTTTGCTAAAAAGGGGCTTTAAGTCTATGATAATCGCCGGTTTGCAAAAAACAACGTTGATAGACTATCCGGGAAAAATTGCCTGTGTGGTTTTTTTGGCTGGCTGTAATTTCAGGTGTCCTTGGTGCTATTCTTCGGAGTTGGTTTTGCCTTTGAAAATTGTAAGTCAGCCCAGGTTTTCAGAAAAAGAATTTTTTGATTTTTTAAGACAAAGGCAAGGTTTGCTGGAAGGCGTTGTAGTTTGCGGTGGGGAGCCGACAATAAACAAAGATTTGCCGCAATTTATAGAAAAAATTAAAAATTTAGGATTTAGCGTGAAACTTGATACTAATGGGTCAAATCCTAGAATGTTAAAAGATTTAGCTGATACAAAATTAATTGATTATGTTGCCATGGATATAAAATCTTCGTCCAGTAATCAAATATACGAAAACATTTTGGGCGAAGGGGTAAAAATGGAAAATATAAAAGAAAGCGTTGAGTTTTTGAAAAATGGAAATTTAGATTTTGAATTTCGCACAACCGTGGTGCCCGGCATTCATAAAAAAGAAGAATTTTTAGAAATTGCAAAATGGATTGGAGGAGAAAATGTGAAATACTATTTGCAAAATTTTAGAGCAGAAAAAACAATTGACCCGGAATTTGAAAAAGTAAAACCATTCTCAAAAGAATTTTTAGAAGAAATCGCAAAAGAAATTTCTCCATATTTCAAACTTTGTCAGCTTCGCGCATAAAAAGCATAATTAGCTTATGGTAAGATTTTTTGCGGCCGCAAAAAATCTTACCATAAGCTAATGCACTAAATGACGCCGTCTAAGATATTATTTTTTCTTTGCGTTTCGTTTGTTGCTGGAATATTTTTAGAATCGATAATTAAAATTCCCCAGATTTTTATTTGGGCTTTTTTATTTGCAGATTTGCTGGCGATTGTTGTTTTTCTTTTAATAAAAAAAGATATTTTGATAATCGCTGGATTTTGTTTTTTATTTTTGATTATGGCAATTTTGAGAGTGCAAATTTCTGAATTTAATATTGCAAACGATAAGCTGAGCAAACTTAACGACAAAGGACAAGTTGTTTTAACCGGCATAATTTCTGATGAGCCGGATGTCAGGGATGCTTCTCAAAAAATTAAAGTAAAAGTTGCAGATAGCATAATTTTAGCAACAACAAATATTTATCCGGAATATAAATATTTAGACAAAATAAAACTTACAGGAAAATTGGAAACTCCAATGGCAGCCGACGATTTTAATTACAAAAATTATTTACTGCCACAACACATTTATTCTGTAATGAGTTTCCCAAAAATTGAATTAGTGTCTACAGAACATCAATATAATATTTTTTCTTGGTCTTATGAGAAAATTTTATTTTTGAAGCAGGGATTAAGGCAAAGCATACAAAATAATTTTTTGCCGCCGCAAAGTTCAATTTTGCAGGGGACTATTTTGGGAGACAACGGAGCAATGAGCCAGGACTTAAAAAACAAGTTAAGCGTCACCGGTTTGAGGCATTTTATTGCTATTTCCGGACTGCACATTGTGATTTTAATTTCAATTGTGATGTCTTTTCTTTTGGCAATAGGAATGTGGCGAAATAAAGCTTTTTATATTACCATAATTTTTATTTGCACTTATATTATTTTAACAGGCGCATCGGCTGCAGCGTTAAGAGCCGGAATTATGGGCGGAACTTATTTGCTGGCGCAAAAATTTGGTCGGCAGGCGTTTAGTTTTAGAATAGTTGCGCTGGCAGCTGCTTTAATACTTTTAGCAAATCCTTTGCTTTTATTTTATGATGTTGGATTTCAGCTTTCATTTTTGGCTGTTTTGGGACTAATTTATTTTGAGCCGCTTGTAAGAAATTTTATAAAATTTTTGATAAAAAAATTTCTTAATATAAAAATTGCAGAAAAGCACGAAAGTGCGCTGATGCTGGTCTCTGTAACATTTGCCGCCCAAATTTTTACCTTGCCAATTGTGGTTTTTAATTTCGGCAATATTTCCTGGGTTTTTCCGATAGCCAATATTTTAATTTTGCCGATTTTTTATTACTTGATGCTTTTTGGATTTTTATCTTCTTTAGTCGGAATTTTTTGGTCGGCGCTGGGCTGGCTGTTATCGGTTCCTTGTTATTTTTTACTTTTATATTTTATGTGGGTGGTTAACTTTTTTTCTCAGCCTCAGATGACAAAAACTATCACAAATGTTTCATGGGTTTGGCTTTTATTTTCATACATAATTATTGGATTTTTTACTTGGTTTCTAAATAAAAAATATTCTAGGATTTTTTAGAAAGCAAAATAAAAAAAAGCCACAGAATAAATCTTATGGCATAGATACTTGGGCCGCCGAGGGCGCAAGCACTTGGTCAAATATTATTTGGGTCTGGTCATCAGACGAAAACTTGGCATAGTAGAGCCAAACTGATTTGACCCAAAACGTGCCGAGAGTCCGCCTGGCTTGTATCAGGTCTTCCTTTTCTTGGCCAGGCAACTCAAGGATTTCGTTATAATATCCGCAGTCCTGGTGGCCGACCAAAACAATTTCTTCTATTGACGGAAAATGTTCCGAGAAGAATTCAATTTGTCCTTTCAGAAACTTGAAGTCATAGCAGCGTTTGGCTGTGTTGGCAAAAGCAGCCGGACCTCCAGCAGTAAGGATTGGCACAAATTCTCCATCTCCCAGTCCAAGCCTTTTTCTAACAAACTTGGCAAATTCGGCCTGAAACCTCGGGTCAGAGCAGAAAACGATAATCGTTTTTGGCTTTACCTTTTCTTCTTTTTGATTTGTCGGCGGGTTGAATTTAAGATTTAAAGCTATTATAGCCAGAATCAAAATCAAAACTGTGGCGCCTAATGCCGGCGCCCAAAACATTTCCGTTTTCATTATTTCTTCAAGTGCAAATAACATTGCCTGGTTCCTCCATGTCAATGATCAAGAATGGTTGGTACTACAGAATAATATTACCAGAATATTAAAATTTTTCAAGATATAAGGTATAATAGATAAATATGAATAATGATAAAAGTAAAAAAAATAAAAAGGTGTGGGTCATAGCAGCTGATATGGGCTATGGACACCAGAGAACTGCTTATCCTTTAAGGGACATCGCTTTTTCAGGAAAAGTTATTAATGCCAACAGCTATGACGGAATTCCTGAAAAAGACAAAGATTTTTGGCAGCAAACCCGTTCTTTATATGAGTTTATTTCCAGATTCAAAAAAATTCCTATTCTTGGAGATTTTATGTTTTCTGTTTTAGACAAATTCCAAAAAATAATGAGTTATTATCCCAAAAGAGATTTGTCTATGCCCAACATCACCTTAAGAAATATTTTTTATTTTATAAAAAGAGGATGGGGAAAAGATTTGATAGAAAGACTGAAAAAAAATCCATTGCCGCTGGTTTCCACATTTTTTACGCCGGCTTTTATGGCGGAAGAATTAAAATATCCCAGTCAAATTTATTGCGTAGTTTGCGATGCAGATATAAACAGAACTTGGGTTTCAATAAATCCTAAAAAAAGCAAAATAAAATATTTTGCTCCGTGCACTTGGGTAAGAGACAGATTAAAGCTTTACGGCGTGAATGCAGAAAATATTTTTTTAACAGGCTACCCGTTGCCAAAAGAAAATTTGGGCGCTGATTTGGAAATTCTAAAAGATGATATGAGGCACCGCCTTTTGAATTTAGACCCAAATAAAAAATACAGAAAAATATATGAGCCGCTGATTAAAGGTTCTTTGGGAAAATTGCCGGAAAAATCAAATCATCCTTTAACGATTATGTTTTCCATAGGAGGAGCCGGAGCGCAAAAAGAAATACCATTGAATGCGATAAACAGCTTAAAAGAAAAAATAAAAAATAAAAATTTAAGATTTATTATTGCTGTTGGCGTGAGGGAAGAATTAAGAAAATATTTTACAGAAAACATTAGAGGATTAAAACTGGACGGGTGGGTGCACGTGCTTTCTGCCATGACAACCAACGAATATTTTAAAATTTTTAACGAAACGTTGAGGGAAACCGATGTTTTGTGGACTAAACCATCAGAACTTTCTTTCTACGCGGGTTTGGGCATTCCCATAATTATAGCTCCAACAATCGGCTCTCAGGAGGATTTCAATAAAAGATGGCTTCTGCATGTGGGTGCCGGCGTCTCGCAGGAAAATCCAAAATATGCCGATCAATGGTTTTACGATTCGCTTAATGCCGGAGATTTAGCAGAAGTTGCCATGCAGGGTTTTATTGAAATAGAAAAAATGGGAACATATAACATAGAAAAAATAGTTTTGAAATAATGAAAAAAATTTTGAAGGCATTAATTTTTTGTTTGATAATAATTGTCATCATATTAGTAATTATTTTTTGTTATTTTTTTGTCGGCTCGGTTCCTGAGTCAAAAAATATAACCTGGGGCGTTGATTTTTCGCAGATGCAGGCAGAAAACCTAAAATTAAACTGGAAAGAAACTTATTTGGCAATAATTGATGATTTGGGTGTAAAAAATATTAAATTGCACACGCAATGGGATTGGATTGAAGGAAAAAAAGATAATTATTATTTTGACGATGTTGATTGGCAGTTATCGCAGGCGGAAAGTAAAGGAGTAAAAATTATATATGTTGTCGGCATGAAAAGCGGACGCTGGCCGGAGTGCCACATTCCGGTTTGGGCAACAAATCTTTCAAAAGCAGACCAGCAGCAAGAATTGCTGAAATATATAAAAGAAGTTGTTTTAAGATATAAAAATAATGATGCAATTATTGACTGGCAGGTGGAAAATGAGCCGCTTTTTAATTTCGGACAATGCCCGTCGTGGTATTATGATAATGGAGATTTTTTGAAAACAGAAGTTGCCTTGGTAAAATCATTAGACTCTTCAAGACCTGTTATTATCTCTGATTCGGGAGAGCAGTCCAGCTGGTTTGGCGCGGCAAAAATTGCAGACATTGTTGGAATCACCATGTACAGAGAAGTCTGGGCTCATATCACAAATAGTTTTGGATTTAATTTTAGTTCATTTTTATCGCCGGTAACTTATTGGAGAAAAGCATTGCTTATAAAAAAAATATTTGGCAAAGATGTAATTTGCATAGAATTGCAGGCAGAACCATGGGCGTCCAAACCATTTTATGATGTTCCGTTGTCAGAGCAGGAAAAAACAATGAACCCGGAATTATTTGAAAAAAATATTGAGTACGCAAAAGAAACCGGCCTGGACAAATTTTACTTTTGGGGGGTAGAATGGTGGTACTGGATGAAAACAAAACAGGGAAGACCAGAAATTTGGCAGGAAGCACAAAAATTATTTCAACAAAATTAAATCCAGTACCACCATTCAAGGAGGGGTCGGGAGGAAAAGTTCCTCCCGTGTAGGAAATTATTCAAAACCGAGGGTTTTGAAGGAGCGAGTTGTACGAGCGACGTGGTGGTACTGGATGAAAACAACTCAAAATCAACCAGCAATATGGAACGAAGCCAAAAATTTATTTAATTAATCATGCTGAGCATTATCACGCCAACATTAAATGAAGAAAAATATTTAGGGCTTCTTTTAGAATCTATAAAAAAGCAGAATTTTGCTGACTATGAAATTATAATAGCTGATGCCGGGTCAACGGACAAAACCTTAGAAATCGCCAAAAAATATAATTGTAAAATTGTTCCCGGCGGCTTGCCCGCATATGGCAGAAACGAAGGAGCTAAAATAGCTAAAGGAGATACATTATTTTTTTGCGACGCTGATGTTGTTTTGCCAGATAACTTTTTTGAAAAATCCCTGGCAGAGTTTGAAAAACGGAATCTTGACCTTGCCAGTTTTTGCCTAATCCCTGTTCCTAAAAATAAATTTTCCACATTTATGCTAAATGTTTTTTATAATCAGCCGATTGTTTTGTTAGAAAGCGCTCTGCCGCACGCGGCAATGGGTATTTTGATGAAAAAAAATCTTTTTGAAAAAACAGAAGGATTTGACGAAGATGTAAAACTTGCCGAAGACCATTATTTGGCTCGACGAGCTCGAAAACTTTTTGACGCTAAATTTGGCATTATAAAATCAACAAAAATTTTTGTTTCAGACAGAAGATTCAAAACAGATGGGTGGGTTTCAACGGGAATAAAATTTTTACTTTGTGAACTGCATATGATATTTATTGGTCCTGTAAAATCGGATATTTTCAAATATAAATTCGGCCATTACGGAGAAAAGAAAAAGACCAAAAATTAATTTCAAAACGTATAATTTTTATAAATATGTATAATTTACCGCAATCTAATTTAACAGAAATTAAAGATAAAATATTAAAAACCATAAAAAATAAAACTTTTTGGGGTATTGTATTTTTGATTATTGCAGGATGCATTATTGGTTTTTATGCGAGTATGACTGCTTTGCATTATTTTCCCTCAGAAACCCAGGCATTTTTACAATATTTCAAAATGCCCGAGGCAACCCCAAAAATAAATCAGCCGTCTTCAAACGCATACACTTCAAATGTTTCTTACGAGCAGGCGATAATTGATGCAGCCAAAAATGTTTCTCCATCCGTGGTTAGCATTGTCATTTCCAAAAATGTTCCAGTTTACGAACAGCAATTTATAAATCCTTTCGGCGACTCAAGTCCATTTGATTTTTCAATTCCGGAGCAGGTGCAAAACGGAACGCAATATCAAGAAGTTGGAGCTGGCTCTGGTTTTATTGTCTCAACAGACGGTTTGGTTTTAACAAACAAACACGTTGTTTCAGACAGCAGCGCAGATTACACGGTTTTTACAAATGACGGACAAAAATATAAAGCTAAAGTTTTGGCTTTGGATCCGGTGCAAGATTTGGCTGTAATAAAAATTCAAAGTACTTCAAAAACATTTCAACCTGTCGTGCTTGGAGATTCTTCGGGAATACAAATTGGCCAGACAGCAATTGCCATTGGAAATGCTTTGGGCCAATTTAACAACACGGTTTCTGTTGGAGTTGTTTCCGGGCTTCAAAGAACAATTTCGGCTTCTGATCAGACAGGAGATGTTTCAGAAACATTGGAAGGAATTATCCAAACAGATGCGGCAATTAATGCCGGAAATTCCGGAGGACCTTTGCTAAACCTGAAAGGCGAAGTTATTGGAATTGACACAGCAATGGCGCAGGGAGCCCAGGATATTGGTTTTGCAATTCCAATTAATATGGCAAAAAAAGATATTGATCAAGTTGAAAAAACAAACAAAATTGTTTATCCATTTTTGGGAGTAAGATATGTTTTGGTTGATGACGCAATAAAACAAAAATATAATTTGCCGGTAGATTACGGAGCTTTGGTTTTGAAAGGAGATAATGGCGAGCCGGCTGTAACATCGGGTTCTGCGGCAGAAAAAGCAGGAATTAAAGAAAATGATGTTATTCTGTCAATTAACGGAGAAAAGATTACAACAAGCAACTCAATGTCAACAATAATTGAAAAATATAATGCTGGCGATAAAATAACGTTGCATATTTTAAGAAACGGCAAAGAGCAGGATGTTGACGTAACATTGGGTCAAAGAAGTTCGTAATTAATATTAAAAAAACAGGTTTGCTGGTCAAACCTGTTTTGTCTCGCGCGTTAAGCGCAGACCTGTTGCTGACTTAGGTCAGCAATTCTTGGAGTTGCCGTTGGCCGAGATGGCGTTTAACGCCGCCATTCATTGGTACCCGTATAGGGAACGCAATGATCTGGTAGCTCGCCGGTTGGCAGTCTTCGGGCTTAGCCGCTGCCGTTGCGATTTTCTCGCGGGCGGCATCAACCACGGCCTGGGTGTTCTGTCTCATCTGCTCCAACACACTCTTTGTTCTGTCGTTCATCTTTACTCTCCTAAAAAATCCTTGTCCAATCCAATCGGACTCCTTCTTTCAGATCACCTCCAAGATGACCTGAAAAAAAGAGGGGAATATTATTTGGCCTTCCCCAAATTAGGCCATTGATGCGGCTTAAGCCGCCTTTTTTGTTTTGCGCAACGCGTTGCGGCGACCATCGGTCACGATTTCAAAATCATTGGGCAATGGCCGCCTGGACAACACTGTCCAGGTTTTGTTTTTCCCCTTTACCCTTGATTTGTAATCGTATACCAGCCACCCTTTTAGCGTTTGCACCTCAGAAGAGCAGATAAGAGTGTATTCGCCAATGGGCAAATCCTCTGCATCTATTTCTTTACCGGCCTTCTGGCGAATCCAGATGCCGAGCCGGTGGCATTTCTTCAACAAAAAGAAAGCCACGATGCCAGGCCATCCCCACATGTTCATTTTCTTTACTCGATGCTCGGTTGTGATAGAGCAAAGAAGAATGGCGTAAATGGAAACAGCACACAATGATAAGCAAGAAACAAACAGATAACTCATTTCGCAAATCCTTTCAAAAGGTTCCACTGTTTCAGAACTAGAAAATAGAGCCCTTCTTTCAAACCATTAAAGAAATTTGTTTATTATCTTGAAATCTTCCAGGATAGTTTTCGGTATTCGACTAATGATTTGAAAGAAGGGCTGGTTTCATATTTTTATTGTATCATTTTATAGTTATATTGTCAATAGTTTGGGATAAAATTGTTGACATCTAAAAACATTTATGATATACTGCATATGGTTATTTCCAAGTCAGGTCTGTTTTTTACGGAGGAAGTTTATGAAGGTTTACACAACCGGCCAGGTGGCCAAGATTTGCGGACTCAAAAACGCTCGGGTCGTCGCTAAGCTGATTAGACTCTGGCAAAATTGACGGGCACTCAAAACCCATCACATGGCAGCGCTGCACTTACAGAATTGTTCCCTTAAAATCGTTGATTGAATTTATGCAGAGGAGCGGAATTCCATTTGACAGGCTTGATGGAGACATCGCTGCCCAAAAATGGATTCTTTGCCACAAGACTGCAGAATTCAAAAAGATGATTGAAAAGGCGCGCAAGCGAAGCGGAGTTTTGTCGGGATTCAAAGGTTTGTCAGACGCCTTATTGGACGTCATGAAAAATTTGGATCCTTTGGACAACTTAAGCGGAGTCAGCGAGGACAGGCGCCGAGCCCAGATTTTTGAAAAGCTGGTGGAAGCGATGAAGTGCCACATAAGGTTAAGGGGCTTAATAGCCACCTCCAAGAAAAAGTAGGCAATATTTAACACAGGCGTCCCGGATTTTTCCGCGGATGCCTCTTTTTTTGCCTTGAAAACGTATTATAAATATGGTAATAAATAAAGTATGAACCCCGTTAGAAGTCTTGGGCAGAAAAAATTTTATTTAAATTTTTTCTGCTCGGTAATAACGGGGAATAGTAAAGTAAACAAGGTCTATCTAAAGTTAACTTTTTGTTATATTAAGATAGACTTCTAACGGGGTGAATGGAAATAATTTTACAAATAAAGCTCAGGATGCGCTAATGCAGGCTCAGCAATTGGCTCAGGAAAAAGGGCAGGCGCAAATTGATGCCTTGCATTTGTTGTCTGCTTTGCTTTTGCAGGAAGGCTCAATTGTAATTACAATTTTGCAAAAACTTGGAATTGATGCAGATGCCTTAGCCAAAAAAATTGATACGCAAATTGCGAAAATTCCGACAATTGCTGCTCAACAGGCTTTCGGTCAGTTTTATTTAACGCAGGATATGGCAAAAGTTTTAGACAGAGCCAGGCAGGAAGCAATAAAAATGAACGACGAATTTATTTCAGTTGAGCATTTATTTTTGGCTTTAGTGGACACAAAATCTACGGCAAAAGATATTTTGGAAAAAATTAATTTTTTGGCGGGGGTACCCTTTGGGTCCGAGGCAAATAGTTTCAAAAATTCAAAACTTGATTACGAGGCAGTTATGAAAATTTTGTCGCAGATAAGAGGCGGTCAAAGAATTACAGACGCAGAACCTGAAGCAAAATATCAGGTAATAGAAAAATATACAAGAAATTTAACTAACTTGGCAGCTGCAGGAAAAATTGATCCGATAATTGGCAGAGATAATGAAATACGCAGATTAATGCAGATAATTTCGCGCAGAACAAAAAATAATCCGGTTTTAATTGGAGAAGCCGGAGTTGGAAAAACAGCAATTGTGGAAGGGTTTGCGCAAAGAATTGCGCGCGGAAATGTGCCGGAATTTTTGAAAGATAAAGAAATAATTTCTTTGGATTTGGGGGCCATAATTGCCGGAACAAAATACAGAGGAGAATTTGAAACAAGAATTAAGGCCTTGCTAAAAGAAGTGAACAGAGCTGCTGGAAAATATATTTTGTTTATTGACGAGCTGCATACGTTGGTTGGAGCGGGAGCCGCCGAGGGAGCAATTGATGCTTCAAATTTGTTAAAGCCGGCTTTGTCTCGCGGAGAATTAAGGGCAATTGGAGCTACAACCTTGAAAGAATATCAAAAATATATTGAAAAAGATCCTGCTTTGGAAAGAAGATTTCAGCCGATTTATGTGCAGGAGCCGAACGCCGAAGACGCCACCGCAATTTTACGGGGAATCAAAGAAAAATATGAATTGCACCACGGAGTAAAAATAAAGGACTCGGCGATCAAGGCCGCGGTTGATTTGGCTTCAAGATATATTGCTGACCGATTTTTGCCGGACAAAGCAGTTGACTTGATGGACGAAGCGGCATCGGCTTTGAGATTAGAAAACGAATCCGACCCGCAGGAGTTGGAAAAATTTAACGAGGAAATTACAAAATTAGAAATTGAAAAGCAGGCGTTAAAAAAAGAAAAAGGATCTGAAAGACGGCTCAAAGTAATTTCCAGGGAATTGGCTGATTTGAATGAAAAAACAAAAGCATTGAGATTAAGATGGGGAGCTGAAAAAGAATTGATTAATAAAATAAAAGATATCAGAGAAAAAATTGATAATCTTTCTTATCAGACAGAAATTGCCCAAAGAGAAGCTGATTTGGAAAAAGTTGCTGAAATAAAATATGGAAAAATTCCGGAATTGTTAAAAGAATTGGCTGCCATAGAACAAAAATTAATAAAAATACAAAAAGAGCACAGATTAATGAAAGAAGAAGTGACCGAGGAAGAAGTTGCCAAAGTTGTTTCGCGTTGGACCGGAATTCCGGTTATGCGCTTGATTACAGAAGAAGCAAAAAAGTTAGAAACAATGGAGGGCACGCTGAACAGGCGAGTGGTTGGTCAAGAGGAAGCAATTTCAGCAATTTCAAGAGCAATAAGAAGGGCAAGAGCCGGAATTTCAGAAGAAGATAAACCATTGGGATCTTTTCTATTTTTGGGACCTACAGGAGTTGGAAAAACCGAAACAGCCAGGGCTTTGGCAGAATTTTTGTTTGATGACGAAAAAGCAATGATAAGATTGGACATGTCTGAATATATGGAGCGCCACACTGTTTCAAAAATAATCGGTTCTCCGCCAGGATACGTTGGATATGAGGAAGCCGGTCAATTAACAGAAAAAGTAAGACGCAGGCCGTATTCTGTTTTGTTGTTAGATGAAATTGAAAAAGCTCATCCGGATGTTTTTAATATTTTACTGCAAATTTTTGAAGACGGCAGATTAACAGACTCAAAAGGCAGAGCAGTTTCATTCAAAAACACAATTATTATAATGACTTCTAATTTGGGCTCGGATTTTATTAACAAAATGTCTTCGCTTGGATTTAGCACCACAGAAGAATTGGCAGAAAGGGAATCAATGAGAGAAAAAATATTTGATTCGTTGAGAGACGCATTTCGCCCGGAATTTTTGAACAGAATTGATGAAATTGTGATATTTAATTATTTGCAAAAAGAACAGATTAAAAAAATTGTTGATTTGGAATTGTCAAAAGTTGAAAAGCGCTTGGCAGCCAAAGAAATAAAAATTGAAATTTCACAAAGCGCAAAGGAGCTTTTGGTGAAAGAAGGATTTGATCCAAATTTGGGAGCGCGTCCGCTAAAAAGAGTGATTCAAAGATTAATTTTGGATCCTTTGTCAATTAAAATAGTCACCAATGAAATTGCAGAAGGCAGCAGAATTTTAATTGATGCAGATGACGGAAAAATTATTTTTGAAACGCCAAAAATTTTGCCAAGAATTCAGGAAAGGCCAAAATTAGCAAAAGCTAAAAAATAAAAAAATCGCCTTGATGGCGATTTTTTGATACAATAAAATAATGCAGGAAGATAATAAAATATTTTTGGCGGTAATAATTTCAGCTGTAATAATCGGCGGTTTTATTTATCTTGGATTAAAAAAATCAGATGTTGTTGTTGCGCCGAAAACGGAGCCGCCGTTTTCGGCGCCGTCTGTGTCTTCAACACAAACCGCAAAAATAAATTCAGTTGCAAGCACTGCCGCGTGCGGCGCGTCTGACAACACAATTGTTACAAAAGTGATTGACGGCGACACAGTTGTTGTTGAAGGCGGTTTTCATGTTAGGCTCTTGGGAATGGATGCTGACGAAAAAGGTTATCCATGTTATGACCCGGCAAAAACCAGATTGGAAGATTTGGTTTTGGCAAAGCAAGTTGTTTTAGAAAAAGACAAAACAGATTTAGACCAGTATGGCAGATGTTTGCGGTATATTTTTGTTGGCGGCACAAACGTTGACACGCAATTAGTTGCCGAAGGTCTGGCAGTTGCCCGTTTTTACGAACCAGACGTAAAATATAGAGCAGAAATTACCGCCGCAGAAACCTACGCCCAGCAAAATCACCTCGGCTGCAAATGGTCAGGAAATCCCCAAACAGCTAAATAGTTAATCATAAAAAGTTATTCACAGGTGGCGCTGTGGATTTTTGTTTTTATAAATTATAAAATTAAAAGAATTACTGCAACCATAAATACTCTTAAAAAAAGTTGCGTTTTTATATTTATATGAATATTTTTACAAAGTCAGCGGTTTCGGTGGGGAAAATTGCAGCGCTTGCTGTTCTCGCATACCTTTTTGTCGGACTTTTTTTCGCAAAAAATAATACCCAATTAGCAATTGGTTTTTTTATTTTAATTTTTATAACCTTGCCGACAATTTTTTTATTTTTTTTCAAGAAAAAGTTTTTGGCAAAACATCCAAAATTTACTATTTTATGGAAAATTTACCGCATTTTTTATGTAATTTTTATTATTTTGTATGTGGCGGCCTGGATTTTTGGAATTTGGCACCTTGACCAGGAAGCAAAAACCCAAAAAGCAATAGATTTTATCAATTCTGAAAAAATTACCTTAGACGATGTTATGGGCAAAAATTTGCCGCCAGCGCCTGACCAAAAATTAAATGATTCAACAATTGCAGGAATCGACGCAAACAAAAATGGAATTCGTGACGACGTGGAGCTGGCAATTTTCAAAGAATATCCAAATTCAGCCAAAATCCGCGCAGCCGAACTCCAATACGCCCAGGCATTGCAATTAGAATTAACTCAAGTTTTCAACTCCGCCACATTAGTGGCAACAATTCAAAAAGAAGATTTGGCATTTGATTGTCTTGGTTTTTCTGGACCAGATACAAGTCTTGCTGTTGCAAAGAAAAAACAAAAAGAAGTTGAAGACGTCGTTTTAAATACAAATTTACGCATACAAAGCCAATTAAATAACTTTAAAAAATATATGATAGGCTACGCATCGTTGCCAGGCAAAGAATGTGACATAGAGCTTTCATCTTTACCTAATTAATATGAAATTTTTTATTATCATATTATTTATTTTTTCACTATTTATAGCACCGATTTTTGTTTTTGCTGATTGCAGTAAAACAGGAACAACGGTTATTTTTATTAATGGTATTTGGGAAAATGAAGCTCAAGCAAGATCAGATAAACAATATTTAGAATATCAATATAAAATTAAAGGAGAGAGCAAAGACGTAAATTTTATCAATGGTTATAATCCAATACATGTTTTTGGGCTTGATGATCTTGTCAGTTCAATTATGCAGGCGTATGGGGTTAATGGAGTGGATTATGATTTGACAAATATTTTGTTGCAGGCGCATATAGATTTGAAAACGCAGAAAATTTTGCTGGTGGGCCATTCGCAGGGAACTTTTTATACAAACATAGCTTATGACTATTTGACCAACCACGGAGTAGATAAAAATTCTATTGCTGTTTATAATGTTGCAACTCCTGCCAGCAAGGTTGCGGGCAATGGAAAATATCTCACTTCCAGCACCGACGAGGTTATTAATTCCATTGTGCGACAATTGGCAACTGCGGGAAACGCCAACAAGCCCTTGCCCGCCAACATAACCATAAATATTCCCAAAAATATTCCCGATCCGGAAAATGGACACTCTTTCAGCAATGTTTATTTGGGTTTGGCTCCAGACAGAATAATTGGCGAAATGGACACAGAAATAAATAATTTAACTGCAAACAGCGATAAAAGTGAATGTTTTACAGCTCCAAAAACCGATATTATTTACAATATTCAGGCCGGAGGATACTATCTTACAGACAATGTTGGAAAATATGGAAAATATGCGGCAACATCGCCAGAAACTCCCAGCCAAATGGCCAGCATTGCCAATTTTTTATTCCAAGGAATATATAATTTTGGACAGCAAATAGCATCAGGTGTATCGCAAGTTTTGGCTCAAAATAAATTTTGGGGCGGATCGCTTTCGTCTTCTTTGCCCCAAAATACAGAAAATAATCCACAAGTTGTCTCTAACATTTCTGCTATTCCGCCAGCGGTTAATATTCCTGCCGAAAGTCCGGTTGTTATTGCCACAGAAACAATAAGTCCGCAAGATCAATTAGACGACATACAAGAAAAATTAGATATTATAAGCGCGCAGGTGCAAGCGCTTGTTGCCCAGCAAAATTCAAATATTCAGTTGGCAGTTGCAGATAAAAACCAAGCAACAGATGATAAAAACGACCAAGATCAAAATAATAATCAAAATACAAATAACACAACAAATAAAAGCAGCAGTGGAAGCGGCAGCGCAACAATTTATCCAAAAATCTTAATTTCCGAAGTTCAGATTGATCCTATCGGACAAAGATTTGTCGAGTTTTATAACCCAAACTCAACTCCCGTTGATTTGACTGACTGGTATTTGCAGAGAAAAGACAGCAACGACATTTCTTGGGGCACTTTTGTTTCGTCAACTAATTTTGCGGGTAAAATAATTTCAGCTAACGGTTATTTTCTTATTTCGCGGCAACTTGCAAATTCTGACATTTTATCAGACATAACACTCAGCGATGACAATTCATTGGCCTTAAAAAATCCTAATGGAGAAATTTCTGATAAATTAGGATTTGGAAACGCCATAGACCCGGAACTTTTAGCAATAGGTAATCCTGCTTCTGGTCAAAGCATCGGCAGAAAAGTTTTATCTGACGGCACAGAACAGGACACAGACAACAATTCTTTTGATTTTGAAATTCAGACGCCAACGCCAAAAGCGCAAAATAAAACTTATGTTCAGCAATCGGGCGGTGGCGGCGATGGAAGCGATAATACGACAATTAGTATCACAACTTACACGATAAGTAATCCGACTATTTCTCCGGACGGTGACGGAGTTAATGATACGACAAGCATTGATCTGGCGTTTTCGGAAGAAGTCAAAGCCGACGTTAATATTATCAATTCAGATGGAGTCAAAGTCAGGGATCTTTACAGTTCTTCCGCTGTTAAAAATCCTGATGCAAAAATTTGGGACGGAAAAGATAATTTTGGAGCGGTTGTTCCAAACGGAGTTTATACGATAAGCGTAGCAATTGCTGATTCGGCTGGCAATTCAATTACCGACACAAGCAAAACGATTACCGTTGACGATGCAACGCCGCCGCCTGCTACGCCAACCCTACTAAACATCGCCATAACAACTCCAGCCACTAAACTTTATTATAATATTGGCGACACGCTCGACCTGACCGGGTTAGTTGTGACTGAAACCTACAGCGACGGCAGCCATAAAGTTGTATCAATTAGTGCCTCGGATGTGACGGGATTTGATAGCTCGATTTCTTCGGCGAACCAACCATTGACCATAACTTTTGGCGGACAAACCGCAACTTACGCAGTTAATATTGTTTCTTCAAATTTTTCAATTACACCAGATGGGATGTTTCTCTCCCACGACAACATATTCCCCGTTGATTGGCTAAATGCAAATTATGCCGGATGTAATACGCTTCCTACGGCTTACTCTTTAACTACTAGCGGATTTGACCTAGCCGCAACATGTCTTCCTGGCCCCTCGCCATCATATTTAACAGTTCTTGTGCACCAGACAACAACCAGTTTTGTTTATGGCCCGATTTATTATGCATCTGGCGTTTGGTCAACTATGCCTCCTGCACCGGCTTCACTGGTGGCCCTAAACATCACAACACCAGCCACCAAACTTTATTATAATGTAAACGATCCGCTAGACCTTACAGGATTAGTAGTAACCGGCACTTACAGCGACGGCACAAAACAGATTGAACCAATTACATCTGACGATGTAACAGGATTTAATAGCGCGGCTTCAGCGGCAGACCAAGTTTTAACCATTACATTTGATGGTCAAAGTGCAAATTATAAAATTGATATTGTTTCTAAAAATTTTACTATTACATCGGCAGGAGTAATAATTTCCCACGATGATTTTGGTTTTGGCTTTGATTTGATAACAACATATAGCAATTGCACTACTGTCCCAACAATTAACCTTTTTACTTCTGTTGGTCTTGATCTTGGCGCGTCATGTGCTCCAGCCAGTTTGCCATCTTATTTAACAGCTCGCTACACTGAAAATGGCGTGCAAAAAGGTTTTGTGTATGGCCCTCTTTATTATTCTGCGGGCGTTTGGTCTGCTGTGCCTCCGCCGCCCGCACCAACACTTTTATCTATCGCAATTACAAATCCGGCAAATAAATTTTCTTATACTGTCGGCGATACGTTAGATCTTACGGGATTAATTGTGACTGGAACTTACAGCGATTTAAGTACGCATACCGAAACAGTTAACGCTTCAAATATAACAGGTTTTGATAACACGACACCTTCTTTAACTGAAGTTTTGACAATAACTATTAATGGCGTTTCTACAAATTATAATATTAGTATGGCCGCAGCACCTGCTACCCAATTGAAAATTATTTCTTTGCCTCAGACAATCACAGCAGGAAATTCTTCAGACGTTTTTACCGTAGAGTCACAAAATGCGTCGGGAGAGTTGATGGATGTTTCAACGAAGACACCTGTTAATTTGTCTTCTAATTCTCCGACCGGATTATTTTCTTTAGCATCTGCTAGCAGTGGATTATGTGATAGCGACTGGACGAAAAAAAGTATAACCATCTCAACAGGAAAAGCACACGAGAGTTTTTGTTACAAAGACAGCATTTAGGGAACGTATACAATAACCGTTTCCGCGGACGGTTTATCTTCCGATTTTCAATCTGTCGCAATTCAATAGTGCCGTTGACTTAATTTTGGATTAATGTAAGCTAATATTGTACTTTGAAGCACGGCATTTTCAAAAATGTTTCAGTTCCTTGAGAACACAAGGAGGCATTTATGCCTTTCTACATCAAGAGAAAGAACGGAAAGTGGGAAGAGATCGAAAAAGAACTACCCATCAGCCGTAGGCCAAGCAACGAAGTGATAGTTGTTTTGTTTGTGTCAGAAAAAGATCCCGGCGAGGTGCGCGCCAAGGTGATGGGTCAAAAAAACATTACCATTGAATTGGGACCTGGATTAAAGCATGTAGCCATGCACGAAACTATTATAAAGAAAGAAGATTTTATGGTTTACGACCACGAAACAGGCAATAGAGTAGTGGTTATTTTCAGCAGTGAAGACATAGTTTCTTCCGGCGATACAAGCAAGATAAGTTTCAACTCGTAGTCAGCCGCGCATTTTTGCCGGCTTTTTTTTGCAAAAATATTGGAAAAATAATATAAATAAATTATGAATATAGAAAAATTAGAAAAAGTTTTGGAACCAGAACCCAAATATCGCTTAAAACAGGCGAGAGATGCGGTTTTCAAAAATTTTATTTCTGACTGGTCAGGCGCGACTTTTTTTACAAAAGATTTAAGGGAAAAATTGGATAAAGCGGTTCCGCTAGAAATTAATGCAGAGATTTTGATTTCCAAAAAAGAAGACAGCGTAAAAGCCAAGATAACTTTGAAAGATGGATTAAAAATTGAATTGGTTTTGATGCGCCATAAAGACAACAGAAATACTGTTTGCGTTTCTTCGCAAGTTGGCTGTCCTTTGGGATGTCTTTTTTGCGCCACAGGAAAAATGGGGTTCAAAAGAAACCTGACAGCAGATGAGATATTGGAACAGGTAATATTTTTTGAAAGATATTTGAAATTAGAGGGTTTGCGCGTGACAAATATAACTTTTATGGGAATGGGCGAGCCATTTTTGAATTATGATAATGTTTTGAAAGCAATAAGAATTTTTAACGATAAAGAATATTTTAATATCGGCGCCAGATCAATTTCAATTTCAACAGCTGGAATTATTGAAGGAATTAAAAAATTTAGCGAAGAAGGTTTGCCCGCAAACCTGGCAATATCTCTGCATGCGCCAAACGATAAATTAAGAAAATTTTTAATGCCAATAGATAAAAAATATCCATTGCCGGAAGTTTTATTGGCAGTTGACGATTACATTAAAAAAACCAAAAGAAAAGTAATGTTTGAATATGTTTTGATAAAAAATATTAACGATTCCGATGAGTGTGCAAAAGAATTAGCAGGGTTTATGCACAAAAAATTATATTTTGTTAATTTAATTTTGTACAATGCCACCGGTATATTCCGGGCATCTGACGCAAAAAGAGTTGAAAAATTTAAATCAATGCTTAAAAAAGAAAAAATAAATTTTTCTCAAAGATATAGATTTGGCGACGATATTCAAGCTGCCTGCGGACAATTCGCCACTTCAAAATAAAAAATAACTATAGTATAATCAATAAATGTTTTAGTACCGAAGTGTACTTTACTTTTGTTTTATTTATTGTTAAATTTAGGAACATGCAAGATAAATTTCTAAAATTAACAAATTCGGTTTATAAGGTTTTGGAATTTTTTCCAGAATCAGATCCATTAAAAAACAGAGCCAAAGATAAAGCCTTGGCAATAATGGATAATTTGGTTTTGATTAACGAAATATCCGGCTGGGCATCTTTTCAAAAAGAAAAAATTAAAGTGCATATTTTAGAAGATATTGATATGCTTTTAGGATACCTTTGGATTGCAAAATCTCAGGGATGGCTTAATTCTGTAAACTGCCTGATAATTACCAACGAATACGAAAAAATTAAAAAAGAAATTGAGCCGATAATAGAATTGCCTATAATTGAAAAAAGCACACAAATAATCCCCGAGCCCGTATTAAATAATACGGAGCCAAAAACTCCTAATTTTTCTATATCAGACCGACAGAAAAAAATTCTTGAATTTTTAAGCAAAAACGATAAAGCCCAGGTTATGGATTTACAGACGATATTACCCGATATTACAAAAAGGACTATAAGACGGGATTTAGACGAATTGCTTGAGACAGGCAAAATAACTAGATTAGGGGAATTTAACCAAGTTTTTTACAAAATTAAGTAAAATTGATAGGACAAATAATAAATTATATAAATGTCCTAACAAAATTATTATTTGTCCTATCAAAACTTGTCTTTCAAGTTTATTTATGTTATTATAAGGTCTTATTGTAATGGAGAACATTAATGAACAATTCAGCTCTATTTACGACCAATATATTGATAAAATATACAGGTTTATTTATTTGAAAGTGGATTCGCAAGAAACAGCCGAGGATATTACATCTAAAGTGTTTTTAAGGGGATGGGAAGCGTTTCAAAATCAAAACAATGATATAAAAAATCCAGGCGCTTTTTTATATCAAATAGCCAGAAATGCAGTAATAGACCATTATAGAGAAAAGGGTAGGTCAAAATTAGTGTCAATTGATGCTAGTCCAGAGATAACCGACGATAGGACAAACGCCCATGACAAGGCGATTTTAAGCGCAGACGTAAACATTGTTAAAAAAGCGATACAAAAGCTCAAAAAAGAGCACCAGGACGTAATAATCTGGCATTATTTAGAAGATATGCCAATTGCCAATATAGCTAAATTATTAGATAAGCCAGAAGGCACAATAAGAGTAATGTTGCACAGGGGATTGAAGGATCTAAAAAATATTATTCAAGAGTCATAAAAAGTGTAATAAAACAGCTCTATGAAGCGTCATCATACTAATACCCACAAAATGAACCAAAAAGAGCTCATAAATTCAATAAAACAACTCAAAGAAATCAAGCCCAGAAAAGAATGGGCTGTTTTGCTTAAATCGCAGATTTTGAATGAACAAAAGCCAATGCCGATTGTGGCAAAGTCAGTTGGAGTTATGGATATTTTTTCTTCTGTGTTTTTCCAGAAAAAAATGGCTTATTCATTTGCCGCATTTGTTTTTGTTATTGTTGGATTGATTGGTTTTGCCAGATATACATTGCCGGGCGATTTATTGTTTCCAGTGAAAAAATTATCTGAACAGTCGCAGGCAGCTTTAACAGGACAAATAGGTTTGAAGCAAGATGTGGCAACTTTAAGCAACAGAATAAATGATCTGGCGCAAGTTGCCAAAGAAGGAAAAACAAATAATATTCCTTCGGCGATAGATGAGATAAGAACAAACGCATCAGAATTAGCTAAAAATTTGAAAGAAAATCCAACACAAGACCCGCAGACAATAAAAGAAATAGCAAGCAGCTTAAAAACATTAGCTGATGTGCCGGGAACAGATTTGAGCCAAAACACAGATGTGCAAAATTTATCTCAGATGGTTGTGCAGAGTGAAATTGCTGATTTGCAAAAAACAACTTTGACAGATAACCAAAAGAAAATATTGACAGATGCTGAAGATTTGTACAGCCAAGGAAAATATACGGATGCATTGGAAAAAATATTATTAATTAACAAATAAAGATACGTACGTTATAAAAACATTTGACAAGTCGCTAATTCGTTGCTAGTACGTAAAGCCGCGAATTAATAAGGTCGACCGATGAGAAATAAAAAAATATAAATTAATTATAAAAAACACACAAAAATGAGTATAAAAAGAACAATTATATCAACCATAGTCGTTTTGGCTTTGGTTGCAGTAGTTGCTCCTGTAGTAGCTTCAGCTACAACCGTATCGGACTTGATGGCTGAGATTGCCCAATTGCAAGCCCAATTAAATGGATTGCAAACCGGCACCACAACCACCACCACAAATTCAAATAGTGGTACAACTCTCCCTGCGGCTTGCGTTGGAGTTACATTCTCAAGAAACTTGCTAGTTGGATCAACCGGTTCAGATGTAAAATGTTTACAAACATTGCTGAACACATCATCCTCAACACAAGTTGCAACAACAGGAGCAGGCTCACCTGGTAATGAAACAACATACTTTGGCGTAAGAACCTTAGCTGCTGTTAGAGTTTATCAGGCGAACAACGGATTTACACCTGCAAATCAGGTCGGTCCATTAACAAGAGCTAAATTAAATGCAGCTCTTGGTTCAATGACAACAACAGGAACAACTTTGCCTTCAGGTTGCACATCAACATCAGGATATAGTTCAACAACCGGAGCTTCCTGTTCAACAGGAGTTGTAACAACAGTTACACCAACAGGCGCAGGATTAACAGTGCAATTAGCATCTGATAACCCAGCATCTGGAACAGTTGTTGCGGGACAGGCATTAGCCGCTTTGGCAAAAATAGTTTTTGTTAACGGCGACAATGCTCCAGTCACAGTAACAAATGTTCAGTTGCAAAGAATTGGTATCTCAGCTGATGCAGATTTGGCAAATGTTTATTTGTTCCAAGGAGCAAATAGATTAACAGACGCAGCTTCAGTTTCAAACGGAATGATTAACTTCAACGTTCCTCAAGGAATTTTTACAGTTCCATCTGGATCATCAGTTGAAATTACAGTTTATACTGACATATCGTCTTCGGCTACAGCCGGTGAAACAATAGGAACAGCTGTTGAATCTACAACCAATGTAGTTTCAAATGCTAGCTCGGTACACGGAACTTTCCCAATCACAGGCAACTTAATGACAGTTGCAACTGCTAGCTTAGGTTCATTCGCTTTTTCAACTAGCTCAGCAAATCCATCAGGCACTCCTACAATACAGCCAGCATTAAATACAGTTGTATGGGAGGAAAATGCACAAGTTGGAACAAGAGCTTTGACATTGCAATGGATGAGATTTAGAGATATCGGAAGCGCAAATTATTCTGCTTTTCAGAACTTCAAATTATATATTAACGGAGTTCAAGCAGGGAATGCTGTTCAGAGTTTAGATCAAAATGGTTATGTAACCTTTGATTTGACTTCAGCTCCAGTTACATTGCAAACAGGCAGCCCTGACATTAAAGTCATGGCTGATATTATTGGAGGTTCAGACAGAACATTCCAATTCTCTGTATATACCGCAGCCGACGTAAGAGTTGTTGATTCTCAATACGGAGTTAACGTTCTTGCTCAAAATGTTAACGATGCATCTACCGGAACAGTTACAATCGCTTCAGGCGCAGTATCGGTTCAATTAACAACCACTTCTCCATCTGGAAACATTGTTTACAATGCCTCCAATATGGATATAGCTGATTACACATTGACAGCTTCAGGAGAGCCGGTAAAAATTACCAGCTTGAATGTTGCAGCAGTGTGTCCAGCAGATGCTTCTTCTGCACTCGTAGACAGCACTGGTGCAGTGTCTGGCTTAAGAAATGGATCTTTGTATGCTAATGGTGTACAAATCGGCAGCACATCAACATTAAATTGTGCAGTTACAAGCGGTGTAACCGCAGGTACAGCTGGTGGAACAACAGGTTTCACAACCTATCAATTAGGTTCTTCCTTGATTGTAAATCCAGGAACACCAGTAACATTAGAAGTAAGAGCTGATATTTACTCTACAGGATCAGGACAATTCAGTTCTTCCGGTAATGGAACAATAACAGCCGAATTGCTTGGTGTAACTTCAGGAACAAATGCTCAAGGACAGACATCGTCACAAACTTTGGCAGTCCCAACAGCAAATACAACTCTTCAAGCTAACCAGTTAACAGTTACAACAGGCGGTACTTTGACTTTGTCAAAATACACAGCCTACACCAACCAGACAATAGCTGCACCTCAGACCAAATATGCTTTGGGTGAATTTACTTTGACTGGAAGCACATCAGAAGGTGTTAACTTAAGCACAATCAATGTTCAGTTGAATGGCGCGGTAAGCAATGCTTCAAACATAATCGCAAGCAACTTGTATGTGACTTATGGAAATAACACAACACAAGTTATTACCACTCCAACTACTAACGCAGGTAATAATACCTTCTCAATCAGCTACACATTGCCAGCTGGCCAGACAATCCCTGTAAATGTATATGCAGATATTGCTAATACAGCAACAGGAACAGGTAACGTTACAATGCAAATAACTGGTACAACTGCAAGTTCAGGTGTAACAGCTACAACAGGAGGAATAGTAAATTCAACAATTGCAGGACAAAATATTACCTTTACCCCTGGCACATTAAATGCCACCTTTGGTAATGTTCCTTCAAACAATGAAGTTGTTGCTGGAGGTCAACAGATCTTAGCTGCTAGATACAAATTCACAGCAGCCAATGATTCTTACACTATCACTGAAATGAAAGTGCAAGTTCCTTCCATCGGCGCAACAGCAAACTCCGATGTTATTCAAGACGCAGTCTTGACTAATGACAGCACAGGAGCAACTTTAGCAACACAACCGTTTAACACAACAGGTGCACAAGCTAACGACACAGTATACTTCACAGGATTAAATATCCCTGTTCCAGCCAATTCCACAATGTATGTGGATGTAAACTTCTTGTTGTCAACGCCAAATTCTACATTTGCCACCGATCAATTAAACGTTCAGCCAACTTTGACTTATGTCAAAGCATTGAGCAGCAATGGATCAGTAAAGAGTGGAACAAATTTGAGCAGCACCAACGGAGTTACTGTAGTTACAGCCGCAGGAACAAACACCTACGTCTATAAATCAGTTCCGACATTCACATCTCAGACAATCAATTCTGTAACTGCTTCTTCAGGAACCAATCCAGAACTTTATAAGTTCACGATTGCCGCAGGTTCGCAAGGATCTGTATCCTTCCAGCAATTGAAGTTTAATTTGTCAGTTACTCATGGGGGAGCATCAAGCACGCCTTCAGTGGACTACTTCACACTGTCAAGAGATGGAACTGATATCACAAACACTGTGACTATCATGAATGCCAGCGGAACTTCTCTTACAGGATCCACTTCTCTTACTCAGGGTTCAAACCAGGCAGTAATAGTAAGGTTCAACAACGAAGAAGTTATTGCAGCCGGACAAAATCATGTATACTCTTTGAGAGCAACAGTTAACAGCTTCTTGCCTTCACAGAGCGGTAATGATTCGGTATCTGTAGCATTGTCAGCAGGCAACGACACAGCAGCTAATTTCGCCACACATGCTTCAGCTGGTACTTCTTATGTTGAAAAATCAAGCTCTGGAATTGAACAGTTAGTTACAAAAGCAGGAGCCTCAGCAGCTGATGCAGACATTATCTGGTCAGATATGAGCGCCAACCTTCACACTGATGATGCAGCCGGAACCCTTGTGGGGGGTACTGCTTCTTCAACAGGTGACTGGTCAACAGGCTATTTATTGCCAGGATTGCCATTGTATTCTAGCTCTGTAAGCGCACAGTAATCTAAATTCTTTTACTTCCTTGTGAGAAGTTAAAAGATAAACTAAAAACCCCGGCTTAGGCCGCGGGTTTTTAGTTGGATGCCGGCAGGCAGGTTGCGAAATCTTTTTATAAGTTGTAACGTAATAAAATAAATACCCAATGAAAAAAGAAATAAAGAAAGGAGAAATAATTATTTATAAATCTGCTGATAATAAAGTGCAGGTTACTGTTTCTTTGGATAAAGAAACGGTTTGGCTTGATGCTCATCAGATAGCTAAGGTTTTTGATATAGATAGAACAGTTATCGTAAAACATATAAATAATATTTATAAGACAAGTGAATTGAGTGAGGAATTAACCTGTGCAAAAATTGCACAGGTTGCTGCTGACGGTAAAGTTAGAAAAATGAATATCTATAATTTGGATATGATAATTTCAGTGGGCTATCGGGTGAATTCCAAAAGAGCTACGCAGTTTAGGGTTTGGGCTACAAAAACCTTAAAAGATTATTTA
>CAVZWH010000006.1:0-12187 GCA_963778905.1 Candidatus Staskawiczbacteria bacterium | reverse complement strand
ACCGGATCACGGTTCTATATTTCCCCCGGAGGGCCGCGTCGATATCCGCTTCGGTGAGCAAGTGGTCCGCCAGCGCCTGCTTCACTTGTTTCGGAGTGTTCAGGTAGAACGCCAGGATCTGGCCGATTCCGGCCTTGATGGTTGCCGCTGTCGCCTCTTCCTGCGTCGTGAAGTGCTTATGTTGGTTGACCATCAGTTCCACGGCGGTGGCGTCCGAGGAAATGATCCCATCGGCTCCCCACTCCTTCACCGCGAGGCTTTTCAGAATGGGGTTCACCGTCATGGGCACGCCGTTCCACGCGTTGTAGGCGGCCATGAAGGACTTGGCGCCACCTTCGAGGAATCCCATGCGGAACGGTACGGAATAGTACTCGCGCAACAACCGCTCGTCAAAATCGGACGACGACTTACCGCGTGTGGTCTCATTGCTGTTCGCGAGGAAATGCTTCATGAGCGAAGCGGCCTGCCAGTACTTCGGATTGTCCCCCTGCATCCCCCGGATGAAGGCAACCGACATAGTTCCGGTGAAGAACGGATCTTCGCCGTAACTCTCGTTGTTCCTCCCCCAGCGCGGGTCACGGGCCAGGTCCGCGTTAGGTCCCCAGATCGGGGGCGCAGACCAGCTTTTTAATTTGCAAGCCGGCAGAGAAATACAAAAACAATTCAATCAAAAACCGCAAGATATAATAACTTTCAAAATGCTTAATGGTTTGGATGGCAGAAAAATGTCCACCAGCTGGGGGAATATTATCACAATTTTAGATGAGTTAGGTGATATGTATGGAAAAGTTATGTCTATGAAAGATGAATTAATTGACGACTACTTTGAATTGGCTACAAGACTTTCGGAAGGCGAAATTTCACAAATTAAAAATTCATCAGATAATCCGCGCGATATAAAAGCAAAATTGGCAAAGGAAATTGTGAAAATGTATCACGGAGAGGCAGAAGCAAAAAAAGCAGAAGAAGAATTTAACAAAGTTTTTAGAAATAAAGAATTGCCAAGCGATATTCCGATTTTTGAAGCCAGCAAAAATAATTATTTTATTTTGGATTTATTGTGCGACACTCGGCTGGCCTCGTCAAAAAATGAGGCAAAAAGATTAGTCCAAGCGGGAGCGATTGACATAGATAATATTACGGAAAGAGAATGGAAAAAATCTGTAGAAATAAAAGATGGAATGATAATAAAATCCGGCAGCAGAAAATTTATAAAAATTCATCGGGTTAAATAATAATAGATAACATGAAAAAAATAAATATAATACTTTTAATAGTTTTAGCAATTATAATCGTTGCTATTGTCGGATATTTTTTGTACCAAAAATTATCTACGCCAAAAGTTTCCACGAAATTAGACCCAACCGCCGGGTGGAATGTTTTGAATAATGACGAATATGGATTTTCTTTGAAATATCCAAATAATTTTTTTGACCAGGGGCACGAACCCAAAATTTTGGTTGGAGATTGCAACCACAATGTTTTTCCCGGCCAATGTCCTAATATAAATAATATAGTCATAAATGATTTGGCTGCAGCAGGCGGAGATATTAATGCAATCAAGAGTAATTTGTCGTATCCTAATTATTGGCAAAAACCAGGCGGTCAAATGCAGGTAATAAATAATGTTTCTTATTGCTTGTATCAAAATTCAGATGCGGCAACCGGCCACGTTTACAATTATTATTATTACGTTACAGTTAAAAACAATAAATGTGTTGTTGCAAATTTTGACACAAGCACAACTAATTGCGATTTTTATTTGCCGCTTGAAGCAGGAAACACAGAACAGGCAACAAATTACAATAATTGTTTAACAACAAATAAAAATCAGCCGATAATATTAAACGAAATAATTTCAACTTTTAATTTTATTAAGTAAAAAAATATTATGCCAAGATTTTTAGTTAAAGATACGGCAAAACATATTGGAGAAAAGGTAAGGGTTTGCGGATGGGTAAACACAAGACGCGCCCACGGCAAAATTTTGTTTATTGACTTGCGCGACATCAGCGGAATTTTGCAGGTTGTTTTTATTCCTTCAAATAAGGAGATTTACGAGCTGGCGCAAACCCTAAGGCCGGAATGGGTCGTGGAAATTATCGGACAGATTGTAAAAAGACCGGAAAACATGGTTAATCCAAAAATTGAAACAGGCCAGGTTGAGCTTTCGGTTGAAAACTTAAAGGTTTTGTCAGAGTCGGAAACTTTGCCGTTTTCAATTGAAGGAGATGGCTATGATATTGGAGAAGAAGTAAGGATGAAATACAGATATTTGGATTTGAGGCGCGAAAGAATGAAAAACAATCTTATTGTGCGACACAATGTAATACAATTTGCCAGAAATTTTTTAATGCAGGAAGGTTTTATTGAAATTGAAACGCCCATGCTTACAAAATCAACTCCCGAAGGTTCCAGGGATTTTATAGTTCCTTCCAGATTGCAGCCCGGAAAATTTTATGCGCTTCCTCAATCGCCTCAGCAGTATAAACAACTTTTAATGGCTGCCGGCTTTGAAAAATATTTTCAAATAGCCCGTTGTTTAAGAGATGAAGACCCGAGAGGGAACAGGCAGATTGAGCACACCCAATTGGATTTGGAAATGAGTTTTGTTGAGCAGGAAGATGTAATAAATTTAGTTGAAAGACTTTTAATTATCCTTGTGAAAAATCTTTATCCAAATAAAAAAATCCAAGAAATTCCTTTTCCAAAAATAAGCTATAAAGACGCAATGAAAAAATATAATTCAGACAAGCCGGATATACGCAAAAACAAAAATGATAAAAATCTTCTGGCGTTTTGCTGGATTGTTGATTTCCCATTTTTTGAAAAAGACGACGAAGGCAAGTGGACATTCACCCATAATCCGTTTTCCGCTCCCAAGCCAGAATTTATGGATGATTTATTAAAGAAAAAAAATATTGAGAAAATTTTAACGACCCAATATGACATTATTCTAAATGGCGTGGAAGCCGGCGGCGGCAGCATTAGAAATCATAGGCCAGAAGCGCTTGAAGCAGTTTTTGAAATAATGGGTTATAAAAAAGAAGCCATACAAGAAAAATTTGGGCATATGCTGAAAGCTTTCAGTTTTGGTGCTCCGCCACACGGAGGAATTGCATTGGGTTTAGACAGAGATTTGTCAATTTTGCAAAATGAGCCGGATATTAGAGAAGTAATTGCCTTCCCAAAAACCGGGGACGGCAGGGATTTTATGATGGATGCCCCGTCACAAGTTGATAAAAAACAATTAAAAGAATTGCATATAAGCATAACCAAAGAAAAGAAGAAGTTATCATGAACTTAAAGCGCGCCCTCGGAGGTTTTTTGTTGTCGTTTGTTTTTTTGTTGGTTTTTGTATATATAATTTTCGGCGCGCAATTGTTTTTTGAAAATTATTTTCAAAACCAAAATAAAGAAACATTTTTAGGAAGCGCTGCAAATGGCGTCCAAAACATTACACAAAAAACAGCCAACGTGCTGGAAATAAATGCAGAGTCGGCAATTTCTGTTGAAAGCGATTTATCTGATTTAGATAAAATTATTTTTGAAAAAGCCAGTGATGAAAAATTGCCAATTGCCAGTTTGACAAAATTGATGACAGCAGTAATTGTTTTGGATAATTACAATTTATCAGAAAATGTTACAGTAGATAAAATTGCTGACTTGCAGGATCCGATGAAGCAAGATGTAAAATTGGGCGACACAATGCCAATAGAAAATTTTTTGGAAATAATGCTGGTTGAATCGTCCAACAAATCAGCTTATGTTCTGTCAGAAAAAATGGGCGCGCCGGCGTTTGTTAATTTAATGAACCAAAAGGCAAAAGACATTGGACTAGAAAATACTTTTTTTGCAGATCCAACTGGTTTAAGCTCTCAAAACATTTCCACCGCCAGTGATTTGGCAAAACTTGCAGAATATATTTTGAAAAATTATCCCAGAATAGCCGACATAAGCAAACAAAATAAATTTTATGTGCCTGACTTCGGCGAGATAACAAACACAGATCAGCTTTTAGGAGAAATTCCCGAGGTCGTTTGCAGCAAAACCGGTTTTACCACGCAGGCCAAAGGATGTTTGCTTTTAGTAATAAATAATCCAAAAAACAATGATTATATAATTAACATAATTCTGGGAGCCGATGACAGATTCTCAGAAATGCAAAAATTAATTAACTTTTGCAAATGACACTTCTTACTTTCAATGTTATCAAAGTTTTTAGTTTAGCGGCCGTTACTTCTGTTCTGGCGATTTTTTGGTGTCCGCTGTTAACAAATTTTTTATACAAACATAAGCTCTGGAAAACATCTGCCAGGCAAAAAGCAATTTCCGGAGAAGACGCAGTTATTTTTAACAGCCTGCACAAGGAAAAAGAAGTTGGAACACCGCGCATGGGCGGCTTGCTTGTTTGGATTACAGCAACTTTAGTTATTTTTTTGTTTTTTATTTTATCTTTAATTTTTCCTGGCACATGGATAAGCCAATTTAATTTTTTATCAAGAGGCCAAACATGGCTGCCGCTTTTTACATTAGTTGTGGCTTCTTTTGTCGGATTGGCGGATGATTTTTTAGTTGTTCGCGGCTGGGGAAAATATATCGGCGGCGGAATTTCTTTCAAAAAGAGATTTTTAATTGTAATTTTAATCGGTCTTATCGGAAGCATCTGGTTTTACCAAAAATTGGGTTGGGACGTAGTTTATATTCCATTTGCGGGGGATATCTCAATTGGATTGTGGTATATTCCTTTATTTATTTTAGTGACAGTTGCCTGTTGGTCGGGCGGAATAATTGACGGATTGGACGGGCTTTCCGGCGGAACATTTGCTTCAATTTTCGGAGGTTTTACAATAATTGCTTTTTCTTTGGGAAAAATTGATTTAGCGGCTTTTTGTGCAGTAATTTCCGGCGCCTTGTTTGCATTTTTGTGGTTTAATATTCCGCCAGCCAGATTTTATATGGGTGAAACAGGAATTCTTGGACTTACAACTGTTTTATCTGTCGTTGCATTTTTAACCGATTCTGTTTATGTTTTGCCCATAATTGCCGGACTTTTAGTAATAGAAGTTTTATCTGTAATAATCCAGCTTTTATCCAAAAAATTCAGAAACAAAAAAGTTTTTTTATCAACGCCGGTTCATCATCACTTTGAAGCTTTAGGCTGGCCATCTTATAAGGTTACAATGCGCGCCTGGATTATTGGAATTGTTTTGGCAATAGTTGGTGTTGCTGTAAGATTGTTGCGGTAGTAATTGACTTTTAATTTGTAATTTTATAGCATAACAGAGGAACAGTAAACCTCTGTTTTTTTCTGCTTGTCCTATTGACTTTTTATCTCTAAAATGGTAGGGTCAATCATAAATTAAAATCTCAAAAATATTTAACAATTTAAAAAGGCTCTAGACTAGCAAGACTAGTCAAAGTAGCCGATTAATTTAATAATATTTTTTAATAATTTTCCACAATTCTTTTTTCATTGTATCATTTGTTTTTCCGTAGCGCCACTCTGACTCTTTAAGATGCAGTTCGAAATTCTTTTTTACACCATTAAATTTAGCCAGTCGACGTTTGGTGAAGCTCCAGAAATTTTCAATGCCGTTGATGTGAATACCTGTACCTTTCCTTGCAAATTCATTGTCTCCGTGATTAACCCTGAAATGTTTGTCGTATCCTACATCAACAAGTCCGTCATAGCTACGCCAGCTGTCCGAATAAATTACTGCTGATTTATCTACTTTCCCTCTGATAATGCTTTGCAGAATGTCTTTTTTGCAGTTAGGGACGATTTCTGTGTAAACATGTCCGTTGCGTTTCAGTATTCCGAACACCGGTTGCTTCTGCGTGCCTCGTCCGCGTTTCAGCTTGCCATGGAATCCGCGTTTGCGTCTTGCTCCGAAATATGATTCGTCCACTTCCGCTTCTCCGAAAATCTTTTCAAATTCTTTGTGCTGATGAGCATAAATTGCCACACGAAATCTGTTGTACCAGTAATTTATCGTGTTGCGATTTACGCCCACCAGAGGAGCTGCTTTGGAGGCGTTAATATCCAAACAAAAGTGTTCAATAATTTTTTTAATTTTAAATGTCGATAATTTAGAGTTTTTGAGACTATTTACTAACATTTTGTCATTATACCATGACAGACTGCTAGTCTAGAGCCTTAAAAAATATGAATACATTTTTAAAGTTTTCCGCAATCAGCGGCCTAGTTTTAATCTCGGCGATTTTGTTTTCTTCAGCAATTGCTCCAACGCCAGTTAATGCCGCCATTGTAACTCCATCGCAAATAGGTTTGGCAAACAGCTCGGGCAGCGGCTATACAGACCCTGCTTGGATGCCCAATAGCAGCACTTCCAGCTGGGTTGTTTTTGCTAAAGGAAGTTGTGCGGAAATCCAATGGAAAATCTGGAATTATTCAAGAACTTTTTCGCTTTCAGAAAAAGCAGATGTAGTAATCTCCGGCAGATTATTAGTTGACGATATCCTCTTAAACACAACCGTTAATGGTTACGATGTCGGAGTTTCGGCTAATGATGCCACTGATTTTACCAGTTGGCACAACTTCACAATGACAATTCCAGCACAAGAAACAAATGTTGGTGCCAACACTATAGTTTTCACCCTGCAAGATACTGGTTGCGACATAACTGGCTTTAGGGTTGAATTTACTTCTGTCACATTAACACCTGCCTGTACCCCCAACACCGCTAAGCAATGCGTCGGCAACACTGTCTACAACTTTGAACTCCTGCGGAGTCCAGGGTACTCTGTTTCAGCAATGCACAGCTAACCAGACCTGCGCCAATGGTTCGTGCACCAACCAGAACATAACATGTTCAGCCAACACCGACTGCGGAACAAACAGCTACACCGGCTCACCCTTCTGTCAGTCAGGTAATGTATATCAAAACTACATAACATACACCTGCACTAACCCAGGCACAGCCAGTTCGTACTGCTCAAACAACACAGCTTCACAATTAAAAACAACCTGCGCATCAGGACAGACCTGCGCCAACGGAAGCTGCTCAAATCAAACCATCACCTGCACCAGCAACACCGACTGCGGAGCTAACGCCTACACCGGCTCACCCTTCTGCCAAGGCAACAGCGTTTACCAGAATTACATCACCTACACATGTAACAACGCTGGCACATCAACCTCGTATTGCTCCAACAACACAGCAGCACAGCTAAAAACCACCTGCACGGGAAACCAGACATGCAGCAACGGAAGCTGTTCAACAACCTGCACCCAAAACTCATATCAGCAATGCCAAGGAAACTATCTGTATTGGTACGACTCATGCGGAGTCCAGGAAGGCCAGTCGCAGTACTGCCCAAACGGATGCTCGGGCAACTCGTGCACGAACAACAACTGCACTTACCACTCGTACGAGCAGTGCATCGGCAACAACCTTTACTGGTACAACTCGTGCGGAGTTCAGCAGGACTTGGTTCAGTACTGCCCAAACGGATGCTCAGGGAATACGTGCACGAACAATAATAACAACTGCACCCAGAATTCATATCAGCAATGCCAAGGAAACTATCTGTATTGGTACGACTCATGCGGAGTCCAGGAAGGCCAGTCGCAGTACTGCGCAAACGGATGCTATAATAATTCGTGTTCAAATAATTCATATAATCCATATGGAAATTGCACGTATCATGCATATAAACTTTGCCAAGGAAATAATATTTATTGGTATGACTCGTGCGGGACTCAGCAAGATTTTTTCCAAACTTGTTCTGGAACAAATATGGTTTGCCAATATGGCCAGTGCACATATCAACAGACAATAGTGCCCGTTGTTTACAATACTTACGTAGCCCACTATAGAATATCTTGTTATGATAATAATCTTTACTGGTACGACTCAACTGGAAGCACAAACAGTTTGTACAAAACTTGCGCCGATAGCAACAGCTGCACTTTAGATAGTTGTGCAGCCAAAAAATGTTCTAATATTCTAAAATGCGACGGATCAACCTGCGCAACAGGATCAGCTGATTACAATACTTACTGTGCGGGAAATAATAACAACAACAATAATAATATTACAACAGGATTATCAGTTTCATTTTTTGCCAAACAAGACGCAAATTCTGCTCAGTGGCAAAAAACAATCCAGGTAAATCCTAATGGCCAAGTTTATTTTATGATTTCTGTTGCAAATAATTCTGCAGTAGAAGTTGACAATGTAAATGTTTCAGCAAATATCCCAAGTGAAATTTCTTCTCTGGGAAATTTGCAGATTAACGGAGTGCTGGTTTCTGGCGATATAGTTTCTGGCATCAGCGTAGGTTCAATATCTCCATCAAGCGCAAAAGCGATAACTTTTGAAGGCAAGACCCAAGATTTTACAAATCAAGGCACAAAACAGGCGACTGCAACAAGCAGCGTTTCCGGATCAACTTTGTCGGACTCTTTGTCAATAAATCTTAATCCGGGGCAGGTTGCTGGCGCATCGGTTTCTTCTTCTCAGACAACATCAGGCTGGTCAGGTTTTTGGGCGTGGTTGAAGCGATGGTATTTGTGGATTTTAGTGGCGCTTGTATTGATTTTCTTGTTTATTGTCATATTCAGACGACTTTCCAATAATGCCGAATAAATTTTGAACAAAACTGCCCCGCCGTAAATTTTACGGCGGGGCAGTTTGATTTTAGAAAAAATTTTGGTATAATTTAACATAATCATATGATTGGTATTTTTAGACTCTGGTGTTGGCGGATTAACCGTAGTAAAAGAAATTTTTAAATATCTTCCCGAATACCAGATAATTTATTTTGGAGATACAGCGCGCCTTCCTTATGGTACAAAAGGCGCTGCTTTTGTTAAAAAATATTCTGCAAAAATAACAAACTGGCTTTTGCATAAAAATGCAAAAATTATTGTAATTGCCTGTCATACCTCTTCTGCTTGGGCTTCGGAATTTTTAAGAAATAAATATAAAGGAGTCCCTATTTTTGATATGATAAGCTTAGCTGCAAAAGAAGTTGTTTTGAGTACCAAAAACAAAAAAATAGGAATAATAGGTACTCCGGGGACGATAAAAAGCAGTGCTTGGAGTAAAAAACTTAAAAAATTAGACCCATCGTTAAAAATTTATCTTCAATCTTGCCCATTATTTGTGCCAATGGTCGAGATGGGCTTTACAAGGGGCCAAGTGACTGAAAAAGTGGTAAAAGAATATCTTAAAAAAATAAAATCTAATGATGTGGATGTTTTGGTCCTTGCCTGCACTCATTATCCCTTGCTTGAAAAAGTGATTAAAAAGGTTGTGGGGCCTAAAGTTAAAATTATAAATCCCGCCAAAAGCGCGGCAAAAGAAATTAAAAAATTTTTGAGCAACAATCCTGCAATTGAGAAAAAAATTAAAAAAGGCAGAAATCACCAGTTCTTTTTTAGCGATGAACCCTATAATTTAGAGAAAATAAGTCACCTCTGTTTTAACAGAAAAATAAAGCCCATAATAAAAGATCCTTTTAATGAATAAATTATTTCAAAACAAAAAAGTTTTAGTGATGGGTTTGGGTTTGCACGGAGGTGGGGCAAGCGTCGCTAAATTTTTTTGCAATCAGGGCGCAGAAGTTTTAGTTACGGACTTAAAAAATAAAGAGCAGCTTAAAGAATCAATAAAAAAACTTAAAGGATTAAAAATAAAATATTCTTTAGGCGGACACAAAGAATCGGATTTTATATCATCAGATTTGATCATGAAAAATCCGGATGTGCCCAATACGTCGCCATATTTAGAAATTGCCAGAAAAAATAATGTTAAAATAGAAACAGATGTGAGTTTGTTTTTTAAGATGTCGAGGCACCCTTTGGGTCTTTTTATAATTGGAGTTACAGGCACTAAAGGCAAATCAACTACGGCATCTTTAATCTGCCATTTGTTAAAATCAAAATATAAAAGAGTTTTTTTGGCCGGGAATATCGGTGTTTCTCCATTGGAGCTTTTAACAAAAATTAAAGAAGGCGACAAAGTTATTTTAGAACTTTCCAGTTTTGAGTTGGAAAATTTGAAACAGAGTCCAAACATAGCCGTAATCACCAATATATTGCCAGACCATCTGAACAGATATGGCAGTATAGAAGATTATATTGAAGCTAAAAAATCAATTTTCAAATATCAAAAAAATAAAGATGTTTTAATTTTGAATAATGACGACCCTATTGTGCATGAATTTGCTAAAGAGTTGAGAGCGAAAGTTTATTTTTTTTCTGTAAAAGAAAAACCAAAATCAATTAGATTGGAAAGATTTAAATTATTCGGCAGCCATAACTTATCTAACCTTTTGGCCGCAATTGAGGTGGCGAAAGCACTAAGGGTTACGCCAAAAACTATTGAAAAATCCCTTAAAAGTTTCAAGGGCGTGCCAGGCCGTCAGGAATTTGTCAGAGAAATTAACGGAGTAAAATATTTTAATGACACAACGGCGACTATGCCAGAAGCTGTTATAGTTGCGATTAATGTTTTTTCTGAAAAATTTCCAAAAGCGAAACTGATTTTTATATGTGGCGGACAAAACAAGGGACTAAAATATAATAAGTTAACTACGGCAATAAAAGAAAAAGTTCACGGCTTGATTATGCTTCCGGGCAATGCATCTGATAAAATAAAAGAAGGTCTTTTAGATTATAAAAGCGTTTATGAGGTTTTTTCAATGCGCCAAGCGGTAAAAAAAGCGAAAGAATTATCTAAAGTTGGCGACATAGTTGTTCTTTCTCCCGGAGCCGCAAGTTTTAATTTATTCAAAAACGAATTTGATAGGGGAGAGCAGTTTGTAAAAGCTGTTAAAAACTTAAAATGAAGAAACATTTTAATTATTTTCTATTTTTCCTGGTTGTTCTGGTGGTTGGTTTCAGTTTTTTGTTTTTGGCTTGTCTTTCGGCTTCGGTATCTTTGCAAAAATTTGGCAACACTAATTATTATTTATTTCATCAGCTGCTTTTTGGTCTTTTGCCGGCAATTATTTTGGGATTTATTGCTTATAAAATTTCTTTGCAATTTTTGAAGAAGTGGGCATTTTGGCTGGTTCTTGCAAATCTTATAGTATTATTTTTAGTTTTTTTGCCCAAAATTGGTTCTAAAGTCGGTGGCGCCAGTCGTTGGATTAATCTGGGCGTCGGCTCTTTCCAGCCGTCAGAATTTTTGAAAATTACTGCAATTTTATATTTATCTGCCTGGATTGCCTCAAAATTATCAGAAACCAATGCATCGGACTGGAAATCTATTACAAAAAAAGGTTATCATAATATAATATATATATTTGTTCCTTTTATAGTTTTTTTGGGTTTGATATCAATTGCTTTATATTTTCAAAAAGATGCCAGCACCTTGGGAATTATTGCTATAACCCTGCTGGTTTTATATTTTTCTGCCAGAACTCCTTTATGGCATACATTGTTGATAGTTGTAGTTGGTGTAAGTTCTTTGTTGATTATGGTGAAATTTGAACCTTATCGTTTGGATCGCTGGTTAATTTTTTTGCACCCAGACACAGACCCGCTGGGCAAAGGGTTGCAGTTGCGCCAGTCGTTAATTTCTTTGGGCTCGGGCGGAATTTTTGGAAAAGGATTGGGAATGTCATCAGAAAAATTTTTTTTGCCGCAGGCAATGTCAGATTCCATTTTTGCAATAATTGGCGAAGAGCTGGGCATAATTGGATGCTTAGCTTTAATAATATTTTTTATTTTATTTTTTTGGCTGGGCATTCAAATTTACAAAAATTCAAACGATAGATTTTCAAAAATGACAGCCATAGGTATTGTTGTTTGGATAACTTTGCAGGCGTTTGTAAATATGGCTTCGGTCGCAGGAATTTTTCCGCTGGCCGGAATTCCTCTTCCATTTTTTTCCTACGGCGGTTCTCATCTTGCGGTTGAATTAATTGGTATCGGTCTTTTATTAAACATTTCAAAAAACTCATCGGGTTAAATAATTTTCAGCAAAAGCTGAAAATTAAAATCCGAAGAATTTTATTTAACCCGATAAACATGAAAATTTTATTTACAGGAGGGGGAACAGGCGGGCATGTTTTTCCCATTGTTGCCATCGTCAGAGAAATAAGAAGAATTTATCCAAAAAAAAATTTGGAGCTTTATTATTTGGGTCCGAAAGACGAATTCGCAACAATTTTGCTGGTGCAAGAAGATTTTATAATTAAAACAATTATT
>CAVZWH010000005.1:0-11439 GCA_963778905.1 Candidatus Staskawiczbacteria bacterium | reverse complement strand
GAAGAGGGTGCTCATCATCACGACCATGAATAATTTAATTTTCAGTTTTAACATTCTTAGTGATTTGCAAATAATGTTCCAGTATGATTTTATGGTGCACGCATTTCAAGCGGGGACAATCGTAGCCATTGTCGCGGGAATAGTGGGCTATTTTGTTGTTTTGAGGCGTTCATCTTTTGCCGCTCACGCCTTGTCTCACGTTGGTTTTACGGGAGCCGCCGGAGCAGTTTTAATTGGCATCAACCCAATTTTTGGTCTTTTATTTTTTACAATGTCAGGCGGCTTGCTGATTGGAATTTTGGGGCGCAAAGCAGAAAGCCGTGACATTCAAATTGGAACCGTTCTTGCGTTTATGCTTGGGCTCGGAGTTTTGTTTATTAGCCTATACACTGGATATGCCACGGAGGCGTATTCACTTCTTTTCGGAGAAATTTTAGGAATCGCCAGCAGCGACGTTCTTATAACATTGATTGCTGGCATTATTATTCTTCTTGCATTAGCCATTCTTTATCGTCAGCTTTTGTTCACTTCGCTCGACGAAGATGTGGCGGAGGCAAAAGGGCTTTCAGTCTTTTGGATAGGAATTTTATTTATGCTTTTAATTGCGGCTGCAACCTCTATTGCGGTCCAGGTTGTCGGAGTTCTTCTTATTTTTTCGTTGATGGTAACGCCTGCCGCAATAGCAGAACGATTGGCTTCCAAACCATCACAAGGCATAATTATTTCAGTTTTTATTGCCGTGTCAGCAACATGGCTGGGATTATTTATATCTTTTTATCTGCCATATCCTGTTAGCTTTTTTATAACCGCTATCGTTTTCCTGATTTATATTTTTGTTAGGTTGATTCCATATATTAAAAATATTTATTTTCAAAAAAGCTATCAAAAAGTTGCATAGTTAAATTAAAGCCGCTCTTTTAATTAGAGTGGTTTTTTGGTAAGATAAATATAATAAATGTAAGGTAAATGTTTTTGGACGAAAATTATATTGAGTTCCGAGCGGGATTATTAAACCGAAGCTGCTGCCGCGTCTGGGCTGAGGTCCGGTAGGTAAACATACCCATCGCTCTGCTCAATTTTAGTTATAATTGAGTCCACGACCCCCTGCCAGTTAGGGCTACCTAAAGCCCTCGTTAAGACAACAAAAATCACCGATTTTAATTCGGTGATTTTTTGTTTATTGAAGTACCACCTTTTTGTCTTTTAGGATCAGTTTACTTTTGAAAAATTCCATCATTTCACGTTTTTCGATCAATGATCCTTCCTTTAATAAATACTTTACGTAGTTTCGTATATCAATATCCTTATCAGTTTTTTCTTTTTCATGCCCCAAGACATTTACTTGGAATTTATTAAATCGTGATATTTCTTTTTCGATTTTAGATTTAATTTCTGATGCATCCAAGTCAATCTTGTCGGTTAATTCTATAAGATTGTTTATTAATGTGGGTTCATTTATAGGCGGATTTTTACAACCAATATCTTTGGCCCCGGTACACATATAGTATACGTGTCTGTTTATCCCACCATCTTTTAGCTTTTTTAGTTTTTCTTCGGCTGTCACGCCGGATCCGCAGTAGCCACATTTGATGATTTTAGTGAAGGCAAATTCTCTCGGCTCATCCGCCCTTGGGACAAAATTTGCATTGAGGGCTTCTTGAGCTTTATCGAAAAGTTCCTTTGTTATTATTGGAATATGTTTGCCCTGATACCATTGATTACTTCCTTTTGGATATTCAAATTCGCCGTAGTAAAATGGGTTTCTAAGAATGAGGTATATGTTTGATAGACTGAGCCGTTTGTCATTCTTGGTTTTAAATCTTATTTTTCGTAGCCAGATGCATATTTTTCGGCCAGACCATTTTTCAAAGACCATTTTCTCAAATACCTGTTTTATAATCAGCGCTCTTTTTGGGTCCGGATGGCACTGGCCTCTTTTATCTACGTTTTTCTCATTTAAGTATCCTGTTGGGGCAGTGCCGGGTCTCCAGCCCATTTCGCATTTTGTTTTCATTCCACGTTTCACATTTATACCTCGATTGTCGTTTTCCAGTTTTGCTTGGCTGCCAAGAATCATTAACAAGAATTTTTCGTTCGGGTTGTTGGTAAACACTTGGCTGTGGGTTCTTATTTCCACCAATAGCTTCTGATCCATTAAGTCAACCATCGATCCTAAGTCGCCGGCATTTCTGCTCAATCTGTCCGGTGCCCAAGTCAGAATGCCGTTATATTTTCCTTCCCGGATTTCGGAAATCATTTGGTTGAACACCGGCCTTTGGCCAACTTCCTTTGAGGAATGCGATTCGCGTTTAATCTCGACAATATTCAGGTTTCCTTGTTGTGCGACAGCCAACATTTCCTTGATTTGGCTGTCGATACTTAAAATCTGACGCTCCTCGGACTCGGTGCTTTTGCGTGCATAAAGGCAGTATTTAATAGGAGCGGTGATTATGGCAGGTGCTGGGCGACTGGTAAATTGTGTTGTTTGTTGCATATTTTTGTTAATTATTAATTGTATGTATTTCGACCTTTCTACATCAAGGAATGACGCAACTGTGCGAGGTAGTCCAGACCTAGACGGTCGAAAATCCATCATCTAAAAACGTTGTTTACTAACTTCCTTTTTTATTGTAAAGTTGATATAATCCGTAAGAGGTGAAAAATTATCAAATAAATAATAAAAACATGGAGAAAAAACAACTCATTCAAGAAATAGAAAAAATAAGAAATTCCAAGGTAATAACATATTTTACCAGCGACAGACAGGGGCCGGTTAATGCACGCGTTGCGATGGATATTATTCCGATAATTTCAAAACAGCTGCGTCAAATCGGAAAGGTGGAAAACATAGATTTGTTTCTTTACAGCACCGGAGGAGATACTATGGTTCCGTGGCGTTTGGTTTCTATGATCCGTGAATATTGCAATAAATTTTCAGTTTTAATTCCATACAAGGCTCACAGCGCAGCAACAATGATTTCTTTGGGTGCCGATGAAATAGTAATGACAGACCTTTCGGAACTTTCGCCAATTGACCCTTCAACGGCTAATATTTTTAATCCTTCAGATCCAACAAATCCGCAAAATAAGATTCCTATTTCAGTTGAGGACGTAATGGCATATTTCGATTTGGCAAAAAATAAGTTTGGCATAAAAAGCGATGAAGATTTAACAAAGATATTCAATAAGTTTGTAGAATCAAATCCGCAAATCCATCCATTGGCTTTAGGCAACGTAAATAGAACTCATAACCTGATAAGACAATTAGCAGAGAGACTTTTAAAGAGTCACAAATCACAATTGAAAGAAGATGAAATTAAAAAGATTGTTGATTATTTTACAGAAAAACTTTATTCGCACCAGTATTTTATTGGTAGGAAAGAAGCCAAAGAAGATTTGGGAGTTAAGAGCGTCGTTGATGCTCCGGCAGATTTAGCAAAGGCTATGACAGAATTATATGAAAGTTACGTTAAGGAAATGGAATTAGATAAGATTTGGAATCCTGAGATGGAGTTGGGGACTAATTTTCAGACAAAAAAGGAATACAAGATTGCCTACATTGAAAGCGAAAAAATGGCCAACTATTTTGAAATTTCTTTGGATTATAAAAAGGGTCAGGTTAATGTGCCCCAGCAAACCCCCCAGGGTCTGATGCAAATTCCACAAGAACAAGTAATGTGGAAAATGGTTGGCCAGGGTTGGAAATAATTTAGTTATGGATGATAAACCTCAGATATTACAACAAACTCCTCAGGGTCCAACTAGTGGAGTTTATCCTATACAAGGAGTATGGCCAGAAATGGAAAGGCAGGCATCAGAAGAAAACGATATTAAAGCTCGCGCTCTCTTGGATCTAAAGAAAGAAATACAAGCAGAGTTAGTCCAACTTAAAAAGGAAGAAGGGGATTTTAAAGATTTACTAGGCGAGTATCAGAAGGGATTGCGGAGGACAGAATTGTTTTTAATAACGATAACTCTTGTAGTCGTGGTAGCTTTCGTCACGACGATTTCATTGGTATTTTTTGATTTAATAAAAGAAAAGGATTTGTATCTAAAATATGATGATGTCTACAAAAACTACTCTGACCAAAGTAGTGATTCGAAAATCCAAATAAATAACTTAGAAAACGAAATACAGTTATTAAAAGCAAAAAATTCTTATTTAAAATAATTATTAAAATATGTTTTTAAGCGATAACGAGAAAAGAGATGCGATTAAATATCTGCAAGCAGGTAAACCTTTGCCGGACAAGTACCGGTTTTTGTTGTTTAGCGATGACCGAGAAGTTGAGCTTTTGTGGAACGGAAAAACAAATGAAGTCACAAATGTTGTTTTGCCATTTCAGGTAATAGAGCAGATAGATGAGCCTCGTGGGGAGAGAGTAACAAACATCTCAAGACAGTTTAATATGCTAAAGGAGTTTGGCTATGATAATACTGGACGACAAATACTTGGTTGGACTAATAAATTGATTTGGGGAGATAACAAATTGATTCTTTCTTCCTTGAAAAATGGTCCGTTAAGAAAAGAGATTGAAGCACAAGGCGGACTAAAATTGATTTACATTGACCCTCCGTTTGACGTGGGAGCTGATTTTTCAATGGATATAAAGATTGGAGACGGAAAGGATGAAGAGAGTTTTACCAAAAGACCGTCTGTAATTGAAGAAATTGCTTATCGTGATACTTGGGGCAAAGGAGCAGATAGTTTTATAGCAATGGTATATGAAAGATTAAAATTGATGCACGATTTATTGGCGGAAGATGGCAGTATTTATGTTCATTGCGATTGGAGAGTGGACAGTTATATGCGTTTAGTGCTGGATGAGATTTTTGGAAAAGATAATCTGGTTAATGAAATTATATGGGCATATAAAGGACCGTCTCCTGTTAAAATGTTTTTCCCTCAAAAACACGATACCATTCTTTTTTATCAAAAAAGTGATAAAAGAAAGTTTAATTTTCAAGATATACTTATTCCATATGATGAGGCTACGTTAAATCGTAGAAAATATTCTGAATCAAAAATGGGTGGCATACCATTTGCGGGCAAGGATGTTGAAGAATATGAAAAAGGCAGAGTTCCGCAGGATTGGTGGGACGATATCCCAGCAGGTGGACAAATTTCCAGGGATGAGTTGCTTGGTTATCCAACACAAAAACCAGTAAAATTATTAGAAAGGATAATTAAAGCTTCTTCAAATGAAGGTGATTTAATAGCAGATTTTTTCTGTGGTTCTGGGACAACACTTGCTGTTGCCGAAAAACTAAACAGAAAATGGATTGGTGCTGATTTAGGAAAATTTAGCATACACACTTCTCGTAAAAGATTGATTGGAGTGCAAAGAGAACTAAAAAAATCTGGTAAGGATTTTCGTGCCTTTGAAATATTAAATGTTGGCAGATACGAAAGAGAAAATTTTATTGCCGTAAATGACGATTTGAGAGCAGAAGAAAAGGCAAAACAGGCAGATCAAAAAGAGAAAGAATTTGTAAAGCTTATATTGTCTGCATACAAAGCGGAGGAAGTTGATTCATTTGTAAATATCAGCGGAAAGAAAAGGGACAGATTGGTGGCTATTGGACCAATAAATATGCCAGTTTCTTCAAAACTGATTCAGGATATTGTTGGAGAATGTAAAGAAAAAAATATCACTAAAATAGATGTGCTTGGATTTGATTATGAAATGGGCTTGGATTTTCAGGAATACAAAAGTCAGGGAATCGATATTGCATTTAGAATAATTCCAAGGGAGGTGTTTGATAAAAATGCAGTTGAAAAAGGGCAGGTTAAATTTTATGATGTAGCTTTTATTGAGGTCAAGCCAATAGTAAAAGGGAGAACAAACAATAAGGAAATTTCAATTGAGCTGAAAGATTTTTCTGTTTTTTATAATCAGGATAATTCAGGGGAAATAGTTGAAGCATTAAGACCCGGTGGAGTTAAGATTGTTGTGGAAAATGGGCAAGTAGTAAAAATATCAAAAGATAAATTATCTGAAGTTGTTGAAAAAGAAGTTTTAACCAAAAAATGGAGCGACTGGATTGACTATTGGGCGGTTGACTTTGACTTTGCCAGCAGGAAAGAAATAATAAAAGTGCCTAAAACACACGGAGATAATTTGTTTGAAAAAGGCAGGGTGCAAGACTTACTGCAATATGACGAAGTTTGGACTGGCGACTACATTTTTGATAATGAATGGCAGAGCTTTAGGACAAAGAAAAACAGAAATCTTGATTTGATTTCTGCTCCAAAGGTTGTGCAAAAAGGAAAATATAAAATCGCCGTGAAGGTAGTTGATATTTTTGGTAATGATACGACAAAGGTAATTGAAGTAAAAGTATGAAAGTAATTATTGATACAAATATTTTTTTGAATTTTTTCAGGAGACAAGGTGAGCAATCGCTCGTACTTTTAAATTCCTTAATTTCCTTTCTTGAGAATAATAAATTTGAAATTTGTTTACCAAAACAAATTGAGGATGAATATTGGAGAAGAAAACAAGAGGTTGTTGAAGAACACATTAAAGAATTAGAGGTTAGTTTAAAAACAAATATTCCTTTGCCACTTTTTTTAGAGTCATTTAAAAAATCTAAAGATTTAAAAAAGATTGCAAAAAGATTTAATTTGTTAAAAAAAGAGGTAATTATTGAATATAAAAAAAGAGTAGCTAATCCTAATAGCCAAATTAATAAAAAAATAAATAAATTGTTTTCTTTTTCAACTAAATTGGAAGAAGATACGGTAATTTTAGATAAAGCATATTTTCGTACGTTGAAAGGCAATCCTCCGAAAAAAGGAGAAAAATCTTTTGGCGATGCTATCGTATGGGAAACGATTTTAAAAAATTGTATTGATGATAATTTGGTTATTATTTCTGGCGATGGTGATTATACCGAAAAATATAATGACTTAAAATTGCATGGATATTTAGAGAAGGAGTGGACTTCTATGAGCAATAAAAATATTAAATTGTATACTAATCTTGGATTATTTATAAATGAACAAAGCGGTAAGAAGAAACCGATTAAAAAAGCAACTATTCAAGAGGAAAATTATTTAAATACAAATCTACTTGCGTCAAAATCATATCAGCTTCTTTCTTCTTTAGGCAAAACAGATTCGGTTTTTCTTAATTCTGTATCGCCAGGGAACGTAGTTTTTAATAGCCTTAATAACCAAAATAATGTAGCGGGCGTATTTAATCTAAAAAATCGTTGTATGTGTTGTCATGAAGAATATGAAGATCCATCTGGGATTTATTCTGTCTTTGGTAAATGTTCCAATTGTAACGACCCGCTTTCTATGCCTTCTATGGCAAAAACTTGTGATAAATGTGGTAAGCATTATCATGAGTCATTCAACAGTAGCTACGTAGCTTTTAGTAGTAATAAATGTAAAGATTGTAGATAATTTTATGGCACTGCATAAAGATTTTCCGAAAAATCCATACGTAATTTTAGACCCGAGTATTCGGTGGTTTCCAGCTGATGAAGATTTGCGTGAAAAAGGGTATGACAAACTTTTGCCACCCCTGGTTGCTGAATTGCGTAAACAAATAAAAGTTTGGCGTGATAAAAATTATGAAGGTGCAAGCGAAACTTCAAAGGCTCTTTTAAATTGGTGGTTTGAGGAAGAACACATAGTTTATGATAAGCAGGGCGTATCGTCTCAATTCCAGTATTATTTTGCTCAAAGAGAAGCAATAGAAACCGTAATTTGGTTATATGAAGTTGCAAAAGTAAAAGATAAATATGATTTAATCCGTTATAACTCAACGGGTGTTTTAAGCGCAGGAATGTTTACGGAAGACTGGCTAAGATTTGTGGTTAAAATGGCAACAGGAGCAGGTAAAACAAAAGTTATGAGCCTAGCTATTGCGTGGGCGTATTTCCATAAAAAATATGAACCAGATTCTAAATTGGCAAAGAATTTTCTTTTGATTACTCCAAACGTGATTGTGTTTGAAAGAATAAAAAATGATTTTGAAGGTTTGAAGATATTTTTTAGCGATCCAGTGTTGCCTGATAACGGATACCATGGGCAGAATTGGCAAGATGATTTTCAAATCACGCTTCATCTGCAGGATGACTTAAAAAGTATTTCTGACACAGGAAATATATTTTTAACTAATATACACCGGGTATTTGAAGGCGATGTGAAAGAGCCGAGTCTAGAAGATGAAGATACTTCGGCATATTTTTTGGGACACAAGCCAGTTACAAAAACAAATGATTCTACTGTTGATTTGGGAATGATTGTGAGAGATATTGATGAGCTGATAATTATAAACGATGAAGCTCATCATTTGCATGACGAAAATTCTGCATGGGTTAAGTCAATTGAAGATATTCATAACCGGCTAAAACAAAAAGAATCCCATTTGTCTTTGCAGCTGGATTTGACTGCTACGCCAAAGAAAAATGACGGTTCAATTTTTGTGCAGGTAATTTCTGATTATCCGCTTGTTGAAGCCATACATCAAAGAATTGTAAAAAATCCAGTGGTACCTGACGGAGCAAGCAGAGGAAAATTAAATGAAAACCAAAGCTCTTTATTCAGCGAAAAATACAGGGACTACATAAACCTTGGAATTGAGGAGTGGAAGAAAACTTATGAAACATTGAAGCCAATGGGCAAGAAATCCATTCTGTTTATTATGACAGATGATACCAAAAACTGTGATGAAGTTGCAGAATATATCAAAACAAGTTTCAAGGATTTGAGAGATGCAGTTTTAACTATTCATACAAACAAGAGCGGTGAAATCTCTGAAACTGTTTCTGGAAAAAATAAAGAAGAATTAGATTTATTGAGAAAGCAGGCAAACGATATCGATAGCTGGGAAAGCCCATATAAAGTTATTGTTTCAGTTATGATGTTAAAGGAAGGTTGGGATGTAAAAAATGTTACGACGATTATTGGATTAAGACCCTATGCGGCAGATTCAAAAATTTTACCAGAACAAACATTGGGTAGGGGCCTAAGAAGAATGTTTTTTGGGAGGGATGATGTTGAAGAATATGTAAGCGTTGTTGGAACACCAGCATTTTTGGATTTCGTTGAATTGATAAATGGGGAAGGAGTAATTATTGAAAAGAGGGCTATGGGAGTTGGAGAAAAGCCAATTACGCCAATGGTTATTGAGGTTGATAAAGATAATCCTAAAAAAAATATTGAGAAATTGGATATTGAAATTCCTGTAATGTCTCCAAGGATTCAAAGAGAATACAAAAACCTTGCCGAATTAGATGTTTCAAAATTTGGAAATAAAAAAGTTGAAGTAAAAACATTTTCAGAAGCAGAAAAAAGAGAGATTGTGTTTAAAGATGTTGTTGAAGAAACAACGCACCACACAACAATATTGAGCGGGAGCATTGATCCAGATTACCAAAGCGTTATAGGTTTTTTTGCTCAAGCAATAATGCGCGAGTTAAGGTTGTTTGGTTGCTATGACATTTTGTTTGGTAAAGTAAAAGAATTTGTGCAGGGCTATATGTTTAATAAAGAAATAGATTTGTCAGACCTGAATGTGTTAAGAAATTTATCTGAAACTGAATACATAAGATTAATTAAATATTCCTTCAAAAAAGCTATTAATGAATTGACCGTTCAAGACAAAGGAGATACTGAAATTAAAAACTATATAAAAATCAGCGAAGCAAGGCCATTCGTGGTAAATGATAAATCCTACTTAATACCAAAGAAGTCAGTTTTTAATAAAATTGTTGGTGATAGTAATTTTGAATTAGAGTTCGCACACTTTATTGAAAATTGCGAAGACGTGGTTTCTTTTTCAAAAAACTTCCAAAATAAAGAGGCGAGTGCTTTGAGAATTGAATACAAAAATTCAGAAGGATTTATTGCAACATATTATCCAGATTTTTTTGTTAAAGCTGACAATAAAACAGTTTATATTATTGAAACAAAAGGAAGGGAAGAAGAGGATGATAAATTAAAATTTAAGAGGTTGCAGAAATGGTGCGAGGATGTTAACAGCAGGCAAAACAAAATGGAATATAAGGCGTTATATATAAAACAGGAGGATTGGGAAAAAAATAAGTTTAAAAACTTCGATGAAGTTACAAAAGCGTTCAGAGCTAATTGATATATAAAAAGTTATCCACAGATTTGTAATGAAAGGTTGGATTTGACAAGCTTTTTGGGTGGAGTAAAATGATAATGGCTGGATTTGTAATATTTTCCAGCGCACGACGTCATAATTAGAATAGAGACACCGTATGAACGGACGATTGAACCGAGTTTTGCATTAAAACTTTTAAAACATGTCCCCATTTTTGAAAGCGTAATTCCAAAAGCCTCGGTTAATCTGTGGTTTTGGTGTCCCTCTTTCAAAGGTGGGGTTTTGTTTTGTTTAAGACCAAAAATATAATTAATTTTAACAAATATGGAACTAAATACTGATCAAAAACATTTAATAATTGATAAATCGGGCTGGGACCCGTTTGCTTTTATTTTTGATCCAAAGAATAAAAACATTTTAACACCAGAAAAAATACATGAATTTTTAGAAAAATGTGGTGCCGTAGGAGTTGTAACATTGGAAGCTGTCCAAGCAGGGGAGTATCTGCATTCTTATAAGCCAAATTTATTTTCTGGAATTACATCTGCCGCTGGCTGTGGGGTCGCTGCTAATAAAATAGAAAATTTGTCTTTTAATAGCGACGGCACATTAACCAGTAGCCATATATTAAGGTCTGGAAATGATGTCAAAATAATTTCTGCTTCAGGTTTTTATTCAAGAACTGTTGCGGAAAATCAATTATCGGGGACCGCCTTAATTAAAATTGGACAAGTCGCTAAAATTCAAGAACTTCAGCAACCGCTATGGGAGTCTTCAACTCATTGGAGAAGTGTCTCAAATTCTCAGTCGGATTTATCTGTTATTCAACTGAATCGTGATTTGGCAAAAATTGGATTTATAAATGCAATAACATTAGTCAACGATTGGCACTTAAGAGAACAGTTAAAATTGGAAGGACATTCGGTTTGTGGTTCATGCGCAGTGCTAGCTGAAATGGTTTTAACTGATATAATTTCTACTCAGAGAGCAACTTATATCTATAAATTGTGGGGTCAATCCAATCCTAAAATTTTGCCCAACAAAGATAATGTAACTAAAGAAAAATATGTTTTCAAGGAAATTTTGCAGTTAGAAAGACTAAAAAATAAAAGAGGCTTTTGGGTTAATCAATTGAGTTCATAGCCACAATTCAAGGCAATTATTTTTTTGTGTGAGTATCAACTAAAAAATTATTTCCTCCTCGGTTCCGTCTTCGTGTTTAATTATCATGTCCGGCCCCTTGCGGTCTACGTATGATCCGTCCGGATTAAACTTAATATAAGGGCTTTGCTTCAGTTCCTCGAGTGTTGGATTTGATTTCATCCACGGCTTTAATGTGTAGGTGCCATCCACA
>CAVZWH010000004.1:0-7412 GCA_963778905.1 Candidatus Staskawiczbacteria bacterium | reverse complement strand
AAAAGCAGAAGTTACAGCAAAAATTTTGAGCCACGGGAAAGGAGATAAAATAATTGTTTTCAAATATAAAGCCAAAAAAAGAGAAAGCAGAAAAATTGGCCACAGGCAGCCGTACACAGAAATAGAAATTATTGGTATTAAATAATTAAAAACCCGCGAAAGCGGGTTTTTTCTTGGCATTAGCATTGACATCAGTTCTGACAAGAGTAGAATTAGAAAAAATGTGTCTGAATGTTCTTTTCCAAGTTATAAATAGGCAAGGAGATGTCTTTATGAGAACAAAACCAAACCCAAATAATCCTGTGCCGTACTTAAAGCCTTATTTGTGTATTCGGATCAAAAATCCAGATGGCAAAGAAGAAAATTGGCTTGTTGATGTTGGCACAAAAGTGTCAATGTATATCAACGGCAGGTACAACAAAGCTCCCACCGGGCGATTAATGTGCCTTTGCAGGTTGTTAAAATCAAGAAATATGATTGTTATAGGTTATGGCAGCTATGCAGGGGAAGCTGCGGCTACGCACGTTATGCGCAACGGGTCAATATTTAGTCTCATGGAAGAATTTGAGCAAGATAATGGCAAGGTTATAAAAGACATAGATACCCCCATTTTATTAGAAAGATGGGATAACTAGGTAGCAGGGACCAAAAGTCCCTTTTTGTTTGTTTCTTTCTGCTTTTTAATGTAAAAATAAATTATGAATAAAAAATTGCAAAAAGAAATCGGCTGGCTTTTAAGAGAAAAATATAATAATAAGCCAGATAAAAATTTTTATAAGGATGTGAAAAGATTAAAAGCAGGCGAGCTAATAGATTATGTAATTGGATTTACTAATTTTTTGGATTGCAAAATTGATTTGTCTAAAAAACCATTAATTCCAAGACCTGAAACAGAATTCTGGGTAGGGCCGGCGTTAAAAGAAATAAAAAAAGGAAAAGTCTTAGATATTTTTTCAGGATCTGGTTGCGTCGGCGTTGCAATTCTGAAAAATATTAAAAACGTAAAATGCGATTTTGTTGAAAAAGATGCAAAATTTTTAAAACAAATAAAAATAAATTGTAAAATAAATAAAATAAATCCCAAAAAATATAAAATAATTCAATCAGATATTTTCAAAAATGTAAGAAGCAAATACGATTTTATTTTTGCTAATCCGCCGTATGTTGCGCGAAATAGAAAAAATAAAATACAAAAGTCAGTTTTGAAATATGAACCAAAGCAAGCTTTATTCGGCGGTAAAGACGGACTTTTTTACATCAAAAAATTTTTGCGTCAGGCAAAGAAATATTTGAATCCGGACGGCAAAATTTATATGGAATTTAGCTCAGAGCAAAAAAATAAAATAGAAAAAATAATAAAACAATATAAATACTCAAATTACAAATTTTATAAAGATCAATATAGCAAATGGCGTTATGTTATGATAAAATAAATTAATATATGAACGGAAAAGCGATACAATTATCACCAAATTCGTTAAATTTATTTCTGGAATGTCCGCATTGTTTTTGGCTGGACAAAAATTTGGGAATCAAAAGACCTCAGCCATATCCTTATGCTTTGAACTCCGCAGTGGATACTTTGTTAAAAGAAGAGTTTGACGCGTACCGCGCAAAAAATTTATTGCACCCGATGTTAAAAGAAAATAATATAAAAGCGCATCTTTTTCCAAACCAAAATTTGCTAAATCAGTGGCGGAATAATTTTGCAGGAATAAGATATTTTGACCAAAATTTACAAGCAACTTTATTCGGCGCGGTTGATGATGTTTTGGAATTTGATGACAAAAAAATTGCGCCATTAGATTACAAATCAACCGGAAGCTCGGCGGCAAACGTTTATGACAGATTTCAACTGCAGTTAGACACGTACACTTTTTTAATGGAAAAAAACGGATTTCAAACTGCGAGAAAAGGTTATTTGGCATTTTACATTGTTGACAAAAGCAAAGGATTTATTGACCGGCTTCCATTTAGAAAAGAAATGCTGGAAATAGAAACAAATCCAGGCGATATTTACGAAATTTTTAAGGATGCGGTTGCGGTTTTGAGAAATCCGACGCCGCCTCAGCACAGCTCTGACTGCAAATTTGGCAAGTGGCTGAAAGAAGCAAAACCATATAATGCTTAAAAATTAAATTTAACTATTGACAAGTAGTTTTTAATTTGTTAAGATACTTATATATTAAGGTTCTAAACTAATTTATGGAAAATGGAAAATAGAAAAAAAACAATAGAAGAAATTATGGAAAGCTTCCAAGTGATGAAAAATAAAGTCCAAAACAAATTTTTTCATTCGGCTGACAATAATTTAGTCACTTTTTCTCAATGGTTTGTTTTGGTTATTATAGAACAGTATCGCGGCATAGGCATAAAAGAGATATCAAGCAAGCTTGGCATTTCATCCAGCGCTGCTACTCAATTAGTAGATGGTCTGGTGGATAATGGATATGCAAAACGAAATGACGATCCAAAAGATAGGCGCGCGCTGCAACTTAAGCTCTCTTCTAAGGGTAAAAAATATATTATTGCCAAAGAAAAAAAACATACAAAAAATATGGAAAAGTTTTTTAATGTCTTAAACGACAGGGAATTGGCAGCTTTTCTTCGTCTGCACAAAAAAATATTGTCTAATATTTTATAATTTTATAATAGAAAACAATTAAATAAAAAAACTATGAAGATGCCCAAATTTTTTAGAAAAAAAAGAAACATCTGGATTATTATAATTTTAGTAATAATTATTGCCGTTGTAGTTTTTATTTTTGCCACAAGAAATAATTCAAACTCTATTCAAACCGGTTTTGCTACAAAACAAAATTTACAGGAAACCGTGCTGTCAACCGGACAAGTTGTAAGCGGAACAGACCTTGATTTGAGTTTTCAGGGAAGCGGAGCTGTCAGAAAAATTTCTGTGGCAGAAGGAGACAAGGTGGGGCAAGGACAGGTTTTGGCGACAATTGACCAATCGTCAGCTCTTGCTACTTTAACTTCAGCCCAAGGAACATTAGCTCAAGCGCAGGCAAATTATGAAAAACTTTTGGCTGGCGCAACTGCGCAAAACATTCAGACATCAGAAGAACTCCGTAAGTTTAGCCAAGCAAGATTTAATCAACGCATACAACGGAGCTGTAAACACGCTAAATAACGGATATACAAGCATATTCAATGCTTATTCTGTTGTTGTTTCTATGCAAAATAATTATTTTGCAGCGCAAGATCAGCAAGGGATTCAAGTCCAGGACAGCAGAAATGATATTAACACCAACATGCAAAACGTACAGAATTATTTGAACACAGCTGAAAAAACTTTGGCGCAATCAGATATTGATACAGCAGTTACGCAAACGATTTTAGCTCTCAATAATGTTTATGACGATGTAAATATTATCAGGGTGCAGTGCGACCAGGGAATATATTATTCTAAAGTTTTATCTGCAGACAAGGATTCTTTGGACGCGCAAAAAACATATCTTAATACCGCTTTAACAGGCGCCACCGAGCTGCAACAAAATATTGCTTCTTTGAAATTGTCATTGCAAAAATCAGAAGACCAGTTAAATGTTACAACAGCTCCGCCAACGCAGGCAGATATTGATTTAGCAAAAGCTCAAATACTTTCAGCCCAAGGGCAAGTTGATTCAGCGCAAACCAATTTAAATAATTTAATCATTACGGCTCCGGTTTCGGGCACGATTACTCAGGTGGATATTAAAGTTGGCGAGCAAGCCGTGCCGTCGCAGGAAGTTATAGTTTTGCAGGATGTTGGAAATTTGCACGCGGAAGCTGATGTAAGCGAAGCAAATATTGCAACCTTGCAAGTTGGCCAGCCGATAGATTATACTTTTGACGCATTGGGTCCTGACCAGCATTTTGCAGGAAAAGTTTTAACAATAAATCCTGCGTCAACTGTAATTTCTGGCGTGGTGGATTATTTAGTAAAAGGAAGTTTGGATAATATCCCAGGCATAAAACCAGGTATGACAGCCAATATGACAATTTTAGTTGCCAAAAAAGACAATGTTTTGGCAGTTCCGTCAACGGCAATTATAAATAATAACAATAACCAATACGTAAGAGTTATTGATAACGCAAAAACAAAAACATATCACCAAGTTCAGGTGCAAACCGGATTGCAGGCAGATGGGGGATTGGTGGAAATTACTTCGGGGTTGAGCGACGGCCAAGAAATTGTAACCTACGTAAAACCGTAAATATAAATAGTAAGAAATTTTGCGGCCGCAAAATTTCTTACTATTTATAAATAACAAATTTTATAAAATGGCGCTAATTGAAGTAGAAAATTTAAAAAAAGATTATGTAAATGACGAAGTTGTCACGCGCGTTTTGCATAACGTGAGTTTCAAAATAGATGAAGGAGAATTTGTGGCAATTATGGGGCCGTCCGGTTCTGGAAAATCAACATTGATGCATATTTTAAGTTTTTTGGACAGGCCGACTTCCGGAACTTATAAATTTGAAGGAAAAAACACAAAAGATTTTGATGATGATTATTTGGCATCTTTAAGAAACGAAAGAGTTGGTTTTGTTTTTCAGTCGTTTAATTTATTGGCGCGAACAAGTGTTTTAGACAACGTAAAATTGCCGCTGATTTACAGCAAATTAAAAAATTACGATGAACTGGCTGAAAAAGCATTGGAATCTGTGGGGCTTTCGCACAGATTAAAATATTTTACAAATCAAATTTCCGGAGGCGAAAAACAGAGAGTTGCAATTGCCAGAGCTTTGGTAAATAATCCGGCTGTAATTTTTGCCGATGAGCCGACTGGAAATTTAGATTCAAAATCAGGAAATACAGTAATGTTTATTTTGCAAAAATTAAATAGTTTAGGCCACACAATTATTTTGGTTACTCACGAAACCGACACGGCAAATCACGCCAAAAGAATTATCCGCATTAAAGACGGCCAAATTATTTCTGACGAAAAGGTGGAAAAGAGGACGATTGCCGAAGAAGACAGAGATTTAGTGAAATAACATGGATTATGTTGGAACATTAAAATTAGTTTTTAGGACTTTGCTTGCCAGAAAAGGCAGGTCGTTTTTGACTATTTTGGGAATTGTTATCGGAGTTGCCGGAGTGATTATTATAATTTCTTTGGGAGCTGGCGCGCAGAGTTTAATTTTGGGGCAAGTTACAAAGTTGGGCTCTAATCTTTTGTCAGTTCAGCCTGGAAAAAGTAGCAGCAATGGTCCGCCATCCGCGATTTATGGCATCACTACAACAACTTTGGTGGATTCAGATACTGTTTCCTTGCGGGAGACTTCGCAAGTGCCGCACGCTGTGGCTGTTTCTGCAATGGTCAAGGGATCTGCGTCAATCACTTGGCAAAATAAAGAAGTAGATACAAATTTTACTGGAATCGACAGCTATTATCCAAATGTTGTAAGTTTTACAATGCAGGAGGGGCAGTTTTTTAACCAGCAGCAAGACCAGGGAAGCGCCAGCGTTGTTGTTTTGGGTTCAACTGTTGCAACAGAATTGTTTGGTCAAACTGGAGTTGATCCTATTGGGCAAGTTATAAAAGTTAGAAATGCCTCCCAGACAAAAGCCGGCGGAATTCCCTTGCGGGTAATTGGAGTTATAACTTCTCGCGGCTCTTCATTTTTCCAGGACAACGATGACCAGATTTATTTACCATTGGCAATCGGACAAGAGCAATTGCTCGGAATACATTATTTGAACGCGATAAACATAAAAGTTGATTCTGCGGCCAACCTTGATCAGACAACTGCCGACATTACAAGAATTCTAAAACAAAATCATCATATATTAGCTGATAAAGATATTGATTTTACTGTTTACAGCACCGAGGACGCTATTTCAATTTTAAGCACAATCACAAATGCCTTGCGATTATTTTTAACTGCCATGGCTGCGATTGCTTTGGTTGTTGGCGGAATTGGAATTTTGAATATTATGTTAGCCACCGTGGCTGAAAGAACAAGAGAAATTGGTTTAAGAAAAGCAGTGGGAGCCACAAACAGCGCAATCGCGCGCCAATTTTTATTGGAAGCTGGAACTTTAACTTTTTTGGGAGGAATTATCGGAATAATTATCGGAACCATAATTGCTTATATTGTTTCCTTGGTTATGAATTATTTAGGATACGACTGGGCGTTTGTGATTTCCATAATTTCTGTTTTGCTGGCAGTCGGAGTTTCAATTTTAACCGGCGTAATTTTTGGATTGTATCCGGCGCTAAAAGCATCAAAATTAAATCCAATAGAAGCATTAAGATATGAATAGCAAAGCATTGACACAATCAATCAAAGCACTTTCTGCGAATCCTGTCCGCACGGTTTTGACAACCCTGGGAATTATGATTGGAATTGCAACTGTGATTACGGTTTTGTCGGCTGGAGCCGGGTTTAATAGTTTGATAAATAACGAAGTTGCATCTTTGGGAAATAATACTTTGTTTATAAAAACTAAAGTTCCGCCGACAACAAAAAATCGTGCTGCCAGCAGTATAACCGGAGGGTTGTCGCCTGGAATTGCGGTTGGAATTACAACATTTAATCAAAGAGATTTAGATGATATTAAAAAATTAAATAATGTTGCCAATGATTATGGGGAAGTTACCGGAATGGCGGTGGCGAGTTATAGAAATAACAACAAAAGCGCAATTTATTATGGCGCATCTTACGAAAAATTTTCAATTGACGAGCATCAGCTTTCCGAAGGAAGATTTTATACGCAAGCCGAAGATGCCGGAGCTTCACAGGTTGTGATTTTAGGATCTACCATTGCAAAAGATTTATTTGTGCAGGACGATCCGTTGGGAAAATTAGTGCGAGTTGGAAATTTAAATTTTCAAGTCATTGGAGTTTATAAAGCGCAAGGCGGGGGAGACACTGGGCCCGACGGCGGACTTTATGTTCCATTAAAAACTGCACAGTATAAAATGTTGGGAATTAATTATATTACAGTTGGCGTTGTGCAATTGCAAAATATGTTGGTTCTGGTTCGTGTCGAAATGAAGCGTCTGGGCCATCTGTGCCGCCGTGTCTCCGCGCGCGCCAGCATAGGTCATGGCCAGGCAGGTGGAGATGCTGTAAGGGGAGAAGAACAGATTGCCGTCGGCGGTTTTAAGCCGGGCGTAGAGGTCCAGTGCGAAGGCTGTGTTGCCCCCGGCAAGACTTTCGATTTCGTTGGCGGCCTTTGTGTCCGCTGGACGACCGATCAGTGTGGTCATAAACAATGTGACAAATGTTCGGTCCGCGGATGGTTCATTTGTTTAAAATGTTTTTTGGCAGTTGTCCTAAATTGTAGCTTTATTTCCTTTTTGCTCTTGTGACAATGGAGGCGGCAATGGCAATAAGTATCATGACCCCGATTACAATTATAAATTTAGTTTGGCTCACAATTTTCCTTTTGAAGCTTTGCA
>CAVZWH010000003.1:0-7685 GCA_963778905.1 Candidatus Staskawiczbacteria bacterium | reverse complement strand
TTTATATTTGTCGTTGTAAGATCATCTCCGACAATCAAAACTTTTTGCCCCAATTGTCGCACAATAGACTCAAAACCCTGCCAATCTTCTTCTGAAAATGGGTCTTCAATTGAAATTATCGAAAACCTTTTTAATAAATCTTCATAAAATTCTAAAAGTTCTGCTTTGGTCAATTCTCTGCCCTCTAAATTATATTTGCCGGCATTAAAAAATTGCGAAGCCGCACAATCTAAAGCAAATTTTATGTCGGACTCGCCTTCTGAAGCATTTTTCAATAAAAATAATGCCTGCTCTGTTTTGGAAATTTTCGGGGCAAAACCACCTTCGTCGCCCAATTCGGGGTACCCTTTGGGTCCTCCATAATTTTTTTCAATATTTTCTTTTAGGTTTTGAAAAATTTTATTGCACGAAACTAAATTTTCTGCAAATGTTTTTTTTTGCGGAACTATCATAAATTCCTGAATATCCAAATCATTTTTTGCGTGTTCACCGCCATTTAGAATGTTAAACATCGCAAATGGAATTTGTGTTTTCTGACCCGATAAATCAGCGATATGTTTATATAAAGAAACTTTTTTGGCTCCGGCGCCGGCGCGGCAAACTGCCAAAGAAACAGCTAAAATTGCGTTGGCTCCCAACTTTGATTTATTTTCAGTTCCATCCAATTCAATCATCAGCCCATCAATATCCTGTTGATTTAATACGTCTTTACCCTTTAATTTTGGTGCAACAATTTCATTTACATTTTTAATTGCAGTCAAAACACCTTTTCCGTCCTCATCTCTTAATTCCAATGCCTCATTTTTTCCGGTTGAAGCTCCCGACGGCACGGAATCAACAAAAGTTCCTTTTTCAGTTTCCAACTCAACCTCAATGGTCGGCTTTCCCCGCGAATCTTTGATTTCCCTCGCAATTATATTTTTTATTTTACTCATTTTATTTTTTGAAAGTATTCATAAGCTGCTAACGCGGCTTTGGCACCTTCGCCCGCAGCTGTAATAATTTGTTTGTACTTTCCTTTGTTGCAATCTCCGGCGGCAAAAAGTCCCGGAGTTTTTGTGGCGTAGCTTTCCAAATCAGTAATAATTTCGTCTCTTTCTGAAAAATCAACCAAATCTTTTACAAAAGCTGTTGCCGGCGAATATCCGATTTCAACAAAAACGCCATCAACATCCAATTTTTTTTCTTGATTTGAAATTAAATCTTGATAAGTTAATGATTTTACAAATTTATCGCCTTCTATTTTCAAAACTTTGGCATTTGTAATAATTTCTGCTTTTTTAGTATTCAAAACCAATTTTTGATTTTGCGCGTCTGCTTTTGCAACTTCACTGAATTCCAAAACATAAATCTTTTTTACATAATTGGATAAAAATAATGCTGACTCAAATCCGGAATTTCCTCCGCCGATTACTGCAACTATTTTGTCGCGGAATATCGGCCCGTCGCACAATGCGCAATAACTTACGCCTTTGCCAATAAATTCTTTTTCTCCTTCTGCTTCCAAAGGTCTTGGGTCGCCGCCAGTAGAAATTATCACCGTCAATGCTTCATATTTTTCGCCTGACTCAGTGGAAATTATAAATTTGTTATTTTGTTTTTCAATTTTCAAAACTTCGTCAAAAATAATTTCTACTTTATTTGTTTTTAACTGCTCTTCAAAAGTTTTTATTAAATCCGGGCCGGAAATTTTATCAAATCCCGGATAATTCTCAATATCCACTGCTTTTTTGGCAATCTGGCCGCCCATGTCTTTTGAAATAAGCAAAAGATTCATTTTTTGGCGAGCAGCATAAATAGCGGCTGAAACACCAGCGGGACCGGCGCCAATAATTATTAAATCGTATGTCATAAAAATTACTTTATTGTTTTTAGATACTGCTTTAGTTCGTCCTTAAATCTTGGATCTTTTAAGGTTAAATAGAAAAATGATTTTATCCATTTCAGTTTGTCTCCGCATTCTAACCATTCACCGCTTAATTCATATCCATAAATTTGCTTGCCCTCATCAAGCATTTTTGCCAAAACTTCTGCTAAAATTATTTCTCCTTTTTTTCCCGGCTTTGCTTTTTTCAAATATTCAAAAACCTCCGGAGTCAAAATGTGGCGTCCCATCACAACTAAATCTGACATAATTTCTGATGGCGCTGGTTTTTCTATAATTTTTTTGACCTTATACAAACCATTGGAAATTTTTTCAACTTGCACTGACCCGTATGCCGGTATTTTTTCTTTTGGCAAGCGTCTTAATCCCAAAACAGGAGCCGAACAAGTTTTGTATATGTTCATTAATTGTGACAAAGCCGGCGGTTGTGAGTACATAACATCATCTCCAAACAAATTTCCAACTGGTTCATTTTTTATATATTTTTCAGCTTGTAAAATAGCGTGGCCGTCTCCTTTTGGCTCCTTTTAAATCACAAACGTCATTTTAATATCCTTAAATGCATCTTGAAAATTATGTAAATCTTTCAGCAGTTCATCTTTTTTTCTTTCCGCCAGAATTTTTTCCAATTTTGGAGATTTTTTAAAATAATCTAAAATAGCTTTCTGGTTTGAACTTATAATAAAAATTATTTCTTCTATGCCCAAATCCTTAATTTCCTGGACAATATATTGAATTGCCGGCTTGTCTACTAAAGGAAAAAATTCTTTTGACAAAACTTTTGACAGCGGCAAAAATCTGGTGCCCAATCCGGCAACAGGAATAATTGCTTTTTTTATTTCTTTTTCCATGTCAATTATTTATTAAATTTTACTTTTCTTAAAAATGCTGGAATTTCCCATTCTTTTTCCTGGGCCAATCTCTTTTTTTCTTCTTGTTCTTCTGCTTTTTTAATTTCTAATCCGCTTCTTCTTATCGTTTTTTTACCTTGAGCCGAAATTGGCTCTACAATGTTTATTTTATTTTGATATACGATTGGCACGGGTGTAGCCTGAGCTTCAAACACCGGAAGACCCAAAGGATGCCCAGAAACCGGCTTTTGCGAAGGAAACCCTTTGGGATGTTTTTTGGTTTTATTTTTTTTAGCTTTTGGTTCTTTGGGTTTTTCTTTTTTAAGCGGCCCTCTGACCGGCTCAACTGAAGGAATTTTTACAGGTTCTGCTTTTTCTTCTAAAACTTGCCCGCCTGTCATTAAAATAGTGGTTTTTATTTTGTTTTTTAATTTTGAATTCTTGGAAATTCCGAAAATAATTTTTGCTTTCGGATTTAAGTTGGCGATGTGGCTGCTGATTTTTTCAACTTCAAACATTGAAAGATTTTCTGAGCCCGCAATATTGAATAAAATTTTTTCGGCGGTAAAACTGCTGTTTTGCAGCAAAGGATTTACAAGAACTTTTTTACAAATTTTTTCCGCCCTATTTTTACCGGATTCTTCTATGGTATTCAAAAATGCCGTGTTTCCTGTGCCCCTTAAAATTGTGCGCAAATCGGCAAAATCAATGTTAATTATTCCCGGATTATAAATTAAATCAATCAAGCTTTCCAAAGATTCTATCAAACTTTTGTTAACAATTGAAAAAGCATCTGTTATTGCTGTATCGGCATCAATAATTTTGAATATTTTTTCATTGGGAATAACCAGCGAAACATTCAAGGATTTGCGCAAAGATTTTAGCGCGTTTTGAGCGATGCGATATTTATTTTTTCCTTCAAACTTGAACGGCGTAGTAAATATGCCAAAAGTAATTCCGCCAAACTCCTTGGCAGCTTCGGCAAAAACCTGAGTAGCGCCGGATCCTAATCCCCCGCCAAGCGAAGCAATAAAAATTATAATGTCCTGGTCTTTGAAAAATACGCTAAGTTTTTCTTTTGCGCCTTCTGCCGCTGATTTTGCCAAGTCCACATTTACTCCGGTTCCCAAGCCGTGAGTCAATTCTTCGCCAAACCAAAAATATTTTATTCCTGATTTCTTTTTTAACGCCCGGATATCTGTGTCGGCAATGACAAAGGTTGCTTTTTCCAAAGACCTGCCAATTTCAGAAACAATTGACCCTCCGCCGCCGCCAATTCCAATTACTTTAATTTTTGCTTTGAACAATGATTCTACCGGAAATTCTGCAATCGGATTTTTTGCAACTTGTCTTTTTGCTCGCCTCAGAGCAATTTTTTTTATTTTGGCAACCTTAACTTTTTTTACAATCTTCTTCGCTTTTTTTATTTTTTTTACTGCAATATTTTTTATTTTTAATTTTTTCTTTGCAATATTTTTTTTTGCTTGTTTTTTGTTTTTTTTAACTAAAAATTTCCCGCGCCTTACAGGTTTTGCTTTGTTTATTTTTCTAACTTTTGGCCTGGCTTTTTGCCTTTTTACTTTTGGCATTATAGTTCAGTTTACCCTGTTAAAAAATTTTATCAAGTATTTTATTAAAATGCAATAAAAAAGGGTCTTAAAACCCTTGTGCCACGCTCAAATGCCCAGTTTCCACGCCTTAACAAAGGCAGGCAAAAATTTACAGACAAGTTTGTAAAAATACATTCTTCTTCCGTCGGACACGCCTCTAAGGCGCATCTTTCTTATAATCCTGCCAATTCTTCGCTTCAAAACGGCAAAATACATTTTAATTTTTCTGAAAAGAGATTTCACAAATAATCCATTCAAATAAAAATTTTCCAAAGCGCGATATGCTTTGCTATTTTGCAACCTAATCACTATTTTTATCATCTGTCTTTGAGCCATTGTTAGAACTCCTTTTCAAAGAACAACATAAAAAATGACCAACTACATATGGGTTAATTCATATTTATCTCCGTTATGAAGTAATTTAAATTTAGTGCCGGCGTGGTCTTCAAAAATAGCGTATCCATGGTTGTACGCCTCGTCAAAAAAAACTTTCACTTCGTCGCCGTTTCTATACATTAAATATTGAATACCTAATTCAGCTGACGGGTCGTAAGACACAATGTGTCCGTGCAATGTTGTTTCCATTTTGTTAAATAATTTTAATAATTTTGCTTCTAGACGAATATCCTGAAACTATTTTTACTCTTGATGAAGAGGTTTTGAAATAAACTGCCAAAGCATTTCTTATTGCCTCGTTTGCCTTTCCCTTTTCCGGCGGTTCTTTCACAGAAACAATAAAATTATTTTCATCAATTTTTTCAACTTTTTCCTCTCTTGAATTTGGTTTTGCTTTTACAAAAATGCGCATATAAAAATTAGTAAGGCAATAAAATTTGAATCTAATTTTCACAGGCGATTTTGCAAGGTTCGCCAGCAGGCGAAAAATCGCCGAGAATATAGATAGCGTTTCGCCGCCGGGCGAAACGACTATCGGTAGATGCAAATTTTATTGCCAAACAAATCCGTTAAACTATAATTTGCTCTCCCTTGCCGATTAATGCTATTTCTTTGCCCTGGACTAAAATTGCCTGGCTGTCGCTTAAAATTTTTAATTTTTTTGCCCTTTTTCTTGGATTTTTTATTTTCTGTTTTATTATTTCCGCGTCCTCTGGCTGGTAATGGCAAAAAATATCAAATGGAACAAGATTTAATCCTTTTAGATTTTTCAAATTGACAAGATTTTTATCCTTACCCCACACGGCTGTTTGTATTGTTTTTCCGACTACAATGCTTCCCGCAGAAACTCCAATATAAACCTTGCCTGATTTTAATAATTTTCTTATTATTTTTTCAAAATTGCATTTTCTCATCGCTTTTAATAAATAAAAAGTGTTTCCTCCCTCAACAAAAATAATATCTTTTATTTCCAGCAATTTCATTACCTCTGATTCTTTTTTTCCTTCAATATCAATTTCTTCCAAATTAAAACCCATTTCGTCTCTCATAACAATCCAATCTTTTTTTAAATAATCAAGATTTTCTTCTGGTTTTGCGGCAGTGGAAATAAACGCAACCGTTATGTCATAAGCAGGTTTTTGTAAAAGTTTTATTATTTCCTCTTTCATCTGCATACCGCCCGAAGTTAAAAGCAGAGTTTTTGCCTGATTATGTTTTATAAATTCTTTTATGGTTCCTATTATATAATAAACCAGCGCCACTAATATCAACAAAACTCCAATTACGGCGATACCGGCTATGCCGAAAGGCGTTAAAAAAAACTGCAAAACAGATGTTTGAAAAAACGATATTTTTAACAATGGCAGCTGCCAATAAATATTTAAGATAGACAGGGCGTCATACGATTCTTTTTTGCCGACAGCTAAAACATATTTTCCCTGGTTGTCTTTAGAAAAAACTTCTATTTTATATTTTCCCGCCAAAACTTTCTGGTCTAACTCCGGACCTTTTAAGTAATAATCTCTGCTAAAATTTTCGTAATATTCCTGCCATGCAGACGAATCGCCGTCCAGTTGAGCTATCTGCCGGTCTTGGCCGCCATTTTCAAAAAAAATTTTTGCAGAATATCTGCCGTCTCTATTAGCCTCTTCCGGAACCAAAAGATTGATATATAATTCAAAATTTTCACTTGAATCAATAAAATAATCTCTGGAGCTGCCCTTTAAGTCATCATAAAATACCTGAGATGTCTCCGGATTATTTATCTGGACGTTTCCTGGCTGCAAATAAACAAGTTTCAATTGATAAGCCAAAGCAACGCCGGCAATTCCTAACAAAAAAATAGCAATGAATAATATAAAAAATATTTTTTTCATCTTAAAAAATTTTATGGCTGCAGCCGCAAAGATTGCAGTCTAACTCGCATTCGCAACAATGATGGCAGAGCCAGGGTCGGCATAAGCATCTGTCTTTTTTATTCATAGATTTGTGACATTTTTTGCAGGTTAACACATTTTTTAATTCTGTTTTTTTAGACGTTATAATATCTTTTGCATCTGCGATAAAACCTCTTTTTGTTTTATATATTCCGCCGTGACCCGGAATTATCCAATCAGCCATTTTCAAAACTATCTCTCTGCTGTGCTCTAGCTCTGCTGGATTTGACGCAAAGGTGTCATCTTGCGGATGTGCCGGATAATCTTCTTTCCAAAAAACATCGCCACATATTGCAACAATTCCGGGATACCCGCTGTCGGGTCCTGTTGCAACAAAAAGCGTGATGCCCGTGTAGTCGTGGCCTGGCGTGCGCAAAATCTGAATATTTGCAGAAAATTGTTCTGGCCAATCCTGAACTGTATTTTTTTCCCACACGCCAAAATATTCTAAAACTTTAGCATCTGGAAACATGCCAATATTTCTATAATGGTCTATGTGCGAATGCGTAATGCAAACTACATTTACATCATTTATTGTTAAACCTTCCTGGCTCAACGCATCAATCAAAACCTGTTGATTTTCTAAAATTCCGGGATCAACAACCATTACCAAATCTCCGTCTTGCACCAATGTTACTGTCGGCTGTGTTTTTTCTTCTCCTGTTTCGCCAACTTCATTAGCATTAGTGCAACCTTCTATCAAAATTTTAATTTTAGCTGACATACAATAATTGTACTACTCAAATTATCCCCAGTAAAGAAAAAATCGTCAAATTGACGATCATCCTTTTTTGCCTTTATTTTTATTCCTTACATTTGAGTGCTCCAGCCTTGATGCGTTCTGTTGAAATCTTTGCACGGATTTATTTTGAGCTGACTTAAAAGTTCTTTTTTCTTTTTGAAACTTTTTCAAATCTTTTGGATCATAATAAAACATAGATATTTTTTAGTTTAAAATGAATATGAAAAAATTTAGAACTCCTGCAAATGAAACCCAGAACAATGC
>CAVZWH010000002.1:0-17108 GCA_963778905.1 Candidatus Staskawiczbacteria bacterium | reverse complement strand
GAGCAAGTCTGCCTGATCAAGGAAGCCCGGGTTGTTGATGCCGACGAAGACACTGCCTTGTGGCGTGAAATCACGGCCGAAGACTTTGGCGATATTGAGGAGGATATCCTCCAAGACGCCGCAGTTCCGGGCGAATAATATGTGGCTCCCAGCGCCACCGTCGAGCCCTGCACATGCCGAAAGGTATTATGCGGGGCTTATTTTTTATGGTATAATATTATAAGGCTTGACTAATAAATATCTATCGGCTATCATATAGGTAGATAATAAATAGCCGCCTCGGGCGGTTTTTGAAAACCATGACAATAACACAAAAAATAAATTTATTTTTTAAGGAAGTTTGGGTTGAAATGAAAAGAGTAAGCTGGCTTTCGCAGAAAGACGTTTTAAGATATACATTGATTGTATTGGGGGTTACTGTCGCGGTAGCTATATTTTTGGGCGGATTGGACTATATTTTTACAACAGTAATTAAAAATTTTGTTTTGAAGTAATATGGCAAAACAGCAAATAGAGCAAGAGCGAAATTGGTACGTTATTCATACTTATTCGGGGTACGAAGATGCAGTTGCAAAAAATCTTAAACAGAGGATTGAGTTTTTGGCTATGGAAGACAAGATTTTTAATGTAATTGTGCCAAAAGAAAAAAAGATAAAAATTAAAAACGGAAAAAGAAAAACAGTTGAGGAAAAAATTTATCCAGGTTATGTTTTGGTGGAAATGGTGGTTACCGATGCTTCGTGGTATGTGGTTAGAAACACGCCAAGAGTAACAGGATTTTTGGGGGCAGGAACAACTCCAATTCCGGTTTCTAAAACCGAAATGGAGGACTTGATGAAAAGAATGGAGGTGGGAGAACCGGAGTTTACAATTGATTTTGAAATTGGCGCCACAGTTAAAGTTAATGATGGACCATTCAAAGGTTTTGAAGGAAAAGTTTCGGAAATTGACAAGGAAAGAGGAAAAATTAAAGTTTTGGTCAATATGTTTGGCAGAGATACTCCGGTTGAATTAGACTCATTGCAAATAAAAAAAGTACAATAAAAAACTAAATATTGCTTATAAACATATTTCAAAATAAAGACATTAGTTTATAACATAGTATTTAGAAAAAAATATGGCAAAAGAAATTAAAGCCATCGTAAAAATACAAATTCCTGCCGGAAAAGCAACGCCCGCGCCGCCAATTGGGCCGGCATTAGCCCAGCACGGATTAAACATTGCCGAATTCTGCCAAAAATTTAATGCCGCAACTCAGGCGATGTCAGGCTACACAATTCCGGCAGAGGTGACAATTTTTAAGGACAGATCTTACACTTTCAAATTAAAAACACCTTTGGCTTCAGAGCTTTTGAAGAAAGCAGCGGGAATTGAAAAAGGCAGCGGCGTGCCAAACAAAACAAAAGTCGGTAAAGTTACACGCTCGCAGCTAAAAGAAATTGCAGAAAAGAAAATGCCGGACTTGAACACAACAGATGTGGAGCAAGCAATGAAAATAATTTCGGGCACGGCACGTAATATGGGCATTGATATAATAAATTAAAAACAAAAATCAAGCGTGAAAGCCGCTTGATTTTTGTTTTGCAAAGGGAGCAGAATTCAAATTAGAATCATTTTAGCGGAAGCGAATTAAGGCAAGATTCGAGGCGCGAGGAGCGAACTGATACCTCTGCGCATCGTGAGCTCCGAAGCAACGAAGAAGATTGCCTTAATTCGCCCGCCCCGAGGGAAATAAAAAAACGAGCGATTTCTGCGTTGCGACTTCGTCGGCGTATCCAGAGGATACAACCTCCTCGTCGCGCCTTGAAATTATTTTATTTTTTGGCTTCTAAAGCTGATTCTAATTTGAATTCTGCTCCCTAGAGTGGTAGAATTATTAAACATTATTAACTTATATCAAAACATGGAAGAAGTAAAACCATTGCCGCAAGAAGTGAAAGAAAAATATATGCGTCCGCCCTGGGACGAATATTTTTTATCATTATTAGAACCATTGGGCAGAAGGGGAACTTGCGACAGAGGAAGAAGCGGTTCTGTTATTGTGAGCCCGGGACATACAATAATTGCAACTGGATATGTTGGAGCTCCTCCTGGCCAGCCGCACTGCGACGAGGTCGGACACTTAATGAGAACAGTTATTGATGAAAACGGAAATCAGTCGCAGCATTGCGTAAGAACTTTGCATGCCGAAGAGAATGCAATTTTGCAGTGCGCCAAAGACGGAATAAAATTAGAAGGAGCAACAATTTATTCAAAAATGGTTCCATGCTATAACTGCGCCATGAGGATTGTAAGAGTTGGGATTAAAAGAGTTGTGGCGCAGAAAAGATACCACGCTGACGAATTATCTCTGAAATTATTTAAAGATGCCGGCGTGGAATTAGTTGTTGTTGATAATTTGGTTGAATCATATGACAAGCAATAAAAATGACGAGCAGATTTTGGTGATAAAATCGGAAATTATTTTTGAAAATGAAAAGTGGCAGGGACTGAAAACTGATAATTTGGATTATTATATTGATTTGATAAAAAATAATTGTGAATTCAAACGAAGAGGCGATATGGAAAATGATTCTTCTTTTCAGCAGATAATTCCGCATATTGTTTTTAATTTTCAAGATAAATATTTTATTTATAAATATTTGCCAAAAGCGGGCGAACAAAGATTAGTTGACACCTATCAATTGGGAATTGGCGGACACATAAATAAAGAAGATGTTGGCGGAGAAAAAGATGTTTTGGAAAACGGAATGATGCGCGAGTGGAACGAAGAAGTAGATTTCAAAGGAAATATTTTGGAAAAAAAATTAGTTGGAATATTAAAAGATGATTCAAGGCCGGTTGAAAAAGTTCATTTGGGTTTGGTTTATAATTTTGTTGGCGACAGCCCGGAGATTTCCATAAAAGAAACAGATAAAATGGAAGGCGAGCTTGTTGATAAAAAAGACATCGGAAAATATATTGAAGGAAATCCTGGCATTTGGGTGCAATTAGTTTACAGAGATTATTTATTAAAATTATGATTAAAAATAATTATCCGGGAAAATTTATTGTTGTTGAAGGATTAGATGGCTCTGGAAAATCAGCGCAGGTGGGTTTGTTGATAAATTTTTTAAGGGAAAAGGGAAAAGAAGTTGTTGTCACAAAGGAACCGACAACAGAATCAGAATCTGGCAGAAAAATAAAACAAGCTTTAAGAAAAGAAATTTTTGTAGAGCCGCTAGAACTTCAAAAATTTTATGTGCAGGACAGAAAAGAGCACTTGGAAAATAAAGTTATTCCGGCGTTAAAAGAAGAAAAATTTGTTGTCTCTTCCAGATACGCCTTTTCAACTTTTGCATATGGCTATTCTGATGGATTAGATGTTAATTTATTGGTAAAATTAAATGAAGAATTTTTATTGCCAGACCTTACAATTATAGTTGATGTTTCTCCGGAATCTTGTGTAAAAAGAATAGAGGGCAGAGGAGAACCGAAAGAATTATTTGAACAGAAAGAAAAACTAACAAAAGTAAATGAGATTTATAAAAAAATTCCTGACATGTTTGAAAATGTTGTTATGGTAAACGGCGAAAAGCCGATTCCGGAAGTTTTTGAAGATATTAAAAAAGAAGTTAGTAAATTATTACAATGAAACAATATTTGGACGTTTTGAAAAAAATAATGGACGAGGGAATTGACAGGCCCGACAGAACCGGAGTCGGGTCTCGCGCGATTTTTGGTGTACCAATGAGATTCAATATGAAAGACGGATTTCCGGCCATGACAACAAAAAAACTGGCTTTTGAAGCAGTAAAGGCAGAATTGCTTTGGTTTTTGTCGGGAAGTTCAGATGTTAAAGAACTGCAAAAAATGGGATGTCATATCTGGGACGGAAATGCCAATGCAGATTATTGGAAACCAAAAGCAAAGTTTGAAGGGGATTTGGGCAGAGTCTACGGAGTTCAGTGGAGAAGCTGGAAATCGCCATATACAGACGTGCCGATTGACCAGATAACTAATGTTATAAATCAGTTGAAAAAAAATCCGGGAGATCGAAGAATAATTGTGACCGCCTGGAATCCGGCTGAATTGGATATGATGGCTCTTCCGCCGTGCCATTTATTGTTTCACTTTTTTTCTGTGGAAGGAAAATTATCTTTGTTAATGTACCAAAGAAGCTGCGACACATTTTTGGGAGTTCCATTTAACATTGCTTCTTATTCTTTGCTTTTGCATATGGTGGCTCAAGTTGTTGGGTCAGAACCCTGGGAATTTGTGCATATTTTAGGAGACACGCATATTTACTTAAATCATTTTGAGCAGGTAAAAGAGCAAATGGCTCGCGAGCCTTATCCTTTGCCAAAATTATGGTTGAATCCCGAAATAAAAAATATTTTTGATTATAAAATGGAAGATATAAAATTGATTGATTACAAATATCATCCTTCTATTAAGGCGCCAATGGCGGTATAATTATATGATTTTATCAATGATATCTGCGGTATCAGAAAACAGAGTAATCGGAAATAAAAACGCTTTGCCATGGCATTTGCCTGCTGATTTTAAGTATTTTAAGAAAACAACTCTAAATAAAACTATTGTAATGGGTTTGAATACTTTTAATTCTATTGGGGCAAAACCTCTGCCCGACAGAAAAAATATTATTTTGAATAACGACCCAAATTATATTCTGGCAGAAGGATGTTTTGTGGCTCATTCAATTGATGAACTTTTAGAAATGACAAAAGATGAGCCAGAGGTAATGATTTGCGGAGGAGCGTCGGTCTACAAACAATTTTTGCCATTGGCTCAACGGCTCTATTTAACTTATATCCACCAAAGTTTTGAAGGCGACACATATTTTCCGGAAGTTAATTTACAAGAATGGAAAGAAATAAAAAGAATTGACAACAAAGCCGATGAAAAAAATAAATACGATTATTCATTCGTAGTTTTAGAAAAAAAATGAGTTACAAACCAACAATTGGATTAGAGATACACGCGGAGCTTAAAACAAATTCTAAAATGTTTTGCTCTTGCAAAAATGATCCCGATGAAAAACGGCCGAATTATAATATTTGCGAAATTTGCTCAGCTCAGCCTGGAACTTTGCCCGTGGCAAACGAAGAGGCAATAAAAAAAGTTATAAAAACCGGTTTAGCTTTGAATTGTAAAATTGCTGAAGATTCAAAATTTGACAGAAAAAATTATTTTTATCCTGACTTGCCAAAAGGTTATCAGATTTCCCAATACGACCAGCCATTGTGTTCTGGCGGATATTTGGAAATTGAAGGCAAAAAAATAAAAATTACGAGAATACATTTGGAAGAAGACACGGGAAGTTTAGTGCATCCAGAAGGAGCCGATTATTCTTTGGTTAATTTAAATCGGGCCGGAGTTCCTTTGATGGAATTGGTGACAGAACCGGACATTACTTCCGGCAAAGAGGCAAGAAAATTTGCCGAAGAATTGCAGATGATTTTTAAGTATTTGGGAGTTTCTGATGCTGACATGGAAAAAGGCCAGATGAGAGTTGAGGTAAACATCAGCATAAGCAAACGGGTCGCGAGAGCTTCCCGCGAAGCGGGAGCTCCCGACCTAGGAAAAACACTTGGCACAAAAGTGGAAATCAAAAATTTGAATTCTTTTCGCGTTGTTGAAAAAGCGGTTGATTTTGAAGTAAAAAGGCAGGAGGAGGTTTTGGAAGCCGGAGAAAAAGTGGTTCAAGAGACACGCGGCTGGCACGACAAAAAAGAAATAACATTTTCCCAAAGAGAAAAAGAAGAAGCGCATGACTACAGATATTTTCCAGAGCCGGATTTGCCAGCGATGCATTTTGATAAAAAATATATTGAAGAAATAAAAGCAACAATGCCGGAATTGCCGGAACAAAAAAGAGAGAGATTCAAAGAAGAATATGGATTAGACGAAAATTTGGTTGGAATTTTTGTAGCCAATAAAGATTTGAGCGAATATTTTGAAAAAGTTATTTCAGAATTTGATGAGTGGCTGGAAACAGAAAAAATAAAAGAAGACAAAAAATTATACAAATTAGTTGCCAATTACCTGATTTCAGACGTGCAAGGATTGCTGGCTGGCAAAGAATTTATAGAAACAGAATTCAAAATTACTCCGGAAAATTTTGCCGAGTTTGCAAAAATGATTTATAAGAATGAAATTTCAAGCAAGATTGCAAAAATGGTTGTAGCTGACATGTTTAATACCGGGTCTGATCCGTCCAGTATTGTTGACGAAAATAATTGGAGGCAGATGTCTGATGATTCGGAGTTAGAAAAAATTGTAAAAGATGTGGTTGCAAAAAATCCAAAAGCAGTTGCAGATTATAAATCAGGCAAACAAAATTCTTTGCAATTTTTAGCTGGTAAAGTAATGGCGGCGACTCGTGGAACCGCAAAACCAGAAAAAGTGCAAGAACTGCTGAAAAAAATATTATAATCGTAATAAAAAAAATAGCCCCCCACTACTGCAACGCAGTGGTGGGGGGCTTTGTGTCGCTGGTAGGACCGTCCGTGCTAAATGGGTTTGGGATCTGGGTCGGCGTAGCCGTCGCAGAATGAATACGGGTCAAAAACCCGCTCGGCGACATGGTCAGGGTCGATTAGGCGCCGGTCAACGAAGGGGATATCAGCTCCGCGTCCGTTGGGGCACGCTTTGCGCAGGAACTTTTTGCACTCTTCGTTGGGCTCGCCATTTTTGGCCAGCCAGACTTCGCCGTTGGTTAGAACTGCGACAGTCCATTTGCCGTCACAGCCCCAATGTCCAATGTGTTGATGATGAGCCTGAATTTGGCCCTCCTCGTCGTGAATTGCATCAATCCACGGAAGACCAGTGGCATGCCAGAAGCCCAGCCTTTTCAGCTCGCTTCTGACAGCGCTCGGCGATTTTTGAGTTACAATTGTTGCAGGCATGAAGCCCTCCTTGTGAAAAAAAGAACAGGTTTTACCCCTGGGTCTTTGGGGCAGGAAATGGTTAATATTATTAGTTTATCATAATTATAAAAATTTGTCAATAAGGAGAACTGCGTCCTTTCGGTTTTTAATCCAATGGATTCTTTTGTCTCTTTTGAACCACGTCATTTGTCGCTTCGCAAAATGTTCTGATTCTGTCTGAATTTTATTTATCATCTCTTGATAGGTGATTTTATTTTGCAGATATTGTGCGACAAAACGATATTCCAAACCAAACTCCTCCAATCTTTTCCACGATAAATTTTTTCGGAGTTTTTTAACTTCATTTATCATTGCGTTATTTTTTAATCTTTTTAGCAATCTTTTGTTTATATTTTTTTTTAATTCTTCTGACGATTTTATAATGCCTATTTGCAAAACATCAAAATCATTTTTTATTTTTAGAGTTGGTATTGTTTTTTTAGTTTTCAAAATAATTTCTAAAGCTCTTATCAATCTGCGCGGATTTTGTTTGTCTATTGTTTTTGCTCTTTTAGGATCTTTTGCCAAAAGCATTTTATATAATTCTTCGTTAGATTTTTTTTCTAATTTTTTTCTTAATTTCCAGTCGGGTTTTACTTCAGGAATTAAAATTCCATCAACGACTGATTGAATATAAAAACCGGTTCCGCCAACTAAAATAGGAATTTTATTTTTATTTTGTATTTTTTTAATTGCAGACAACGCCAGTTTTTGATATTGGGCAACCGAAAACCTCTTTTTTGGATTTGCCACGTCCAAAAGATAGTGGGGAACGCCTTGCATTTCTTTTTTTGTGATTTTTCCAGAGCCGATATCAAGTCCCTTATAAACCTGCCTTGAGTCAGCTGAAATAATTTCGCTATTAAATTTTTTGGCAAGTTTTATGGATAAATCAGTTTTTCCGCCAGCCGTCGGCCCTAAAATTACAATTAATTTCTTCATACAATTTCTCCTTTTAATATAAAAGGCGAGGCTTCTATTATTTTTATTTTTACAATTTTTCCTAAAATATTTTTGGACGACTTTACTTTGATTGTTTTATATTGTTCGTTTTTTCCAAAATAATTTTCGCCCCGATTTTCATTTATTAAAACCAGAGTTTCCCTGCCAACTAATTTTTTATTTATTTCCAAAGCGGTTTGTTTTAATATCTCTGTCAAAACTTTTTCTCTTCTCTTTTTTTCTTCCCACGAAATATTGTCTTTTAATTTGTATGCGGCGGTTCCGGCTCTCGGAGAATATTTATTTATATAAGCTGCGTCGTATTTTATATCGCGAAAAAGTTTTGCGGTATTTTCAAATTGTTTTTTTGTCTCTCCTGGAAATCCGACGATAATGTCCGTTGATATGGAAATTTCCGGTATTTTTTCCCGTAATTTTTTAATTTTATTTTTGTAATCTTTGACAGCGTAATGCCTGTTCATTGATTTTAATACCTTTGTGTCGCCCGATTGTATTGGTAAATTTAAATATGGCGTAATTTTTTTGCCGATTGCCATTGTGTTTATAACTTCATCATTGAAATCTTTTGGGTGGCTTGAGGTAAATCTTATCCAGAAATCACTCTGTATATTATTTACCATTTTTAATAATTTGGAAAAATTTATTTTGCCATCCTTATATGAATTAACATTTTGCCCGAGCAGCCAAATTTCTTTGTAGCCACTTTTCATTAAATTTTTTATTTCTGAAATTATTTTTTTTGCAGGCCTGGAAATTTCTCTTTCTCTGGCATATGGGACAACACAATAGGCGCAAAAATTATTGCATCCGGTCATTATCGGCACATTAGCAGAAAATTTATTTGAGTATTTCGGCGTGATATCTAAATAGTTTTTTGTGTCTCGGACATTCTTTATGCCTAAAATTTTTGGCAGTTTTTTTATGTCTCTTATGTCAACAATATAATCAAAAAATTCAGAAAACTTTTTTTTATCTTTTTTAAGCACGCAGCCGGTCAATATAGTTTTGGATTTGCCAAATTTTTTGCGCAAGCCAAAAATTCTATCAACAGCTGATTGACGAACCGAGCACATTGCGACCACAATTAAATCCGCCTCGTTTATATTTGAAGTACTTTTATATTTTGCTGATTCTAAAACAGAGGCGACGCGTTCAGCATCGCTTATGTTCATCTGACAGCCGAATACAATTATATGATATTTCATTTGTTTAACGGATTTCTTCTTTTCTCTCCTTGATAAAATTTCGCCACCTTTCTAAAAATTCAACGAAGGCAGAAAATGGCATATCAATTAAAGCGTTAAAAAATGCGGCGATAGCGTTGTATCTTTTCCATTTGTTGGAAATCCATCTGCCAAGCCCCTGAACCGGCAAAAAAAATACATCGGACAAAAAACTTAAAAATCCTTCTTTCTCGTTTTCCATTGTAAGCTCTTGAGCTCTTTTGGAAACTGCTGTTCCGGCAAATAAAATTACGGCTATAAATATAACATCTATAACAATAGAAGTTATGGGGAAGTTAAAGTAATTTAATACACAATATATGGCGCCGAAAGTTATAAATGCTGATAAAACATACATTAAGGATAAAATAAATTTTATGGCAGCTCCTCTTTTTCTTCTCATTTTTATTTCGTAGACATCGGCGGATTCTTTTTTATAGGCCACCTTCATGGTTTCCATTATAACAATATTAAGGTTTTTTTTTGACGGGCGTTTAATCAGCGCAACGATAAGGAACATCAAAAAAGTAGGGATTAACACATCAGCAAAAAGCAGAACAGGGTTTATTTTTTCGCCGAGCGCCCTTTCTATTAATACTTCCAAAAGAACCAAAGACAAAACTTTAGTTACAAAAATTGATATTGTAGAATAAACAGCTGCCCTGGAAATTCTGGCTTTTAGGGTAGAAAGTCTTTTTGAATAAACATCTTTTATAAGATTTTCTAACCGAGATGCATCGGAAATTTCTTTGCCGGTTTGGACCGGATTATTCATAGATAAAATATCTCCCATCAACAAATATGGCGTGTCGTATTTTTCGCATATTGTATAAAATCTATTTGCCAGCGGGTTTGATAAATCTTTCTCAACGTCAAGCCAAATCTTAAACATATTTTGCGATATTTCTGAAATTAATTTTTCGTCAGCTTTCTGCCAGCCTAAATATTTATATTTTATTAAGTTGTAGCTAATTATCGGGCTGTCTAATTTGAAAAGAGCCTGGCATATAGCAATATAAATCTGAATATCAGTTTCTTCTTTTTTCAAGAATCCGAACTCATAAATTTTTTCTGAAACTTTTATTTTTTCTTTCATCGCCGAAAACATGTAATCAATTAAAGCCATTTCCTTTATTGCCGGAGCCAAAGTTTCTTCTATCTCGCAAGCAGCCACTTCTATCAACCAGTTATAAAATCTTAGGCCGGCTTTGCCCTCTTTATTTTCAGGATTATTTTTTAATATAAAAATGTATTTGTCTATTATTTTTTGGACATCTTTAATTTTTGACTCTTCAATTTTATCATTTGGGAAGTGCCCGCCCCTTATTAATTCTAAAACCAAAGATTCTGCAATGTCTTCGGTGGAAGAATAGTTATTCATTTCCAAATCAAAAAATCTTCTCTTAAGTTTTCTGATAATTGCAGCTCGTCTCATCAAGTGCTCTTCTTTCCAGTCAACGATTGTTCTTATCTGTTCGTAAAAAGCAGCAACCCTTAGAGCAACCTCATCAACATGGATGGTCGGCGCGCCAACTTTTTGAGTATCTTGAATTTCTGCAAGACTATATTGCGCTATTAATTTTTTTGTTGCTTCAGAAAGTTCTTGCATAAATTAGCTTTTAGAATTAATTTCTTTTTTGATTTTTTCAATAAAGTTGTCTAATGCAACCTGGCCCAAATCTCCTTTGCCTCTTTCTCTTACGGAAACTGCGTTAGCGGAAATTTCTTTGTCGCCGATTATCAATAAATAAGGAATTTTTTGCATTTCCGAGGCGCGGATTTTTTTGCCCAAAGTTTCATTTTCATTTTTCAGTTCAGTGCGGATGTTTTTTTCTTTTAATTCTTTTTCAATTTTTTTTGCATATTCTAAATGCTTTTCTGAAATTGGAATTATCGCAACCTGAATTGGCGAGAGCCACACCGGAAACGCTCCGGCATAGTGTTCAATTAAAAATCCGATTGTTCTTTCGTGCGTGCCAAGCGGAGCGCGGTGGATGCAAATCGGAGTTTTTTCTTTTCCGTCTTTATCAATATAAGTTAACCCAAATCTTTCTGGCACCGCAAAATCAACTTGATTTGTCGCCAAAGTAAACTCTCTGCCGATTGCTGACCAAACTTCAACGTCAATTTTAGGTCCGTAAAAAGCCGCCTCATTTTCAACCTCAACAAAATTAATTTTTTCTTTAACCAAAGTATCCCGCACCATTGCCTCGGTTTTTTTCCATAATTTTTCGTTATCAATATATTTTTTGCCAAGGCCTTCTTTCGAATGAGTGGAAAATCGCATTACATATTTTTCAATTCCGAAAATTTTGAAATATTCTAAATATAATTTTACAACAGCCATAAACTCTTCTGCAAATTGTTCTTCCGTGCAGTAAATATGGGCGTCATTCATATTCATTGACCTTACGCGCATTAGTCCAAACAACTCACCTGATTTTTCATAGCGATAGCAAGTTCCGTATTCTGCCAACCTTAACGGCAAATCGCGGTAGCTTCTCGGTTCAAAAGCATAAATTTGGTGGTGATGCGGGCAATTCATTGCCTTCAAATAATATTTTATTTTTTTACCCTCTTCTTCCAAAACCATTGGAGGAAACATTGTGTCGGCATAGTAGGGAAGATGCCCCGAAGTTTTATACATTATTTCTTTTGCAATGTGAGGAGTTTTAACCATAAAATATCCGCCTTTGGTTTCCATTTCTTTTGCCAATTTTTCCAATTCCTCAATTATTACAGCTCCGTTTGGCAGCCATAATGGTAATCCTGGTCCGACCATTTCTGAAAACATAAAAATTTTCAAATCTTTTCCTAATTTTCTGTGGTCTCTTTTCTCTGCTTCCTCTGCCATTTTCAAGTAATCCATTAACTCTTTTTCAGTTTCAAACGCCAAACCGTAAATGCGTGTCAGCATTTTATTTTTTTCACTCCCTCGCCAATAAGCTCCGGCGGTTTTTGTCAGCTTAAAAATATTTGGCTTGATTTCGCCGGTATTATTTATGTGAGGCCCTTTGCATAAATCTGTAAAACTTCCATTTGTATAAATAGAAACATTTTTGCCCGGCAATTCTTTTATCAACTCCAGTTTGTAGGGCTGGTCTTTGAATAACTTTTTAGCCGCAAGTTTAGAAATATTTTTTTTGATAAATTTTTGATTTTGTAAAATCAGCTCTTTCATTTTTTCCTCAATTTTTTGCAAATCTTGTTCTTGCAATGGTTTTGCCAACTGAAAATCGTAGTAAAATCCATTTTCAATTGCTGGCCCAAATCCTAATTTTGTTTTAGGATAAAATTCCAGCACAGCCTGTGCCATTATGTGTGATAGCGAATGACGTATTTTTTCTATATTGTTTTCCATATTGTTTTATTTTTTTTAATTATATTCCGTACCCCTGGGCACTAATATTTCTTGCGCGTCGTCGGCAACAATTTTAATTTCTCCGTTGCGGTCGTCAACTCGGCCGGCGACAAAAATGATTTTATTTTCCTGCAAAGCAACAGGATTTCTTTCCAAAAGATTTGGAAAAATTACAACTTCTGTTTTGCCGGTTAAATCTTCCAATTTCATAAACAGCATCGGCTTTCCGTTTTTAGTGATAATTTTTTTTACAGAAGAAACCAATCCGCCAACTACAATTTTTTTGTTTACAAATCCAGCGTCAATTTTTGCAATTGCCGTTGTTTTGTTTTCCAAAAGTTTTTTGAAATCGTTTAATGGGTGAGAGCTTACATAAAGTCCAAGCAATTCTTTTTCCCAGCCGAGTTTTTCAAAATTGCTTGCCGGAGTTGCGGGCTCTAATTTTATATCGCTGTTTATTTTTACGCCAGCTGATGCAAAAAGTCCCATTTGGTTTGAATTTCCGTTTTTATTATTTTCTCTGGCAATTTCAAGCATTTTTTCTAAATTTGTCAGCAATTGGTTTCTTTCCGCAAATTGGTCAAAAGCTCCGGCTTTAATCAGCGCCTCCATTGATTTTTTATTTAAATCTTTTGATTTTACTCTGTGAATGAAATCGCTGATTGATGCAAATGGCCCGTTGGCTTTTCTTTCTTCAACAACTGCATCAATAATATTTATCCCAACATTTTTAATTGCCAGCATTCCAAACCTGATTTGGTTTTTATTTTCAACAACCGTAAAGTTTTTCAAACTTTCATTTATGTTTGGCGGCAAAACCTCAACGTTCATTTTTTTGCATTCGTCAATTAAAAATGCAATTCTTTCAACATCGGCACGTTCTGAAGTTAAAACAGACGCCATAAATTCAACAGGATAGTGGGCTTTCAAGTAAGCTGTTTGGTAGGCGATTGTGGCATAGGCGGCCGAGTGAGATTTGTTAAATCCGTAAGATGCAAAAGGCAAAATCCATTGCCATAATTCTTCGGCAACTTTTTTTGAAGCGCCGTTTTTTATGGCTCCTTCAATAAATTTTGTTTCCTGCGCGTCCAAAAGATCTTTAATTTTTTTGCCGATTGCTTTTCTCAAAACATCGGCTTCGCCCAAAGTAAATCCGCAAACTTCCTGCGCAATTTTCATTAACTGCTCCTGATAAATGCAAATGCCCTGAGTTTCCTTCAAAATTGGTTCAAGCGCTGGATGCAGATATTCAATATTTTGCCTGTTGTGTTTTCTTTCAATATAATCTGGAATAAACTGCATTGGACCCGGGCGATACAAAGCCACCATGGCAGTAATATCTTCAAAAGTTGTCGGATGCAATTCTTTCAAATATCTTTTCATTCCGTCAGATTCAAGTTGAAACACAGAAGTTGTCAAAGCGTCCTGTAAAAGTTTGTAGGTTTTTGCGTCGTCGTAGGGAATTTTGTCCAGATCAATTTTTAATTGATTGTGCAAAACATAAATTCTCGCTAATGTATCTTCTATTATAGTAAGGTTTTTTAAGCCCAAAAAATCCATTTTCAAAAGTCCTAAATCTTCAATGCTATGCATCTCATATTGGGTAATAATTCCTTGTTCGCCTTCTTTGGGAGGTCGTTGCAAAGGAACAGAGTCTGTTAAAGGTTTTTCAGAAATCACAACTCCGCAGGCATGCGTTGACGCGTGGCGCGCAACTCCTTCAAGTTTTTTTCCCAAATCAATTAATCTTTTTGCCATTGGATCTGTTTCATATTTTTCCTTAAACTCGTCAACTTTTTCAAGAGTTTGGCCCAAATCCATTCCCAGCGGAATTAATTTTGCCATTTGGTCGCAATAAGAATAGGTATATTGCAAAGCTCGGCCAACATCGCGCACAACGGCACGCGCCGCCATTGTTCCAAAAGTAATAATCTGGGCAACGTGGTCTTGTCCATATTTTTGAGCAACATATTTTATAACTTCGTCTCTTCTTCTGTCGGCAAAATCCAAATCGATATCAGGCATGGAAATTCTTTCCGGATTCAAAAATCTTTCAAAAAGCAAATTATGTTTTAGCGGGTCAACGTTTGTGATGTTTGTTAAGTACGCAACAATAGAACCTCCGGCCGAGCCCCTGCCAGGACCCACAACAATTCTGTTTTGTTTTGCCCAGTTAACAAAATCCTGAACAATCAAAAAATATCCGGAAAATTTGGTTTTTTCTATTACCGAGAGTTCGTATTTCAATCTTTCAATTATTTTTTGTTCAGGATTTTTTCCGTATCTTGTTTCTAATCCCTGCCAGCACAATTCTTCCAAAAATTGTTCTGCAGTTTTTCCTTCAGGCAATGGGAAAACCGGCAATTTTGTTTTGCCTAATTCAAAATTAAAATTACATTGTTCTGCAATTTTTTGCGTGTTTTCAACGGCCTCGGGAACATCCTTAAAATATTCTGCCATTTCATCGGGAGAAATCATTGAAAAATTATCCTGAGTCATAGATAATCTTTCCGGGTCATTTGCATCAGCTCCCGTATTTATCAACATTAAAATATCCTGCGCCTCCGAATCTTCTTTTCTTAAATAATGAATGTCATTTGTGCAAACCAACGGAATGCCTGTTTTTCGCGACAGCTCAATTAATTTTTTGTTAGCGCTTATTTGTTCCGGTATATTTTGATGATGCTGTAATTCCAAATAAAAACTTCCTTTGCCAAAAAAATTTTCATATTTTTTTGCGGTTTCTTCTGCTTCCTTTTCTCTATTGGACAAAAGCAATCTTGGAATTTTTCCTTGGATGCAAGCCGACAAGCCAATCAAACCTTCTGCATATTTTTCCAAAATTTCTTCGTCAATTCTTGGTTTGTAATAAAAGCCCTCAAGGTGGGCAATCGTCACTAATTTCACCAAATTTTTATAACCCTGTTCATTTTTTGCCAGCAAAATTAAATGATTTCTTTTGGCGTCAACATTGGGTCTTTTGTCAGTTAATTTTTCAAAAGCAACATAAACTTCGCAGCCAATAATTGGTTTTATTCCTTTTGCTTTTGCTTTTTTGAAAAATTCAACAGCGCCGTACATCACTCCGTGGTCGGTTAAAGCAACAGAGTCCATTCCCAATTCTTTTACGCAATCTAAAAGCTCATCAATCTTTGGAAGACCATCAAGCAAGCTGTAATGACTATGGACATGTAAATGCGTAAACTTTGACATAGATAAATTTACCTAATATACCATTTTACCTTTTGTGGTGTTAAAATCAAGCCATGAAGTATCCAAATTTTACTGAAGAAAAAAAGTTATGGAAACAAGGATTTAAAATTGTTGCAGGATTAGACGAGGCCGGCCGCGGACCTTTGGCTGGCCCAGTCGTCGCAGCAGCTGTTTTTGCAGAACCAAACGCGATAATTTTATTGAAAGGAATCAACGATTCTAAAAAACTTTCTAAAAAGCAAAGAGAATATTTTTATAAAATTTTAACCAATCATTCGCAGATTAAATGGGGGATTGGTATTGTTTCAGAAAAGGTTATAGATAAAATAAATATTTTAGAAGCCACAAAGCTGGCAATGCAAAAATCAATTAAAAACTTAAATCCGGATTTTTTAATTTTGGACGGAAATTTTAAGATAGACTCAAAAATTCCGCAAAAATCAATAATTGACGGAGACCAGAAAGTTATGTCTGTTGCAATGGCGTCAATAATCGCAAAAGTAACGCGAGACAAAATAATGGAAAAATTTCATAAAAAATATCCGCGATACGGATTTGATAAACATAAGGGATACGGAACTAGTGCACATTTTACAAATATAAAAAAATTCGGTCCTTGCAAAATCCACAGAAAAAGTTTTTATCCAATAAATAATTTTTAATAAAAAAGCCCCGTTTGGATTTGGGGGCCTTGCTTCTGCTTTTTTTGCAGAAACCTACTTACTTATTGAGAGCTGTTTTGGCTAATTCTTGCGGTTTAATTGCCGGCCAGTATCTCCATTTGTACTGGATCCATCCTTGTTTTTCTTCTACTGGCTGTATTGCAATATGTTTTTCTCCGATCTTTAGGACCAGGACGTGGTCTTCATTCTCCCACCATGGTTCTTCAAAATAATGAGCCGTTGTATCAACGTCGTGTCTACAATTCTGGAACTCATATCTTGAAGGGTCAAAGACACTTGTCCGCAACGAATCACGGAAACTTCCTATGTACTCGTTGCGATTTTCGTAGCTGGATACAAATTCCAGCACGAATCTCTGTTTTTGTTCTGCAGACGAGGGCTGTTTTTCTGGAATGTCCTTCCAAACAAACTTAGTGCCACCGATGTAGAACTCTTTCCCAATTGGGACTGCTGAAATTTCCCAATTTTTGTTCTTCTCGGCTTTTTTGGCAGTGGTTCCGTTTGGCGCAACTACTTTGGGCCAGTATTTCCATTCGTAGGTCATCGAGTCGTAAATGGGCGGGACTTTTCCCGCTTCTGTATATTCTTTTATCCAAATTTTTAGTACGTATTCGCTTTTTGGTATTTCTTCTATGGATTTGTATTTTAATCCAAGCGATACGGGCTTTATCGCCACATAGGCAGTGTCAAACTTTAAGATTATGATCGCATCAAGGGGCACTACGACATGTCA
>CAVZWH010000001.1:0-45588 GCA_963778905.1 Candidatus Staskawiczbacteria bacterium | reverse complement strand
TTCCGCAGTTGTTGGAGTCCGTGCATGTCTGTGTCTGCTGTCCGTTATTGCAAGCGCTAAATCCTGTGCAGCTCCAGTTTGGCGTGCAGGTGCCTGGCGTTGTTGTGCTTGTTGTGCACGAACCATTGCTGCAAGTCTGTCCCGAAGAACAGTCTGAGTTGGAACTGCAGGTGCTTGGAGTCGTGCACTCAGAGCCGGTCAAAGTTTGAATCGTTTGCACTCCGCCATTGTTGTACGTGTAAGTGGTGTTGTATGTTTTCTGGCAAACCTCTCCAGAATAGCACTTCTGCGGATTGCCATAACAATCTATGGCATATATTCCGTCTGACTGGGTCACGCAAGTGGCAGCGCACGTGTTAGCGGCTGTAGCTGTGCAAGACTGCGTCAGCGCTGGTTCGTTGGCTGTGACACCACAGTTGTTCGAGTCCGTGCAGGTCTGGGTCTGCTGTCCATTAACACAGGAGCTGTTGCTAAATCCTGAGCAGCTCCAGTTTGGAGTACAGTTTGATGTGCAAGATTGTGATGTGGCAGGTTCGTTGGTTGTCACTCCGCAGTTGTTGGAGTCCGTGCACGTCTGTGTTTGTTGTCCGCTGGCGCAAGTGCCAAAGCCTGAGCACTGCCAGTTTGGGGTGCAGGATGTTTGCGTTGTGCACTCAGAGCCTGTTAGATTCTTTACCGTTTGCACTCCGCCGTTGTTGTAAGTGTAGCTTGTGTCATATGTTTGCTGGCAGATTTCTCCTGAATCGCACTTCTGCGGATTTCCTGAGCAATCTATGGCGTATGTTCCGTCTGACTGCGTTACACAGGTGGCGTTGCAGTTGTTGGTGTTAGTTGTGTTGGTATTTTGCGTTGTGTTCTGTGTTGAGGAGCATTCATAAAGCTGGTTTAATTTTGCTCTGGTAAGGTTGCCGACGTAGCCGGACTGCGGGGTGATTCCGTACTTTGCCTGGAATTGGATGACTGCGTTGGAGGTTCCTTTGTTGTATGTGTTAATATCGTCCGGGCTGTAGGATATTCCCTGTTGCTGTAAAGCCAGGTGGAGGTTGACAACGTCCTGCGTGCCTGAGTTGGCGTATCCTATGTTGGTGTTGAAGGTGTAGCACCATGAGCTGTTTCCCTGCTGCTGGGCCAACATCTGCTGGAGCTGTAAGGTTAGTGAGGCTATCTCTTGCTGTATCTGGGCAATCAGTGCCTGGCGTTGGGCATCGGTCATGGTTTGGGCAAGGGCAAAACTAGCAACGCAAAATACAGATGTTAATACTAACACGGGTAAAAGTGTTTTTAGCTTCATAAATATATTAATTAATATGAATATTTATTAATTATACAATAATTAGAAAAGTAAAGCATGTGAATAACTTTTATGCTCTGAAAACTTCTAAAAATGCTTTTGTGGGAACATTTACTCTTCCCTTTTGCTTCATCAATTTTTTTCCTTTTTTTTGTTTTTCCAAAAGTTTATTTTTTCTTGTTACATCTCCGCCGTACAAATATCCTGTAACATCTTTTCTGCGTGCCGAAATTGTTTCGCGCGCAATAACTTTTCCGCCGATTACTGCCTGCAAAGCAACAGAAAATTGTTCGGGCGGTAAAACATCTTTTAGCTTTTCAACTAATTTTTTTCCTTCGCCATATGCTTCGTCTTCAGCCACAATTCTTGAAAATGCTTCCTCTTTTTGGCCTGCAATTAAAATTTCCATCTTTACCAATTTTGCCGGCCTAAATCCTAACATTTTATAATTCATTGAAGCATATCCTTGGCTGGCTGTTTTTATTTTATCATAAAGGTTTGCAATAATTCCCCGCAAAGGAGTTTCAAAAACAATAATTGCTCTTTCCGGACTCAAATAGTTTGTCTCAACATAATTTCCTTTCAAACTTTTCAAAATTTCCATTAACTTTCCCATTTGGTTTGACGGAGCAATTACTTCCAAAGAAACCCACGGCTCTTCTGTGCTTTTTATTTTTGACTGGTCGGGCCAATCTGAAGCCGAATGAATTAAAATTTCTTTTGCTTTTTGGTCAAAAACTTTATAAACAACCGACGGCGTTGAAATTACCAAATTCAAGCCAAATTCCCTCTGCAATCTTTCCGAAATAATTTCAATGTGCAAAGTCCCCAAAAATCCGCAGTTAAATCCACGGCCTAACGCCTCTTTCATTTCCTGCTCAAAAACCAACGCCGGATCATTTAATTTTAATTTTGACAAAGCAACTTTCAACACATCAAAATCATCCGGATTTTCAGGATACAAACTGGCAAAAACCATTGGCTTTGGCTCTTGGTATCCTGGCAGAGCTTCTGCGTTTGAATTTAATTTAATTATAGTGTCGCCGGCGTGAACCTTTCCCGGCTCTTTAATTCCGGTTGCGATATATCCGATGTCGCCGGCTTTAATTTTATCTTTTGCCAAAAATGTTGGATTCAAATATCCAAGTTCTTTTACTTCGGCGCTCGTTTTTGTTGCCATTAGTTCAATTTTTTCTCCATTGGAAATTTCGCCGTCAACAACTCTTACAAACGCAATCACTCCCTTAAAAGAATCGTATTCAGAATCAAAAATTAAGGCGCGAAAATTATTTTCTAAACTTTCTTTTGGAGCAGGCACTTCTCTTATAATTGTTTCTAAAACTTGTAAAACATTTGTCCCGTCTTTTGCAGAAATTTTTATAATTTCATCGGGCATTACATTTAACAAATTTGAAAGCTCTTCAACCGACTCTTCAACCTTTGCAATCGGAGAATCAATTTTGTTTACAACCGGAATAATTTTTAAATTTTGTTTTTTTGCCAATTCCAAATTTGCCAATGTTTGCGCCTGGATTCCTTGCGTTGCATCAACCAACAAAACAGCACCTTCAACAGCTTCCAAGCTTCGCGAGACTTCATAAGAAAAATCAACGTGGCCCGGAGTGTCCACCAAATTCAAAATATAATCTTTGCCCTCAAAATTGTAATTCATTCTGATAGCTTTCAATTTTATGGTAATCCCCTTTTCACGTTCTAAATCCATAGAATCCAAAAACTGCGGCATCATTTTTTTAGGGTCAATTGTCCCCGTCAACTCCAAAAGCCTGTCAGCCAATGTGGACTTTCCATGGTCAATATGCGCAATTATTGAAAAATTTCTAATATTTTCTTGCATTTTTTATTTTTCAAAATTAAATATTTTTTCTGTCTCCGTAGGAAATAAAATCTCAAGTAACATCGAAAAAAAGATAACTTGACTCTGTAAAAAAATTTTCTAGAAATTTTCCTGAATTTAAATTATAAGGAATTACTACGCCCGCTTTTCCACTAATAAGTGCGTGATATGAATCTTCTAAATTAATTCCTTCTAAATTTTTTAAAAAAGATTCGAAACTTTCCTCTCTAGCTTCGAAGGAAAATATTCCTATGGGGTTATGAGCAAATTGATGTCTTAATCCCCTAAAATGTTTTATCAGAGAACGTTGACTTTGGAATTCTTTTGGTAACCCCCATCCTTTTAAATATTCATTTAATCCATCTTCGATTTTCTGCCAATCTTTCATTTCTTCAGATTTTTTATTAAGTTTTCTCGTTTGGAAATGATCCAATGTTTCAGAAATGCTCCAATCAAGTATTATTACGCTTTCTATTAGGGCGCTTCTATCTATTTTTTGGTGAAAAATATTAAATCTTAAATTTTCTTGTTGCCTCAACTCTTTATTATTTTTATTTACCTTGTTAAAATCTATTGCCTCTTTGTTAATTAATTCGTGAATACTGTGAATAGAATTTAAATGCGACCCTAGCTTATTTTTGTATTGCTCTAAAAGTCCTGCTTTAAGATTTTCATAAAAATTAGGAATTTCTTCAGTGGGAATTGTTCTAACCAGCCTGACTATTCTTTTTCTTGGGTTTGTCATATTATTTATTTGGGTATAAAAATTTTTTGAGGAAGGAGTTGACGATTATTTTGTTTTCGGAAGATTTTAGTAAGTGGGTTGTGATGGCGTAAGTTGCCCCTCCGACAGTGCCGGAAACAATTAACTGGAAAAATATTCCCCAGAAAGTTTGCAAGCTTACGATAGAACCGAGCAATTGTCGCACAATAAAAGTAAGCACCGCCATTATAAAAGAGGCAATTAAAATTTTGTACAAAGAATCGGAAATTTCTTTTCCCTTTAACTTTGGAAATTTTTTGTAAAACATAAATAAAAGCAGAGAACTTTCCAAAATCGCTGTTATAGTATAGGCCAAAGACAGACCAATCACGCCAACATTTGCAACGCCTCCCAGCCTTAAAGAGTTTTGCAAAAAAATGTAAAAGCCGGGCGAAATTTTTATAAGCCACACAAGCAGCAAGCTCAAAACAATATTAAAAGCAACTGTGGCTCCGCTGATTATTGCCGGAATTTTTGTGTTGTGGGCTGCGTAAAAAGTTTTTGATAAAAATAAAATAAATGCCTGGGCAATCAGATTAAAAGCCAATATGGCAAGGCAGGCTGTGGTCAATTTTGTGTCTGCCCAACCAAACTTTCCCACTCCTAAAACCACTCTGACAATTTGAGCCCTTAAAATTAAAATTAATAAACTGATTGGAACAGTCAAAAAAATTATTTGCCGGAAAATGCTGGAAAATTTTCGCAAAAATTCTTCGTTTTCTTCTCTCAAAAAAGCCATGGACATTGCAGGAAAAGAAGCTGTTGAGACAGAAACCGCAACAGCGTTGACCAAAATAGAAGATAAATTATTTGCCAAGTTAAAAACCGCAATGGAGCCGGCCATCAAAGTTGAAGCAATGGCCGTGGTGGCAATTGTGTTTAATTGCCCAGCTCCCAATCCCAAAGACCTTGGAATCATAAGTTTTATTGTTTTTACAACTCCTGGATCCATGAAATTAAAATCTGGTCTGTATTTGAATCCTGAATGAAAAAATGCCGGCATCTGGATTAACAAATGCAAAATTCCGCCAAAAACAACTCCCCACGCTAAACCAGATAAGCCAAAATGCGGCACAAAAAATAAAATTCCAATTATTATTCCAAGGTTGTAAAGCAAGGGAGCCAAGGCTGTTACCAAAAATCTGTGAAAAACCTGCAAAATTCCGCTTATCATGTTTGAAGCTCCCAAAATAATCGGGCTCAAAAACATAATACGCATTAACATCACTGCCAAATCTTTTTTATGTCCTGAAAATCCTGGAGCTGTTATTGAAACAATTACCGGCGTGAAAATTATTAAAATTAAGCAGACAATAATTAAAAATCCCAAAAAAACATTTAGCAAAGTTGAGACATATTTCCAGGCTTCTTCTTTATCTTTTATTAAATAAGAACTGAATATTGGAATTACTGCTGCTGCAATTGCGCCAAAAATTAAAATTAAAGCAATAAAATCTGGAACAGTAAAAGCTGCATAGTAAACGTCCAGTTCGTTTCCTGCACCAAAAGTTCCTGCCAATAATCTGTCTCGCAGTAAACCCAAAACCGCGCTTAGTAAATAAGAAATCGCCAAAATTAAAGAGGCAGAACTGATTGATTTTGTCTGCGAATTAAGAAATTTTTGAATCATTCAAAGTTAATAATGCTCTATCTTAACCCTTTTTTGTATTTTTTTCAAATTAAAAAACAGAGCTTTTAACTCTGATTCTTAATTATCTCAGCAAGACTATAAGCCGAATTCTGTATTGTGTGATCATCTGTCTGTCCGCGATGTTGCCATCGGGATCAAGCGAACTACTTTTAACAGAATCATGAGATAAAATTAACCCAGTCATCTGCTTTGTTCTTGCACCCAATAAGGATTTAGCCGTTTCATTTCTGCATTGCTGCAGAAGTTTTCCGTTGCCGGAAATGCCAACCTTTCGGTTAAGCACGTTTCTGTTCGCACCTCGCATGTTGCCATGGACGGTCGTTAACCGCTATTATTTTAACTCCTAAAAAGGACGTTGGTGTTCGGACTTTCCTCCCAATTCCGATAAATCGGAAAAGAGCGATCACTCATCTTGCTGAGACACCTTTACAATAAGCTGCTTAAAGCTGTTTGTCAAGAATAACTAACTCTGCCAAGTTCAGCTCAATCAGTTCTGCCTCGCCTATTTTTTTTATTACAGGCAAATTAATTTTATGTCCAGAAACTTTTTTGTCGCGCGCTACGTTTTCCCAATCAATTTCAAAATTTTTGTTGTCAAAAGCCACGCCCAATTTCTCTAAAACTTTTTCCAATTCCTGTCTTATTTTAGGTTCAGTCTTTCCTAATTTTTCGCCAAGTTTTAACTCTTGAAGCATTCCCATCAAAACAGCTTGGCCATGGCTTAAATTATATTTTAGCTCTATGGCGTGGCCAATTGTGTGGCCGAAATTCAAAACTTGCCTTAAACCTTTATCTTTTTTATCTTTTGCAATAAAATATTTTTTTACCTTAATTGATTTTAATATTAATTCTTCCAAAATTTTTGGCTGTTTTAACTCATGTAAATTGTGCGATTTTATAATTTCAAAGATGCTGGCGTCTTTTATCAAACCTGATTTTATTATTTCTGTCAAACCATCAATCATTTGCTCATTGCTCAAACTTTTCAAAAATCTAATATCAATAATTACAGTTTCTGGCTCATAAAAAGAACCGATTTGATTTTTATATCCTAAAAAATTAATCGCGGTTTTGCCTCCTATGGAAGCATCAATCTGGCCCATAAGCGTTGTCGGAATATTAACAAAAGATATTCCTCTTTCATAAATTGAGCAGGCAAAACCAACCAAATCAGTGGCCGACCCGCCGCCCATGACCAAGACAATGCCACTTCTGTCTAAACCAATATCAATAAAATTTTTTAATAATTTTTCTAAAACATTCCACTCTTTTGCTTTTTCTCCGTCCGGAATTTCTATAATTTCAAAAGCAGCGATTTCCTTTAATTCTTCTATCGCCCAATTTAATTTTTTAATTAAATGTTCCGAGCTGACTAAAACAACCTTTGAAGGATTTTTTTCTGCGATAATTTTTTTCAAATATTTTATTGAATTTACGACAATCATAATTATATTATAGCAAAAAATCCGCAACAGCGGATTTTTTGCTGATATTATTTAATCATTGCTCTTAGCAACATTTGCACTTAACCATTTTTGTCACTCCTATAACTATCAAAAGAATAGGCCAAACAATTCCTACAGCATATACAGTTAATATATTCAACTGCAAAAGCAAAAATGCCAAACCAATTAAAATTATACAAGTTGGCACAACTTTATGGTGTGTGCATTTACATACTTTTTTATCTTCCATGTTTTTTTATTTATATTTTTTAATTACTATGACCTTTTCCTTATTTTACCACAATTTTAGAACAATTGCTTGGCTCCCATTTGTTGGTCTAGCGCCTCGTTTACCAATCTGTCTGCTTGGCTATTTTTTTCGCGCGGTATGTGCTTAAATTTCACTGACTTAAAATCAAATTTCAAATTCCAAATTTCTATAAAAAACTGCTGTATTTTCGGATCTAACAATTTATATTCCCCATTTAATTGTTTTACAACCAATTCTAAATCTGCTTTTATTTCAACATCAGAAATTTTAGCAATGGCTTTGCCAAACAGCGCTTTAAATTTTTTCAATGCAAAAATTATGGCGCTGTATTCGGCATCATTGTTTGTCAAATTGTCTCCCAAATATTCGCTAAATTTTTTTATAGGGGCACCCTCTGGGTCGTCTTTTTCATTACAAAAAACAACCCCAATCGCCGCCTTTCCCGGATTTCCGCGCGATCCCCCGTCAGTATAAATTATTATTTTTTTCATTTTATTTTTACTTAAAAATATTTAAAAAAGAATTACTAATATCGGCTAATGTTGAATTATCGTTTATCTTTTGCGTGGTTTGTATAAATTCAACAGGATCAACCCTTGCGCTTCCAACTCTCATTGAAAAGTGCAAATGCGGAGCTGTGACATAACCGGTGTCTCCGGATAATCCTATGAGCTGGCCCCGATGAACCATTTGGCCATCGGAAACTTTAAATTCTTCTAAATGAAGATACATAGAAAAAATATCCAAGCCATGATTTATAATAACTGTTTTTCCATAGTTAGACAAATCAAGTGTCCCAACAACTTTGCCATCGGCTACAGCATAAATGTCTGTTTTTTCAGGAGCTTTCAAATCAACTCCAAGATGCTGAAGCCTGTATTTGCCAAATCCGATAAATTTGCCGAAAGAAAATCCGCCTTTTTCCATTGTGCTTAAAGGAAAAGAAAAGGGCAATGTAAAATATGGCGCTGGTGTAAAATTACTGAGAATTTTTTTTATAGCAGGATTGTCATTTTTTATTATATTATCAACTGCTTTTTGATTTGTGATTCCATTTTTATTAATTTTTGGAGCTGCAACCGCGGGCGCTGACGAAAAATCCGCTAAGGCCACTTTAATTTCTTTTGTTAAATGTTCGCCTGAAAAAGTATCCACAAAAATTTTATAATCTCCCGGTTTTTGGTCAGCATCAATTCCTAAAAAAGAAATCCATTCGTCGGAATTTCCCTTTTTATAAAAAACTAATTTTTGGCTATTAAAATTTCCTGCTATATTACTAGCTTCACTTTTGACCCTGATAAAAACCGTATCCCCTTGTTTTGGATTTTCAGAAGAAACATAAATACTCGCCGGCGTTTTCAGAAAATATATAAAAAATCCAAAAGCTAACCAAAAAATAATCAATCCTAAAACCACATATAAAAAAACAGGAAATTTATTTTTATTCTTTTTGATTTTCTTTTTTGCCATAATCTATTTTTCATTTTACCAAAAAATCGCCTGTTAGGCGATTTTTATTTTATTTCTTAATTAATTTTTTATTTTTTGAAAAAGTTGTTTAAGCAGCCTTCAAACTTGTTTAGGTTTTCGTTTTTTATGCGAAATCCTGATGCGCAGGCGTGACCGCCGTATGTGAGTAAAAAGTCGCAGCAGGTTTTCATTGCGTCAACCGAATTTGTATCTTTGGGATTTCTTACAGAACCGCAGGACTCTTTGTCCATTTTTTTATAAATAAAAACAGGCTTTTCATATTTTGAGCACATTATTGAAGCAACAGAGCCCGCCCAAGTTAAGCGCCAGGCAGGATCTCCCTCAAAAATAATTGCCTGGTCTGGTTTTTGCGCAATTCTTCTTTCTACTTCCTGCACTATATTTTTAATTTGCATCTGCTTGTTAAAATTTTTGTTCAAAAGCATTTCGGCAATTTTTTTGCATTTTTGTTTGTCAGAGCAAGTCAAAAGCGCATAAGATTCGTTTTCAAAATTTACAGATTCGGCTGCGTTCAAAGCAGAAATTATTTTTGGAAGAGAACCCTCAAAAACTTCTCCGTTTCCCAAAATATCTAAAAACGCCCTTAGTGCCGGGCGAAAAGTATTTTTTAGAGACCTCAAACCTTGTTCAATAATTTCTTGATTTTGCTCAATTTGCGGAACCATGTCGGCGATTGTGCCCAAAGCAGCCAATTCCAAAAAACTGTTTTTTAAATTTTGAGAAATTTTGTCACCAAGCAATTCCATGCAAAGATTATATGTGACGCCAACATTAGCCAATCCTTTGAATGGATAATCGTCCGATGGCTGTTTCATATCAACAATAATTGAAGCATTTGGTATCCCAGCTAGCGTTTCGTGGTGATCAACTATAATAACTTCAAATCCCATTTCATTGGCAATATTAATTTCTTTTACGTTTCCAATTCCCAAATCTAATGTTATAAAAAGCGCAGGAGCTTTGTCTTTTAACATTTCCAAAGCCCTTAAATTAATTCCGTATCCGTCATTTTCTCTGTCTGGAAAAAAGGCGCAATCAACATGGCCGCCCAAACTTTTAATCGCCTCTTCTAAAATAACAACCGAAGAAATTCCATCCAAATCAGAATCGCCATACAAAATAATCCGTTCTTTATTTTGAACGGCTTTTTTAATCCTTTCTGCTGCTTTTTCTATATTTTTAATTTTTAACATTTTTACCCCGGTTAAATAAAATCTGCGGATTTTAATTTTCAACTCCGTTGAAAATTATTTAACTGGGTTAATTTAATGCTTCTATTCCGGGCAACTTGTCTCCGCTTAAATATGACAACATGGCTCCTCCCCCTGTTGAAACGTGGCTGAACTTATCAATCATACCTTGTTTTGAAATAAATTCAACGGTCTCGCCTCCTCCAACAACAGAATAAGCTCCGCTATTTATTATTGCATTGGCAATTGCCAATGTTCCTTTTGCATAATTTTGGTCTTCAAATTTTCCAAATGGCCCGTTCCACAAAATTGTTTTTGCAGTTGCAATTTTTTCCTGAAATATTTTTATTGATTCGTCTGAAATATCTAAACCATCTAATTGCCCCACTGGAATTATAATTTTTTCCGGATGCAAAAATTTAATATTTTTTTCGGCAATTTCTTTTGCTATCAACCCGCTGATTATGACAAAATCAGAAACCTCTGAAATTTTATCAATAAATTTTGACTTTGTTTCCACTTTTTTTCCGCCAACAATTGTTATCATTGGTTTTTCCGGATTTTTCATAACTTTGTCCAGTGCATCAATTTCTTTTTCAAGCAACAACCCTGCGCAGGAAGGCAAAAGTTTTGGCACTCCGGTGATTGACGCCTGGTCTCTGTGGCAAACTGAAAATGCATCATTTACATAAATGTCTCCCAAAAATGAAAGTTTTTTTGCAAATTCCGGGTCGTTGTCGGTTTCCTCTTTGTGAAATCTTAAATTTTCCAACAACAAAATTTTTCCCGGTTCTAATTTGTTTGATTCAATTTCTGCATCAGGACCTACGCAATCATTTTCTTTTTCAATGGCAAAACCAAGATATTCTGCCAATTTTTCTGCAACTTTATCCATTTTTAATTCCGGAATAATTTTTCCATCAGGCTCGCCTAAATGGCTCATCAAAATTATTTTTGCTTTATTTTCAATCAAATATTGGATTGTCGGCAAAGTTTTTTTAATTCTAAAATCGTCTAAAATATTTCCGATTTTGTCTGTAGGCACATTAAAATCGCACCTTACCAAGATGCGCTTATTTATTACGTTAAAATCTTTTAATGTTTTGAACATCAAATTAAAATTTTATTGTTTCGCCCGGTTTTATTATTTGTTTTTTTTCTTGGTTTTTTCCAGCAGGCAAGGCTTTTGGCATCTCCTTACCCATTTCTTTTTCCTCTTCTATTCTGCTTTGCAACTCGTCCTCTGGCTCTTCTTTTTTTTCTAACCCCGTTAGAGACCCTCTACTCATTTTAATATTTTTTTCTTTATCATTGCTACTATTGTCATTAGTCTCTAACGGGGCTAAAGATTTTTCCAGCGCCTTCTTCAATTCTGACAAATTAATTTCTTTTCTTTTAGGTTTATCTTGTTTTTTATCTTCTGGTCTATTTTTTGGATTATGAAAAGGAACATTTTCTATTTTTACCTCTTCGCCAAAAAATTCGGGGCTTTTTGTTTCTTGGGGTTTGTTTCCCTGAACTGCCTTCATTTTTTTAAGACATGACTTGCAATAAACCGCTCTTCCTTTTTCCGGCGGAAAAATAACTTTTGTGGGCTTTCCGCAATTTGAACAAATTGCATCGTAAAGTTTTGTCTCTCCTCCCTGTTGGGTCGCGAGATTTATCCGCGGAGCGGAAAATCCCGACCTAGGTGCCGGAATACCCTGCCCGCTGCTTTTTTGCGGAGCAAAATTATTTTGCTGATTTTTAGGCTTATCTAAAACAACTTCTTGGCCAAATCCCGACCAGCGGGAAATTTTTTCTTCAACAACTTCTCTTTTAACTCCATATCTTTCTCTTGACGCCCTGATAATTTTTTCTCTGTTAGATTCTTCTTGCGGTATTGGCGGCGGAAGAGTTTCCGCTGAAAATGGATGGCCGGCAACTCCGTCAATCATTAATTTTAAGTAAATATTATATTTTGGCAGGTTGACCAAATCTTCGGCAGTAAACTGCGGCGTAAATTCTCTTTCCAAAAATTCTGCATCTTCGGCGCCCACGCGAAACACTGCCAGCGTTCCAACGTTGCCAAAAACTGCGTCTCTTATTTCTTCTTCCATCTGAGTAATATATTGGTGCCCAAGTGTAATATTTAATCTGTATTTTCTGGCTTCGGATAAAATATTTGCAAAAGATTCTGTGGCAAAATTTTGAAACTCATCAACATAAAGATAAAAATCTTTTCTGTCTTCTTCTGGAATGTCAACACGGGACATGGCGGCCAGCTGCAATTTTGTAATCAGCAAAGCTCCAAGCAACCTTGAATTATCTTCGCCAATTCTTCCTTTTGCCAAATCCATAATAAATATTTTTTCTTTATCCATAATATCTCTCATATCTATTGTAGATTTTATCTGGCCTATCAAATTTCTTATCAACGGGTTTGAAATAAATTGGCCCACTTTATTTTGTATGGCGGCCGTGGCCTCAATTTCATACCTCTGTGTATATCTGGCGTATTCTGTAATCCAAAAAGATTTTACAATCGGGTCTGTAACTTTTGCAACAACTTTTTCTCTGTAATCTATGTCAGCTAACATTCTGTTGACTCCAAGCAAAGTTGAATCGGGATATTCCAAAAGAGCCAAAATAGTATTATTCAAAATGTATTCCATGCGGGCAGACCAAACATCGGGCCAAACTTTTTTGAAAACTCCCATCAGTCCGCCGGCAACCAAGTGCCTATATCTAAAATCAACTTTTTCCATAACATTAAAAGCAATAGGATAATCAAGGTCGGCTGGATTGAAAAATACAACATCGTTAATTCTTTCTGCCGGAATAAAATCCAATAATTTTTCTGCTCCCTCTCCGTGCGGGTCAACATAAGCAATTCCGCGGCCTGCCTGAATATCTTGAATTGCCATGTTTTCCATTAAATTGGATTTTCCCATGCCGGTTTTCCCGATGCAATAAAAATGCCTGCGCCTGTCATCGGTTTTTATTCCAAACTTCTTTCGCGCATTTCTGAAAGTAGTTAATCCAAAAAAATTTGTTTCGTTTTTATCCATTTGTTTTTTTATTCAATTGGCAAATTTGGCGGCGGTCCGGCTTTCTTTGACTTAACTTTTGCCATAGTTGGTCCAACCATTCCCGAAATTCTTAACGGGAAATGATAAATTGTTGCCAATTCCTCCGAGCTCAAAATAACCACAACTTCTTGTCTGTCCGGAAACAACGGGGTAAGCCTCAAAACAGCCATTCTAAACATTTTTCTTGCCCTCAAAAATGCCCTTCTTTTTCTCCAAAAATTGTGAACCTTGGGCCTTGTTAGAGGAGAAAATCTGATGTAATTCATATTTTGCGTTGCAAAATGCGCAAAATAAGATCTTGCCATCACCCTGTGAGGAGCTTTCCAATTTTCTCTTTTAGCAACATAAACAGCCCTAAGAACAACATTATAAACCGGCTTTTTTTGTTTATTTTCAACTTCGGTAATAATTTCTCGCTCGCCGGGAGTTAAAACCATTTCTCTTTCATCTGTTTCAGATTTATTCTGCTCTAACCAACTATATTTTGCGCCTTCGCCCGAACCTTCTTTTTCCGGGCCAAAAATAATTTGTCTTGCCATGTACCCCAAATCTTCCAAAAGCGTGGGCTCCTTTTTTTCTTGACGTTTTGATAATTTATTAATTATTTTTTTACCTTCTTCTGTAAACGACGGGTTATCTTTTTCGGGAAGCATGGGTATTGTTATAAACTGCATCCAATAATGTTCTCCAGGACCTAATTTTGACATTCCTTCCAATAAAGATATTATTGGGTCTATTCTTTTTTCTTCTGCTGAAATTCTTTCTCCCTGGGGTTCAAAGAATTTTTCATAAGTTTTTATGGGCAAGGCGCTGTTTTTTGCAAAAACAAAATCCTCTCCATACATATCCCATTCTTCGTTGGGAACTGTCGGCGGAACTAATTTCACATAATCAGAAACTTCATGAATTTCAATATCTGGATAATGGGCGTAAAGCGCTGTTTCAACCATTAGCTTGTGCTGAGATAAAATTCTTAAATAAAAATGAATTTTTCCTTCAACGCTTACTATCTCCCAAGAGCACCAAAATGGAGTATTGTCTAATTCTCCGTCGCACCATTTTTCCCTAAAAACTGGATTATCCCAAATGGGCCAGACAGTTGTAAACACATCTTCCATTGCCTTGAATGGAGCTAAAACTTCTTTCGGCGGAATTATTTCTAAAAATAGCCACTTTTGTTTAGCATAATCATAATCCCAGGCAATCCACCACAAATAAAGGGTTTTTAATTGCGAAGCCAGCATCAGCGGCAGAAACACCCACCACCAAACTCTTAGAAACGGCACCCATAAAATAATTAAAAACAAAATCAGCCACCAAAAAGGATCCCAAATCATTTTCTTGACCCATTCATACCAAAATGCATCAGGAATCAATAAAATAGCTAAAAGCACAAACACCCACCAGAATAAATAAGCAGGCAATAAAATAGTAAAAAGCAAAATTATCCACCGGAATGAATGTGTATTCTGTTTCATAGTCCCCAAATCCTGATTATTTCAGGCAGATAATTAATAATAATAGATACTATTGCAACAACAAAAAATCCCGTAATTAAAAATTCAAAAGTAAAAAATGCCGGAACAACAACAAATGAAATTTTCTTTAAGTGCCAATAAAAAATAAGTGAAAACAACACAATATAAAAAATTGCTGTCATTACAAACAAAACAATTATTCCTGTAAAAAAAACATCCATAAATATATATTACCTATTCAATAATTATATAAGCACAACTATATAATTACTGCGTTCGGTCGCAATGTAAAAATAAATTTTTACATTGCTCCCTTTCTTGTAATTATAGAATAATAAAATCTTTCAAGCAATACACAAACAAAAATCCCGATGGGTCGGGATTTTTGTTTGCTCGCAATTAAGATAATTGTGTTTTTCCTGGGGTGTGCAACAGAATTAAAATAATTTTAGCGGGAAGCGAATTGAGGCAATATTCGAGGCGCGAGGAGCGAGCCTAATGCCTATGTGCATTGTGAGCGACGAGCAACGAAGAAGATTGCCTTAATTCGCCCGCCCATAGGGAAACAAAAAAACGAGCGATTTCTGCGTTACTCCTCCTCGACGCATCAAGTTGATGCGTCGTCTCGTCGTCGCGCCTTGAAATCATCTCGTTTTTTTGTTTCTAAAACTTTATTTTAATTCTGTTGCACACCCCGTAAAAAATATTTATTGTTTGAATCCTTTTCAAAATGCTTTTTGTTGTTTAAGTTCATCAACACGGTATTTTTTGCCACTAATCTCTGAGCCAAAACCTGCTTTACTAATTCATCTTTGTGCAGGGGCTGGTTATTGTCTTTCAAAACTTTAGTAATTATATCTTTTATGGTTCCTGGAACAAATCCCCATTCTGCCAATGCATAAGTGCCTCTGCCTACCAGCACAAATCTTGTGTCTTTAATCAATTCGTTGTGAACTGTCTGCGGATAAGTTTTTTTGTTTGGCAAATTATATTTTAAGCTGTCTATTAATTCTGCAACTTTTGTAAAGTGCAACGGTTTTCCATGTTTCTTAAATACCAAAAATGCTTTGTCTTTTACTCCTCTTGGTTTTATTTCAGGCCACTCAACTAATCCTAAATTTCCTTCTCTGCTTGGCTGAATTCTCTTTGAAACTTCAAGATAAGATAATGCGGCTTTTTCTGAAAGTCCCTGATGCAAAGCAACCTCTGCATAAAAATCTTTTTTAGGAATTGGTTTTCCGATTTTTTCCATTTGCGAAACCAAAGAGTTCAAAGTTTCTTTAATTTTTTCCTGGGCCGAAGGAATATTTGACCAAAAATAGTTATATTCTTTTTTCTCGGAAACTTTTGAAAACTGCTCTCCTAATGTCAATAAAAATAAAACATAAGGTTTTTGATTTTTGCCTCCTAATTCCTCTAAAATATTTTCCTCTTTTTTAAATCCGCCTTGTTCTTTGAAATAATTGGCAAAATCTGCATAAATAGAATCTAAAGCTTCTTTATTATTTTTTCTTACATAGCTAAAACCAGCCTCTTCTATTTGGCGCACTCTTTCGCGGGTAATTCCCAATGTTTTGCCAATGGCTTCCAGGGTTTCGGGCTCTCCGGATTTGACTCCAAATCTGCGATCAAAAATATCTTTGGTTTTTTGGCCAAGACCTTTGGTAAACTTTTGGTATGTTTGTGAATAGTTGGTTTTTTTCATCTTATTATTCGCTATTGATATAGTGTATCATATTAATTTGACTATGTCAATAGACAAAAAAATCATCTTTTTGCCGATTTTTTGAACTCTCTGTGAGCTGACCACTTATACCAACTGACCAATAATGGGCTGGCAATAAATATGGAAGAATATGCTCCAGAAGTAATGCCGATAATTAAGGCCAAAGCAAAATATTTTAGAGTTTCGCCGCCCAAAAAGTAAAGTGAAATTAAAACAAATTCCACCGTCACAACCGTGGAAATTGACCTTCCCAATGTTTGGTTTAAGCTCCAGTTTACCGTGTCTTCAAACTGACCCATTCCCCTTCTTAAAATATTTTCTCTAATTCTGTCAAAAATAACAATTGTATCGTGAACCGAAAAACCCAAAATTGTCAGCAAGGCCGCAATAATCGGAATTGTAATTTCAACATTGTAAAGTTTTCCTAAAATTGAAAATATTCCAATCGGAATTAAAACGTCGTGAAATAAAGCGACCAAAGAAGTGATTCCATATTTCCACGAACTCACTGGCTTTGAAACTTTTCTAAAAGCAAAAGCAATGTACAAAGTAATCGCAAGCAAAGCCAAAACAATTGCAATTTCTGTTGAATTTCTCAACTCCTGCCCGATTGACGGCCCAATATATTGAAAACTTTTTTCTGCGGTTGGAGTTAATTTATTTAATGCAGTCAATATCTGCTGATGGGTTGCTTCATCAACTCCCTTAAATTCCAAAATAGCTTCATCGGTGCCAGTTGGCTGGACAGTAATGTCTCCCAAGTTAAAACTTTTTAGAGCATTTTGGATTGCCTCGTTTGAAGGCCTTGCATTTTGAAACTGGACATCCATGCTGCTTCCGCCTACAAATTCAATCCCAAATTTCAATCCAAACATAGACAACGAAACAATCGTGGCAACAATCAAAAGTCCGGAAATAATATAATAAACTGCTGAATACTTTGTAAAATTAAATTGCATAGAATTAAAGAATCCACTTAGCTTTTTCGGCCCATTTGCCGACAAAAACCATCAAGAATATTCTTGTTATAAATATTGCCGAGAACAAAGAAACGATAATACCCAGCGCCAATGTAAAGGCAAATCCTTTGATAAATGAAGTTGCCACAAAAAATAAAATTGCGCAGACAATCAAAGAATTAAAATTGCTGTCGCGAATTGACGGCCAGGCTCGCTTAAATCCCTCTTCAATCGCCTGATCTAACCCTTTGCCTAATTTTATTTCCTCTTTCATCCTGGCAAAAATTAAAATGTTTGCGTCAACCGCCATACCAATGGAAAGAATAAATCCTCCGATGCCGGCCAAAGTTAACGTAACTGGAATTAACTTAAAAATAGCCAAAGTTATGGCAACATAAATTGCGAGAGCTAAAGATGCAAGCAGTCCCGGAAACCTGTAAAAAACAATCATAAAAATAATTACCGCCAAAAGTCCGTAAATTCCAGCCCAAAGCGATTGTTGCAAAGAAACCGAACCCAATGTAGGGCCAACTGTTTCCTGAGAAATTGGGGCTCCAATTTTTACCGGCAAAGCTCCGGAGTTTAATCTTGAAGCAATAGAATTTGCCGTTGCGTCTGACATATCTCCGGTAATAACTGCTTTTCCGCCAGTAATTTTATCTTGAATAATCGGAGCATACAAATCCTGGTTATCAATTTTTCCGTCGCCGTTTGTATCAATGATAGAAGCTCCGTCTAAATAAATTGCCAATGGTTTGTTGATATTTCTGGCTGTAATGTCGGCAAAAATTTGCGCTCCCTGGTCATTAAACTGTAATTCAATCTGCGGCTTGTAAGTTGTCTGGTCAAAACTAACCGTTGCTTTTGTTAAATATTTTCCGGTTAATTCTGTTGGCTTAAAATATGGATTTTCCAAAGCTAACTGCCAGTTTGCAATTTTTGTAATATCCTGCTTTGCTGTTTGCGCCGCCTGAACTTGCTTTATAACATCTAAAATCTGCTGGGTTTCTGCAGCAGTTCTTTCCTCGTCAAATTCCAAATACGGCGTTTGTCCAATCATTTGGATTGCCTGCTGGACATTTGTAACTCCGGGCAGTTCAACCAGCAATCTGTCTGTTCCCTGAACTTCCACGGTCGGCTCTGAAACTCCAAACATGTTTACTCTTCTTTCAATCACATCTCTAAGGCCGTCCATGGCCGTAGATTTATCTGTAATCGTGCTCAAATCTGCCTGGTAAGTTAAAGTTACGCCTCCCTGTAAATCAAGTCCCAAAACATATGGCTTTTCAGGAAAATGCGGAAGAGTCCACGATAATTTTTGGTTTAACAAATCAACTGATTTGTTAAAATAATTTGGATATGCAAAAATCCCAGCCAATACAGCCAGGACCAGCACGCCAATAAAAATATAATATTTCTGCGCCATAAAAAGTATTTTTTAGTATAACTCTTCTCCCTAAAATAGTCAATCATTTCATCAAAAAACTGCTTCCCGTCGATTTTTTTTAATTTCTATAGTTTTTCTAAAATCTTCAACTCCAAATTTTCCGAAGCCGTATCATAAACCGCGAATGTGGGTTTGTAAAACTGTCCTGCGAGTTCGCCCGGATTTATCATGTGACAATTCCCAATTTTTTCATCCCAGGGCCTGTGCGTGTGGCCGTAAAAAACCAAATCAAATTTTCCAGACTGCGCAAATTTTTTTGCTTCATTTGGAAAATGACAAAAAGCAATTTTTTTACTGTTAAATTTCAATTCCATTTTTTCTGGTAAATCCAAATTCCAATCAGCATTTCCTTTTACAAATTTAATTTTTCCGGCAAAACTTTTTTTGGCCTGACCAATTATTTCCTGGCTTGAAATATCTCCGCAATGCAAAATCAGCTTAATTTTTTCTTTTTTTATCCACTCAATCGCTTTCTTAAAATTGGCCCAATTATTATGCGTATCCGACACAATAGCAATTTCCATGTTATTTTCCGGCGACGCATTTGTTAAAAATATTTACCTGGCCGTTGTATTTTGCAACATCTTCTTTTGATTGTTCTGCCAGCGAATTATATTGCGCAACCAACTTATTATAATCGTCAACCATCTGGCTATAATCTGCCGAGTTTTGATCTGTGTTATCAATTTCTGTTTTTTTGTCATCAATTTGCGAAGACAAATCATTTAACTGCGTTTGGTTTGAATCTATTTGATTTTTCAAGTTTGAATTGGGCGAAGCGCACGCAGATAATGGCAGTCCAAATTCTTGAACGCCAATCCAAGCAGTAGATCCCTGATAAGTTCCCTTGACAATTGCCACTCCAATCTCTGTATATCTGACATTCAAAATATTTGCTCTGTGTCCCGGGCTGTTCATCCAATCTTGCACAACTTCTTTTTCTGAAGAAAAATTTCCCAAAATTAAATTTTCGCCCGCCACTATATAATCATATCCATGGTTTTGCACTAATTGTCCCGGGTCAACTCCCGATGGAGACGTGTGTTCAAAATACTGATTTAAAAACATATCGTTTGCTTTAGCTGCAGCTGCCTCGTCAAGTTTTTCATTTTCTTTTAATGCCGTCAAATTTCCGTTTTGTTGTCTTTGCAAATTTGTTTCTGCAATAATTTTGCTTTGCAGCAAAACAACCTGATTATTGCTGCCGCCGATATTTAATGGCGGCGGAGTAAAAATTTGTTTGCTGACTTGTGAAATTGTCTGTCCGACTTCTGTTTTTTGAAAATCCTGAACTTTTTTACCAAAATTATTATAAAAATTTATAGCATCGTCTCTAAAATAAACACCAGCTCCAAACGCCGCAATTATCAAAACAAAAATTATTATTACTTTAATTTTTCCCATGGCATTTTTTGAATTTTTTACCCGAACCGCACCAGCACGGCTCGTTTCTGCCGATTTGTTTTTTGCCAGATTCAACGGCTTGCGATTGTGGCGGGGTACCCTTTGGGTCGTTTTGCTGAGTTGGCAAGCCGGCTTTCAAAATATTTTCTGCGATGTTTGCATCAATGGTTGCCAGCAATTGCCCAAATGCTTTGTGGCCTTCATTTTTATATTCAACTAATGGATCTCTGCCAGCATAAGCTCGCAATCTTACAGAATCTCTGACGTGATCCATATAAGACAAATGTTCCTGCCAAAGCATGTCCAAAACTTTTAAGCAAATAATTTTTTCCATTTGCCGCATATTTCCCTCGCCCAATTCTTTTTCTTTTTTATTGTAATCATCTTCTGAAAATCCTGATTTTTTTATCATTTCCAAAACTCTTTCCTTCAAATCCGAGCTTTCTAAAAATTCTTTTCTTTTTTTGTAAATTATTTCTCTGTGTTTGTTCAAAACATCATCGTACTCCAATAAATGATGACGGGCATCAAAATTAAATCCTTCAATTTTTTCCTGGGCTGATTCAATGGCTCCCGAAATCATTCCAGCCTGTATGGGCTCGTCTTCAGGAACTTTTAAGGCAGTCATTATTGATTTTATTCTGTCTCCGCCAAAAATTCTCATTAAATCATCTTCCAACGAAACAAAAAATTGTGTAGTTCCCGGATCTCCCTGCCTGCCCGACCTTCCTCTAAGCTGGTTATCAATTCTTCTGGCGTCATGCCTTTCAGTTCCCATGACATGAAGCCCGCCAATTTTTTTTACTTCTTCTGTAAGTTCTAATGCCGGCGGATTTCCGCCCAAAATAATATCAACTCCGCGGCCTGCCATGTTTGTGGCAATTGTTACGGCTCCCCGTTTTCCTGCCTGAGCAATAATTTCTCCTTCCCTTTCGTGATTTTTTGCATTCAAAATATTGTGCGGAATTCCTTTTGTTTCCAAAAGTTTCCCCAAATATTCGTTTCTTTCAACAGATCTTGTGCCAACCAAAATCGGCTGTCCTTTTTTGTTTAACGCTTCAATCTCCGCAATCACTGCTTTGAATTTGCCGGCTTCTGTTTTGAAAACTTTGTCAGAAAAATCTTGCCTTGTCATTGGTTTGTTCGGAGGAATTGCCACAACTTCTAATTTGTAAACTTTATCAAATTCTTCGGCAGAAGTTAACGCGGTTCCAGTCATGCCGGCTAATTTTTTATACATTCTAAAATAATTCTGGAAAGTAATTGTTGCCATTGTAATTGATTCTGGCTGAACTTTTACTCCCTCTTTTGCTTCAACTGCCTGATGCAAACCAGCTGACCATCTTCTGCCTGGCAACATTCTGCCGGTAAATTCATCAATGATCATTATTTCGCCATTTTTCACAACATAATCTCTATCTTTCAAAAATAATGCTTTGGCTTTTAGCGCAGACTCCAATTGAAAAGTTGTGGTAATGTCGTTGTCTAACCACGGATCAGAGCCCAATTTTTTTACAACTTTATTTTGACCCTGCTCTGTAAAAGCAACTGATTTTGCTTTTTCATCAAGTTCGTAATCAGAATCTTTTTCCAGCGAAGACACAACTTTTGCAAAGTTATAATATTTTTCTGTTGCTTCTTCAGCTTGTCCGGAAATTATCAAGGGAACCCGCGCTTCGTCAATTAAAATTGAGTCCACCTCGTCAACAATCACAAAATTATGTCCGCGCTGAACTTCCTGATTTTTTTCATAAACCATATTGTCGCGCAAATAATCAAAACCAAATTCATTGTTTGTTCCATAAGTAATGTCGGCTGCGTACGCCTCTTTTCTGGAAACTGGTTTTAAGTAATTCTCAATTACCTTAAAGCCGCCAACAATGTCCCTTTGCTCGTCTTTTTCATTATTTTTATAATTGGCGTCATAAACATATCCCGACTCATTCACAATGCATCCTGCAGACAAACCCAAGGCGTCATAAATCTGTCCCATCCAAACCATATCTCTTTTTGCCAAATAATCATTTACAGTTACAATGTGAACGCCTTTTCCTTCCAAAGCATTCAAATATGCCGGCAAAGTTGCCGCCAAAGTTTTTCCTTCACCGGTTTTCATTTCAGCAATTTTGCCTTGGTGCAAAACAATTCCGCCAATCATTTGCGCGTCAAAATGCCGCTGATTCAAAGTTCTTTTTGCGGCCTCTCTCACCAACGCAAAAGCCTCGGGCAACAAATCGTCCAAAGTTTTTCCGTTTTGCAATTGCTGTCTTAATTCTTTTGTTTTTTCTTTTAATTGTTCAGCAGAAAGTTTTTCAAAATCAGGTTCAAAAAAATTTATTTTGTCGCAAATCGGCTGAAGATTTTTTACAAATTTTTCATTGGCATCCCCAAAAATTTTGCTTAGGATTGACATATTCTGTTATATTATACGAAAAACCGCATTTATTCAATGCGGTTTTGATATATTAAGATTAAAACTACGGAACGAAAATGGCAGAGGCAACCACCGTTGTCCAAAGCCCGTCTTTGTTTGCCTGCGCTGACTGAGTAATGTTTGTTGTGTTAACTATTTTATCTGACATTTTGAAAACTTTTTCTTTTTCATCCCAAGCTGAATTAGGATCAAACTCAACGCCTAAAGTTGTAGCCAGCATTGTTGCCGCCAAATCTTCGGCATAATCGCCGGCTTTTTCATCTGTTTCGCCAAAAGGATGATGCTCGGACAAATATCCGTATTGCAAATCTTTGTCAGCCGGCACCGCGCATCCTATGGAAGCAGCAATCAATCTATTCGGCTCGTTGGTGCTGTTTCTTGCCATAACGCAAAAAACAATTTCTCCTGGCTTCAACATCTCCAAACCTTTTTCTTTTGTAATTTTTTGGCATCCGGGAGGAAAAATACTGGAAACAGTGACTAAATTAAACTTTTCAATGCCGGCATCCCTGAAGGCCATCTCCAAAGACATGAGCTGTTGTTTTGCAACGCCCACGCCCTTAGTAAAAAACATTTTAGTTGGAACCATATTTGTATTTTTCTTTTGATTTTCTTGCTCTTTTATCGTGCAAGACAATCATTTTTTCTTTATATTTTTTAATTTCTAATTTTAACTCGTCTTTTGCTTTTATAATAGCTTTCTGCAAGTCGTCTGTTCTTATTTGCGAAATAATTTCTCTTCCAGGCAAATAAATTCTAGATTTTACTAAAAATATATCTCCTTTCCTGTGGTGCGTTGTTTCTTTTTCAACTTCAACAAAAACCTCAGTCAATGTTTTGCCAATTTCGTCTTCGCGTTTCAAAATATCTATAAATTTTTTCAATCCGTAAAATTTTTTTTCAATAAAACCATTTAGCTCTTCAGACAAATCTATATTTTTTGTTTTGATTGTAACTTTCATTTTTTTATTATAAACTAAAATCCGACTAATTGCACTTCAGCTTCTAAATTTATGCCAAAAGTTTTTTTAACTTTTTCCTTTGCTAAATTCATCAGGGCTAAAACGTCTTCAGCTCTAGCTCCGCCAAGATTAATTATAAAATTTGCGTGTTTTTCAGAAATTTGGGCATTTCCGATTTTCTTTCCCGCCAGACCGCATTTTGCAATTAAATATCCCGCGGGTATGGTTCCTTTTTTGTTATATTCTTTTAATTCTGGAAATTTTTGCAACAATTTTTTGTTTTTGATTTTTATTTCGGGGTTTACAAAGGTTGAACCAGCACAAGCAAAATTTATAGGATGTCTTGTTTTTCTATAATCTAAAAATTCTTTAATTGTTTTTTTTATTTCACCTGTATCTTTTTTTTGAAACTCTAAAATAGCTGAAACTATCACCAAGTTTTTATTTTTTTTGAAAATGCTATTTTTCAAGGAAAACTGGCATTGTTTTTTTGTCAGATTTCTTAATTTTAGAGTTTTAAGATCTATCGCCACAACACTCCTTACTGAATCAGAAATTTTTGTGCCAAAGGCCTGAGCTGCGCCGTATATTGCTCCGCCAATTGTTCCCGGAATACCGGCCGACCACTCTAATCCGGAAAGCCCGTTATCAGCTGACAAATAAGCTAATTTTGTTAAATTAGTGCCGGCCCCGACAAAAGCTTTATTTTTTTGAAATTTTATTTCTGAAATATCTATTTTTATTACCAACCCGTTAAATCCTTTATCAGAAATTAAAAGATTGCTGCCTGAACCCAAAATAAAAATAGGCAGTTTTAATTCTTTGGATATTTTTAATGCTTTTATCAAACTTTCTTTATTTTTTGCAACAAAAAAATATTTGGCGGGCCCGCCAATTTTGTAAGTGGTGAAGTTTTTTAACAAAACGTTTTTTTGAACTCCGGGCAATTTTTGAAAAATTTTATCCTCCATTCAAAATAGTATTTATTTTTGCTCTTGTAAGAGGACCGACATATCCTGTCTGGATAATTCCGTATTTTGCTTGAAATTTTATTACTGCGGCTTTGGTCAAATTACCAAAATTTCCGGTAACATATCCTTGAAGATAAATATCTGTTCCCTGATTTTTCAAAAATGTCTGCAAACAGCTTACTTCGCTTCCCGTCATCCCAAAAGAAAGATTGCCACTTATCTGAGAACAGGCATTTTGGCTGCCAGAATTTTGTAGCTGGGCTATTTCTTGTTTCAAAGTTGCTATCTCGTCCAAGAGATTCTGTATTAAATTTTGGTCGCCGACCGGAGCAGAACCTGTAATTGCCACCGTGTAGCTATACGGATATGTCGGCTCCGAATCATCTGATTTGTAGACGTCGGATTGCAAGGAAGGAATAATAATCAAAGATTTATAATCTGTGCCGAATTTGCTTATATCAATTTCTCCTTTTTCGTTTTGGTCTAATGTTAAAAATTTGACCGCATAGCTACCGGCCGAATCCTCAACAATATACGGCACCTGAAAAGTTAATCCTTTTAAGCTTAAAAAATCTAATTTCAAATCTCCGTTGCCGCCAATAAATTTTAACCAATTTCCAGTCCAGCTTTTTGTAATATTTGAAACGGACAAAGAAACATTCCCGGTTAAAGGTAAAAAATTAAGCGACGGCTCCAACCTGAAGTTCGTTAGATTTTGGTTTAAGTAGCAATATTCTTTGTTAACGGAACAATCGTTCAAAACAGAAGCGATTGTCCAATTTGTAAAAATTTGGGCAAAATTATCTTTGGATCCTGATTTTTGCAAAGCATAATTTATGCTGTCTATGCCGACATATTTTGATTTTAACGAATCTATCAAAACACCTATGCTGTAGTGATCTACCAAATAATGCGTAAATAAACTTACGCTGGCATAATCATATTTTGTGCTCAGCCACTCGGTTATAGAATCCGACGGATTTTCTATAAAATCATTTACCCTTTGCTGCAAATTTGAGCCCTCATATTTATCGTCGTATCCTAAAATTGTTGAAGAATAATCAGCTCTTGCCTCGTTTAACCAAGTATCCTCTTCAACTCCAAAAATTTTATTTTTTTGGTTAAAAGTTATCAGGTGCGTGAATTCGTGCGCCAAAAAAATTTTCAAGCGCTTGTCATCAATGTTATCCAAAGACAAGTAAAGCATTTCCCTTTCATTTGAAGTTGGCACTTGGAGTTTTATATATTCATCTGCCTCATTAAAATATCCTCCCTCGGCTGAGTTCATTGCTTCAAATAAAATTGTAATTTTATTGTCTCCATCAACTCCGGGCTTCCATTCTTGCCCAAAAACAGAAGTTAATGTCGGATAAATATGGGTGTCAAATTCATTTGACAAATTATCCAAATCAGACAGAATTTCCAGCTGTTTTGCCTGCGGCTGTGAATCCCACCAAGCTGTTTCAACATAAAAATAAAGGTTGTCTGTAGTTTTTATTAAAGTAGCTGATACCTGGACGCGAGCTGACGCATCAAAATCTTTATCTACATTAAAATTTACCAAGTCTCCTGTATTGGCGGCGCGAACACTTCCTACAGCTAAAAACAAAAAAATCGCCACAACAAAAATAATCCCTTCTTTTTTTCTGGAAATCATAAAAATGTTTCTTTTATTTTAGCACAGAAAACAATTTTAACAAGCTCGCCACAAAAATTTTTTCCGCCTGCTAATTTTTAATTATGCCGGTCAAAACAGAAATCAGCTCTTCTTTGTTGTTATCGAAATTATTTTTCAGGCTATTAATGCTGTCTGAAAATTTTTTCTCGTCAATGTTTTTTAATTTTGCCGTAAATATCCTTTGATATTTTGTGGCGCTGGTTCCTTCTTCCGCTGTTAAAATTTCTTCAAATAATTTTTCTCCGGGCCTGGTTCCCGTAAAAACTATGGCCATGTCTTCGTCGGGCACAAGTCCTGAAAATTTTATCATTTGTCTGGCCAAATCCAATATTTTTATGGGTTTTCCCATGTCCAAAACAAATACTTCCCCGCCCTGGCCGGCAGCTCCTGCTTGCATCACCAAAATACATGCTTCTGAGATAAGCATAAAATACCTTTTCATGTCCGGATGCGTCACCTCAACCGGCCCTCCTTTTTTAATCTGATCTCTGAATGCCGGAATAACGCTTCCCCTGCTGTCTAATACGTTTCCGAATCTTACTGAAATAAATTTCGTCTTGCCTTTTTTATTTTGCGCCTGGCAAATCATTTCTCCGATTCTTTTTGTCAATCCCATCACAGATATCGGATTTACCGCCTTGTCTGTAGAAATGAAAACAAATTTTTCAACATTATTTTCCGCACTGGCTGCCGCCAGATTTTCTGTGCCGAAGATATTATTTTTTACAGCTTCGTCCGGATTTTCTTCCATTAACGGAACGTGTTTATAGGCCGCGGCATGAAAAACAATTTCCGGATGAAAAGTTTTTATAATTTCATTTATTTTATTTTTATCTGAAACATCCGCGACTATTGACTTGAATTTCAAATCAGGAAAATTATTTTCCAATTCCCCAGATATGTTAAAAATCCCTGTTTCGTCCTGGTCCAATAATAAAATTAGCGACGGATGGAATTGGGCTGTCTGCCTTGAAAGTTCAGAACCTATGGAACCGGCCGCGCCGGTAACTAAAACTTTTTTATTTCTTATAAAATTATCAATTTGTTTTGTGTCTAAAATAAGTTCGTCTCTGCTCAACAGATCTCCTGCGTCCACGTCTTTAAGATTTTTTAAATTAATTTCTCCTTTGATAATTTCGCTCAGCGCCGGAGTAATTTTTATTTTTTTTAATTCGGCAGTTCTTGCCATTTCAACTGCTTTTCTAATTATTTTGTTTCCGGCCGACGGAAGAGCAATAATCATCTGGCTTATCTGATATTTTTCTATAATTTCCGGAATATCCGATATTTTTCCCAAAACTTTCAAGCCATGAATTATAACTCCTTTTTTAACGGGGTTGTCGTCAACAAATCCTACCGGAAAATAATCGCCGGAGCGAAAATTTATTATGCTTCTTAAAATCTGTTCGCCGGCATCTCCGGCTCCGACAATCAATGTTTTTTCTTTGCCAAAATTATTTCTAAAAATTTCTTTAGATATTCTTTTTGAAAATCTCGTCATACTGCAAAAAATAATCGTCAGAAAAAAACCGGTGACTAAAATTGACCTTGGAAATCCCTGAAACTGGTGAAATTTTTGCGAAAAATACAAAGTGGCTGACAAAAATATAAATGCAATTACCGAAGCTTTAGCAACAAAAATTAATTCTTTAATTCCCGCATAAGACCAGGAAAAAGAATATAATCCAGTAAAATAAAATATCGGAATGCAAAAAAACAAAGCCAAAATCGCAACATCTCTTATCATAGTAAAATATTCTGAGGGAATTGTGCCTTCAAATCTTAAAAAGAAAGCAAACCATACAGAAAAAACAATTAAAATAATGTCTGCAAGCAATAAAAAAATCATCCTTATCCATGGGAAACGATTGATGATTTTTCTTGAATAAATCAGCAAGTTCATATTTTTTGAGTGTTGTAAAATTCTTGGACGCAATCTATAACGTAATTTACCTGTTCATCTGTGAGCTCCGGATACATGGGCAAAGATATGACCTCATTAGCCAGTTGCTCTGTCAGAGGGAGCTTGAAATGAAAAAGATTTAAGCCTTTGTGCCAGTGATTTGGAATAGGATCTTTTATCAAAGTTTCCACTCCTTTTTCTCTTAAAAACTCAAACAGCTCGTTTCTTTTTTCAGCTCTTATCACATAGTTCTGAAAAACATCAAAATGTTTTGTGTCGGAATCCGGCGGCGGCGGCAATTTTATTTTTTCTATTTTACTCAATCCTTTGTTGTAAATTTCGGCTATCTGCCTTCTTCTCTCAATCCAATTTTTCAAATAATTTAATCTTACATTCAAAACAGCCGCCTGAAGATTATCCAATCTTGAATTCCAGCCGAAACAAACAATTTCTGTTTTTGTTTTTTGCCCGTGATCTCTCAACAATTTTGCTTTTTCAAAAACTTCTGCATCGTTTGTGACAAGAGCTCCGCCGTCGCCGAAGCATCCGAGAATTTTTGCCGGATAAAAACTAAAACAACCGGTCAATCCAATTGAACCGGCTTTTTTTCCGTTATAATTTGCACCCAAAGATTGAGCAAAATCTTCAATTATAATTAAATTATATTTTTTTGCGATTTCTATAATTTTATCCATGTCGCACATTCTGCCATTCAAATGAACCGGAATTATTGCTTTGGTATTTTTTGTTATTGCTTTTTCAATTTTTTCTGCGTCCAATAAATAATCTTCGCCGACATCAACTAAAACCGGCGTTGAACCCGCCTGGACTATAGTGGAAATAGAGGCAACAAAAGTGTGCGAGACCGTAATAACTTCATCTCCCTGACCGATGCCTGCAATCTTCAAAGAAAAAAATAAAGCATCTGTCCCGCTGTTCAGGCCAACCGCATATTTTACACCCAAAAATTTTGAGAAATTTTTTTCAAAATCCTCAACATCCTGGCGCAATATCAAATCTCCATTGTCTAAAACTTTTTTAATCGCGCCATCAATTTCGTTTTCTAAATTATGATATTGCAACGGGTAATTTACAAATGGAACTTTTTTTTGCATATTTTATTTTAATTTATTTAAGATTGTTTTTTTTATTTCTTCCTGGTCGATAGAATTTTTCTTGCGCAGATAATCAACGCTTCCTATTTCAGGTGAAAAACTATCGGGAATGGCACTTTTTATAAAATTTCCTCGCCACCCATGTTTCAATAATATTTCTGCAATCGCAGAACCAAGGCCGCCTATCGCACTGCTTTCTTCAAAAGTAAAAATATTTTTAAATCTCGCAACTTCTTTCATCAAAACATCTTCATCAATTGGTTTTAAGGTGTGAATACTGACAAGTTTTAAATCTAAATTTTTATTTTTTAAATCTACCAAGGCTTTTAAACAAAAACTTGTCTGTATGCCGCAAGATATTATTAACGCATCTTTACCCTCCTTCAATACCTCTGGTTTCCCAATTTGCAGTTTTGGTTTTGTGTCGTGTATCTTGTTCTGGCCGATATTCATCAATCTTATATATGCTGGCGTTTTGGTTTTGTAAGATTCTAAAATCAACACCTCGGTTTCTAAAAGATCTGCAGGGGCGATAACAGTCATATTGGGTAACGTTCTTAGGATAGCTAAATCTTCCATTACTGAATGAGTAGACCCTAAAGATCCGTAAGAAAAACCTCCTCCCACGCCAATTATTTTGACATCTAAATTCTGATAACATACGTCATTTCTGATTTGCTCTAAACATCTTAAAGTTACAAAAGGAACTATAGAATAAACATACGGCTTTTTTCCGGATAAAGCCAGGCCCGCGGCTACGCCCATCATGTTCTGCTCTGCCACTCCGCAATTGATAAAACGTTTGGGAAATTTTTTAGAAAAATCTTCGAAAACAGAAAAACCAAGGTCTCCTGTCAGAAGATATATTTTATCATCTTTTGCCGCCAATTCCGTCAAAGTTTTTATAAAAGCTCGTCTCATTTTTATTTTAGTTCTTTAATTGCTTTTTGAAAATCTTCTTTTGTCAGATGCCTGTAATGAGATTCTAATTTATCTTCCAAAAAAGAAATCCCTTTTCCTTTTATGGTGTTGCATATAACAATGCTCGGCTTCCCTTTTCTAAACGGAACACTTGATAAAGCTTTTTCTATTTCTTTAAAATTATGGCCGTTAATTTCTTTGACTTGCCACCCAAAACTTTCCCATTTTTTTGCTAAAGGTTCCAAGTTTAGAACATCTTTCACCCTACCGAAAGCCTGAAATTTATTGTAATCAATTATGACTGTAAGATTATCTAGCTTATGGTGAGCGGCAAAAAGAGCTGCTTCCCAAGTTGTCCCTTCGTCGCATTCGCCATCAGAAATCATTACAAAAGTTCTGCGTTTTTTGGCGTCATTCTTGTCGGCTAAAGCAATTCCCGTTGCCATTGGAAAACCGTGACCCAAAGATCCGGTGGTCGCCTCTATGCCAGGAACCGAACCTCTTATAGGATGCCCGGCTAGTTTTGAACCATCTTTGCAATAATTATCAAGCAGTTCTTTAGAAAAAAATCCTTTTTCAGAAAGAACAGCATAAAGAGCCGCGGCTGCGTGCCCCTTGCTCAAAATAAATTTGTCCCTTTCCTTGTTCAAAAAATCTTTGGGATTTATATTCAATATTTCAAAATAAAGCACAATTAAAATATCAACACAGGACAAAGCAGACCCAATGTGGCCTTCTTGCGATTCGTATTTCATTTTCAGAATCTTTTTCCTTATATTTTTTGAAATTTTTTGATAGTCCATTATCTGTGGTTAATAACGTTTAAAAATGTTCTTATTAAAATTTTAATATCAAGCCAGAATGAATTATTTTTTATATACTCTAGCTGCAATTTTATTTTTTGCGGCTGTATTTTTTCCCTGTATGTTTTATGCGGGTCAGCGCTGCCTCGCAAAACTTCTTCCTCGTGCAAATCCGCTATTGATGCCAAATCCGTAAGGCCTGGCTTCACGCTTAAAATGATTTTTTTTGTCTTTGGGTCATAAGTATCAATTTCTGAGGGCACCTCGGGTCTTGGCCCGACAAAGCTCATTTGGCCTTTAAAAATATTTATAAGTTGCGGCAATTCATCCAGTTTATATTTTCTAAGAAAATTTCCTATCTTTGTCAACCTTGGGTCGTCAGCCGACGTAGAGGGCCCCCCAATTTTATCGGCATTTTGAACCATTGTCCTGAATTTATACATTGTAAAAACTTTTCCATTTTTGCCGGTTCTTTGCGCTTTATAAAAAACATTTCCGGCAGAATCATTTTTTATCGCAATGGCCACCGCTAAAAATATCGGCGAAGTTATCGCCAGCCCTATTACAGACAATGTTACATCAAACAATCTTTTTATCATATCAATAATTTTATTATACCAAAAACAGAACCAAACCCGTAGGTAAAGTGCCTTACAATCAAAGCAATCGGCAAAGAAAACAAATATGTTTTATCTTTTTCTTTCAATGAAACTTTTATCGCAGAATAAAATACAACCAGCAAATAAAACAGTAAAAAACCAAAAAACATATGAAGAAAAGGTTTAAAAAATAATCCTGCCAGAAATAAAACAGTCAGTCCGGAAACAAACGCCAATGGCACATAATGCCTTGGTCGAAACGGTATTTTTACAAACTTCAACGGATAAACCGCCCAGATTCCATCTTCAAAATTATGGATTAAAAATTCTTTTATTTTTGACCTTGCATAATAATATCCAACTATTTCGGGAAATAAATAAATTTTTCCGCCGGCTTTTTTCAATCGTATATTAAATTCCATGTCCTGGCTTCTTTTCAAATTTTCATTAAAAAAACCAATTTTATCAAACACTTCTTTTCTATAACATCCAAACGGAACGGTATCAACTATTTTCAATTTTTCAGAACCTATTTTATAATATGCGTCTCCGGTTCCTAAAAAAGAAGACATTGATTTTGCGATTCCTCTCCCAATTGCCGTATTGTCCTGTGGTTTTATAATCCATATTCCGCCTATGTCATCGGCACCATATTTTTCCAAATAAGTGGCACACTTAAAAATGTAATCAGTTTTATATGTGGCGTGCGCGTCCATTCTAATAATAATGCCTGTTTTCGCTTCTTTGATGCCGATATTTAAAGCAACCGGAGTAATTCGTTTTGGATTGTCCAGCAAACATATAAAAGGATATTTTTTAATGTAATCATTTATTATTTCTCTGGTTCCATCTGTGCTCATTCCATCAACAATAAACATTTCTATTTTGTCTTTTGGATAATCGTTTTCTAAAACAAAATCTAAGCATTTAGATATAAAATTTTTTTCATTTCTGCACGGAATTATTATTGAAACAAATGGTAACTTTTGTTCCATAAACTATGATTTTTTCTTTATTAAAGTTTTATTTATTTTTTGGACTGTCGTTAAAAAACTTACATCAACTTTTTTCTTTTCCGCAAATTTTATAAATGCCCCCACGTCTTTTGGAAAACAAAATCCTCCGTATCCTCGGCCGCCATCGTAGAATATTTCCAGATGAGATGAGCCGATTCTTTTGTCCGCAACTGCGCAGTCTTTAACCAAATCATAATCCACGCCAATTTTTTTACACAAGTCATAAATTTGGTTTGCAAAAACAACTTTTGACGCCAAAAATGTGTTGCCAAAATATTTTACCATTTCAGCCTCCGTGGCAGGAATAATTTTATGAAACGGAGCGCATGGTAAAATTGTAAGTAATAAACTGGCCACATCTTTGCTTTTTTTAGTATATCCTATTATCTGCCTATCTGGAAAACAAGCGTCTTGTTTTGCTGTTTTAGCCACCAAAAACTCCGGATTAAATAAAACTTTGTGCTGGGAATATTTCTTCTGCATATTTTCTGTGGTGCCCGGTTCAACCGTTGACTTAATCACTATAATTTTACTTCCGGTTATTTTAGAAAAAACATCATGGACAACTGATATATCGCAGCCGATTTTTTTATTATAAGGAGTAGGAACGCATACAAAAATAATATCACAGGAATTTATTTTTTCAATGCTTCCTATTTTTTTATATTTGTCGTACAAAACAGCGTCTTTAATTACTTTTGACATAGCTCCGCCGACAATTCCTATCCCCACAATTCCTATTTTTAATTTTTTTGATTTTGACGTCATAATTTTTTATTTTTTAATTATAATAGAAGATTACCTTACAGACATCGATAAAACCGCAGTTGACATTGCCACAAAAAACCAATAAACCTCGTCCGGTTTTACCACCATAAATGCGTCGTTTGGAACAGAAACAAGCAGCATTGCAATTGTGGCAACAAACAAACCGGCGCAAAGGCCTTTTTTGAATAAATCATTTTTTTCCTTGTAACCGTTGTAAGAAATTTTTATTATTGACCACATCAGCCATAAAAATAAAATTAATCCAATAAAACCTCTTTCTAAAATCACTCTCACGTATTGACTATGAGCTTCTCCAAAAATGCCTGTTCCAAAAATTAAATCAATTGGGTGCTCAGACAATACGGCTAAATTATTTTTTAAAATAACACCTCTTGTATCGTAAGCTCCTGAAAGATAGTCTTGACTTATTTTTTTAAATGAAATTATTCTTTTACTTATAGGCAGAACATATATAACCGATAACAAGATGCAAAAAATTATAACGGCTAAAACTATAAATTTAATAAATTGGGCAAAATTTATTTTATTTTTAAATAATAAAAATAATGAGACAATTATGGAAAAAAACATTCCCAAAACGCTTGCCTGAGAACCGGATGATATAACGCCAAGCGCGGGCAAAACACACAACACAAGGATAAACGCCTTTTTTGTCTTGGAAATCTTAAGATTGTTATAATAAAAAATAAAAAGGTTAAAAAAGAAAATAAAAAGCATCAGAAAAAAACCACCGCTTGGAAATGGGCCTTTGGGTTCAATAAAAGCTTCCGGTCCGTAAAAAATAGACCACCTAACATTGAAAATAAAAACGTAGATTAGCCAAAAAATATTGACTATCCCAAAAAACAACCAATATTTTATTAATTTCTTACTTGAACCAATATTGCTGACGCAATAGAAAACAAGAAAATATAAAACAAAAAATTCTATTTCTTTGAGAAAGTAAAAAAATGCCGTGCTAAAAACAATGTTTCCTAAAAATAAATTTATCGACACGCTGAAGATCCCCCATCCCAGCAAACATACAATCGGCCAAAATAATGGTGGAAATCTAAAATTTTTTTTATCAGATTTTAAAATATAAAAAATCCCGACGATTGAACCTATCAAAATTAAAATATCTTCTGCCCTTATATCAATATTCCTCCTTGGAAATAACATGCCAAAAGAAAACCTGGGCGATAAAGATATGGCCACAATTAGTAATACTAAAAATAAATAAATAATTTTCTTATTCATGTTATTTTTTATCCAAAACCCACAAATCCACGTGCAAAAGCTTTTTGGATTTATTTATTAAAAATCCAGATTTTTTAAAAATCTCCTCGACATTTTCTTTTTTTATTTTTCCGGCGCCAATCTCCCAACAATGATGGGCATCTATGTATACCTGCCCCCTTAGGACTTGATCGTAAAATGATTTAAAACTGCTTTTTGCCCAAAAAGGTAATTCAATTATTAACGGTTTCTGATAAGACAACGGGGTGACGATCATAACGCGCGCCCTTCTATGGGGGATAGTTATTACTGCCCTGCCTCCCTTTTTAAGATATTTATAAATGTTCACTAAATTATTTTCTAAATTTTCAAACAGCATATGTTCCAAGACCTCAGAACAAATTAAACAATCAAATTTTTCTTTTAATTCAGGTTTGTATTCCCTCAAATCCGACAAAATGTCGGGCTTTAATTTAGAATTAATATCCAGCACCCTATAGCTTTCTACGGAGCCTAAAAGACAATTTTTAACGACTTCGTTGCCAGCTCCGATTTCTAAAACATTTTTTGGAGCAATAGCAATTACTTCTTTCAAAATAAAATAGTATCTAAACCAACTCGAAAGGTCTGTTCCTTTCAGATAGGCCCCTAAATCCATCGAAAATTGAGAATTAAAATCTATTCTATCTTTCATAATTTTTACATAAAATATTTATTTCTCAGCATAAACTACAAAACCCAGAGGAAATTTCGTTTTTTTAAAATGTGTTTTAGCAAACAACGGGTTAAAAATATTTAAAATAACTTTTATTTTTCCATAATTAAGGATGTGCCATAAAGATTGAAGCCTATCGCCATGATGATAAATTTCCACCTTTTTGAAATCTCTAAAAAGGTAGGCCAGCGAATCCTGCGTATACCTATAATAATCTTTGGGCCCCGGATGATAATATTGGATAAACCTTGTTGAAAGGATGCATATGCCCCCATGCTTAAGAACACGCCAAATTTCGTCCACTGATTTTTCAGGGAAACACACGTGCTCTAAAACTTCGGCGGCAAGAACGGTATCAAAATAATCAGATTGCCATTTAATATCTGCCACATCACAACATATGTCTGGATTATTTTGTCTCTCTGAATCTAAAGTTAAATATTTGTTATGTGGAATAAAATCTTTGTAATTTTCATCAGAAGAAACCCCTATTTCAAGAAGAACTCCCTCCTTTTTAATTTTTTTAAATTGACGATGCAACTCATTATTAAGACTAATTCTGCTCACAGAAGGTATTTTAAGAGTTGGGAAAAAATCTTTTTTTTGATATTTTATTCATTTTTTTATATATATAGTAAGGGAAAGGAATATATTTCAAAATAGAAAATGCAACGTATTTTACGTTTATTATAAAATAAACTTTTCTAAAATGAAAATAATCTTTCCTATGGCGTAAGATCACCTTCTTCTGAAAAAATAAGTCATCGCGGCGTGTTTTTATAATATTTCTTTCTTTGGAAGAAATATCCCTGTATTTTATAAAACATTCCGGTATAAACCCCATTTTACCAATTTTTGCCATTTTTAAACAAAAATCCAAGTCCTTGGCCCTAGGTAAATTTTCATCATATCCCCCGACTGAAAGAGCGGCATCTTTTCTATATAAAACTGATGAGTGGGCAAAAGGCGTTGATTCTAAAATAATCTTCTTCATCTCGCTGTCTGTTCTGCAATCAGTAATTCTCGAAATTTCTTTTCCACTGTCGCTATCTACAATAACAGAACTTGTTCCAACTATTACATAATCTGTATTTTTTTCCAAAAAATCAACTTGTTTTTCCAGCTTGTTACCGCTTATCCAGGAGTCGTCGTCGTCCAAAATTGCTATATACTCTCCTTTCGCCATCTTTAACCCCACATTTAAACTTTTAGATCCTTTAAGATTTTTTTCATTTTTGACGTAAGTGATTCTGGAATCTTTATAAGACATAACAATTTTTTCCGTTTCGTCGCTGAAAGGATCATCATCTACTAAAATAAGTTCAAAGTCTCCGAAACTTTGCGCCAAGACACTATCTATTGCCTCTCGTAAGTAATGGTTTCTCTTATAAGTTGTTATTATGACGCTTACTTTCATATTTTTATTTCCGTAACACAACCAAATCGGCTCCAGTTGCCTCCCCATAAATTTTCCGGCAACTTTGTTACTTTTATATTTTGTTCCGGAATAAATTGACTAAACAATTTTTTATAATTATAAACCCAATGGCCGGCACAAAAAGATTTTTCAAACTCTCCGGTCCACTCATTTAATATTATGGCTTTTTTTGCGACACGCAACATTTCTTTTATTGACTTGTTAATCCTATCTGGAGAAAGATAAATCAAAGCTGCGTCAGAAAAAATTATATCAATACTCTTATCTGAAAATTTTTCCAAATTTTGCGCATTCAAAACCGATAACGAGACATTTTTTATACCCTTGTTCAAGAACCATCTTTGGCCAAAATCAACTGCTTTTTTGCTTATATCACCGCCGTATATTTTAACCGTATCCGGTATTTGTTGCGAAAGTAAATATATATTAGGACCGGAAGCACATCCAATTTCCAAAACGCTGTCAAAAGGATAATAAAATAAAATTTTTCCTATAATAAATTCTCTATGCGGATGCTTAATGGAATCTGCAGATAAATATTTGTGCGGCCATTCTCTGTCAATCAGGTGCCTTGCCTTCCAATAAAACTCATCAACCGATGAGCCAAAAAATTTATTAGAAATTTTTTTAATTTTTACCAGCAACTTTTTCATAAATTTTTTCCATTTTTTCCATTTCAACAAAATAATTATCTCTTTCCCTGATTGTTTTTATGTTAATCGGGCCGAATTCCCTTCTTGAACTTTCATTTTTTATCAAATCAACAATCTTTTCTGCTAAAATTTCTGAGTTTTTAACCGGAATCAAATAACCGCCATAATTATTTTTTACCCATTCCTCATTATTGCCGCCTTCAGTGATTACCACGGGTAAACCGCAAGCCATAGCTTCGGCAGTACTTGAAGCAATCCCTGCATCAGACAAAGATGTTGAAACATAAACATCAGCCAATCTCAAATATCGAGGCAATTCATCATTGGGTATAAAGCCTATAAATCTTATATTTTTAAATATATTTAAATCCTCGGCCATTTTTTTAAACCTTTCTTCTTCAGTCCCTTTTCCGGCAATAAGAAATTTTACGTCAGGAATTTCTTTTAAAACTACTGGCATCGCCATAATTAATGTTTCAATGTTGTAAATCGGCTCCAAACTTCTTAAACTAATTACCACCGGAGAATTTCTAATATTTAATTTTTCCTTCAAAATTTCGTCTTTTTCTCCCGGTTTAAATTTTTCTACATCTATCCCAAAATAAATTATATTTATTTTTGAAGAATCTGCTCCTAATTTTATCATCGCAGTTTCCATGTGTTCTGCGTCGCAGGTGATCAAGTCTGATTTTTTAAGAGTAAATTTAATTAAAGGCCTTACTATTTTTGACCTTGGGGCAATCAAAATATCGGAGCCCCAAGCAGTCAGCACAAACGGATGGAAGCCAGACAAAGCCGCCAAAACTCCGTTTACACCAGCATAATGAGCGTGCAAAATGTCGGGATTTATTTTCTTTATCAATTTTCTAACTCTTATTACATTAAACAATATGCTCAATGGCTTTAATCTGAAATCTTTCAGCAAATAAAAATTCACGTTTTCTATGTTACCTTGATCGGGAGCAACCAAAGATAGCCAATAAATTTCGTGTCCTTTGTCTGCAAAATATTTAATCCATTTATAGCTGTGGACAGAATTGGCTCCGGTTAAAAAACAAATTTTCATTTTATTTATTTGATTTTTTGGTCAAAACAAAAAAATTCTTATAAAAAACAATATCCGCTGCCTGCAAAAAAATTATATCCTTAATTTTATTTTTGGAAATTTTGGCATAAATCAAAACCGTGCCGAAAAAAAGAACAAAATAAGAAATTGCCGTTGCATAAGCCGCGCCATTAATTCCCCATCTCGGGATAAAAATTATGTTTAATATCAAATTCAAAACCAAAGAAAAACCTATAAAATAAGTATTTATCATGGGCTTCCCGCGGGCGGAAATGTCATTGGCTAAAATTCTCCAGCCCGCAATAAATAAAGTTCCTATTAATAAAATTCTGAACGATTTCACTGCGCCGATAAATTTTGTGGAGTACAACAAAACTATAAAAAAGTGAGCAACCATAAAAAGAATAACAGCAATTAAGAAAGTAATAAATAAAACGTTCCGGCAGACCAGGGGCGCAAATTCTTTTATTTTTTTTTCGTCTGTTTCAGCTGAAACTGCTGGGAAAAATACGGTTGCGGTAGATTGAGAAACCAGCCAAATGCCCTCCGCCAATTCAACGGCAACAAAATAAATGCCAACCGCAAACGGATTAATAAAAATATTTATCAAAAACATATCTATTCGGTAATGAAGAAAGTTCAACGCGGCTCCAAAATAATTTTTAAATCCGTAAACAAACGAATCCTTAAAATAATTCTTGTTTAATTTTAAAATTAAAGTTTTTGTTTCTTTCAAAGTGACAAAAAATAAAATTATGCCCGAGAAAACAAAAGAAAATATCTGCGCCAGTATGCTGGCCTTGACTCCAAGCCTTAAACCCAAAAGTAAAACAACCGTTAAAGACAAAAAAATAAAACTTTGCAAAAATGATACTATATTATATTTTGTGATTTTTTGCATTCCCAAAAGAACAGAAGAAATAATATCAAAAAAGAAATTGAAAGGTATAAGAGAAAGAGCCAGAAACAAATACCCTTCCCCAACGCCCGGAAAAATTTTTACGCCCCAAAAAAGTATTATTATAGAACCGATAAAAACTGAAAAAATGCTAAGCAAAAAAATTATGGCTATATCATTCCCAAAAACTTCAGCAGGAGAATATTTTTTTTTAGGGATATAAAATTGCGACGAGATATTGATACCGAACCCGGTTAAAGTAAAAAGCGTGATGGGCAATAAAACCGCCAGCGCATAAATTCCCTGTCTTCCGGGGCCCAAAACTCTGGCAATAACTATTTCTACAATTATGCTTAAAACAGCCGTCAAAACCCTGACGATAAAAGTATTTAATGTATTTCTTGCAAAAGTTCCTATCATTTCATTTGCGGTATTTTAAAATCAAATCCAAGGCTTCGCTTGTAAAATAATTCTTCAAAATTTCAGCATTCGGAATTACGCAATGACCGCCTATCGGCTTGTCGTCAACAAACAACACCGGTCTGACCACATTGCCTCTTCCTAATTTTTTGTAGCCTGCGTTGTAGCTGGTGTTAAAATCCGTAACCGCTTTTTCAAAATCAACTCCAAGTTTATCGCAAATTTTTTTCATTTCTTTGTGCCATGCAATACAAACTCCGTAATAAGTTGTATCTAAAATTTTTCCCATTTCTGTGGTTGTCGAAGGATAAAAAACTTTTGTTTTTATTCCCAGACTTTTTAAATGCTTTTCAGCCAGCTTGCCCGCTTTCTCGTTATCAGCGCCGATATATTTTACAAATGTTTTTATGCCTTCAAAAAGTTTCGGATGGACTCCCCTGACAGGGCTATGTACAACCATTCCGCCAATTTTTTTTGTGGTTCCGGGCGCTACAGTTGAATGAATGATGGTTAATTTAGGGTTTGTTTCTTTTATTTCTTTTCCCACTATATCTATAAATTTGTCTGACCATGGAATACAAATATGCAAAATTTCCGCGCCGGCCAGCCCATCATTTCTTTTTAAATCTTTAATTTTTGCCTGCCCTGAGCCAGTCGAAGGGTAAAATTTTGCGATTGCTTTACCAATTTCGCCGTGTCCCAATATTCCTATTTTTTTTGAACTATTTTTCATTTACTTTTTTCAAAAGCCAAGAAGAGCCTTGCACTTTTTCCCCTCCGACTCCGCTAATTATTTTTATATTAAAATCCTTGCAAACTTTTTTTTCTTTTTCCGGAATATTTCCGGAATCCCTGTCTCCGCCCTTAGCAAAAAGAAATTCTGCTCCAGGATATTTTTTTGCAACCGCAATCAAACTTTCCGCAACGGTTGCATCTTTATCGATTGACAAAACAGCTTCGTCCACATATTTCAAAGATTTTATTATTTCAACCCGCTCTTTTTCCTCCATAAAAAACATGCTTCCTTTTATTTTTACCTGTTCGTCGTTATTGACAATTACAATCAAATAATCCCCCAGCTTCTTTGCCTCTCTCAACAAATTTATGTGGCCGACATGCAAAGGATTCCAATATCCCGAGGTTATAACTATTTTTTTATTGATTTTCGGCGCCATAATTTGTATTATCAGATAATACAAGCCTTGATAAACCAAGGAAAGGTTATTTAATTTTTATCACAAATTCACATGAAAATCAATAATGCTGCTGCTAAAAACAAGTTTTACTGGATATATCTGGCCGGAATATTTTTAATTCTTTTTCTGCCGGTCTTAATTTTGCCACCCTGGTTTTTTCCGCCAGATTGGGGAAAAGCCATAGCATTCAGGAGCATATTTGCCATACTGCTTTTTTTATTTGTGTTTCAGATGTTTTACAGAAGAAACGAAATTAGCCTGCCAAAGATAAAAAAGAACAAAATTATTTGGATTTTAGCGGCGCTTTTTGTTATTTTTTTACTTGCCAGTGTTTTTTCCGTCGACCCAAATTTTAGTTTCTGGGGCTCCCCTGTAAGATCCGGCGGATTTATAAATTACGGATTTTATATCGCATTTGCCGTATTTTTATTTTTGGTTTTAAAAGATTCCAGCTGGCAAAAAGTCATAGATTTTTCTATTTTTATAGGAGCCGTAATCGCAATTATAGCTGGCATACAATTTTACGGTCTATTCAGCAATATCTTTCACAGCGTGCCGTACAGGCCGTCGTCAACATCGGGCAACCCCATTATGCTGGCGACATACATGCTGCTTGTATTTTTTTTGACGCTACCTCTTATTTTCAAAAAAAATATGGCTCAAGGAATACCTTGGAGGAAAATATTTTACTCAATTGCTTCGCTGTTGTTTCTATTTGCAATTATTATCACTGAATCTCGCGCGGCTTATTTTGGCATGGCAATCGGGGCAATTTACTTCTTTATCGCCAGCCATAAAAAAATGCTCACCCTAAAAATCATATTCGGCATTTTTTTAATTCTAGCAATTTCTTCTTACGTTCTTATAAACACAAACTCTCAAGTTTCTTCATTTTTATCCCGGGATAAAGCATTGGGCGAGATAATAGTCAGAACTTCCCCTTCACATTTTGTAGACCAAAATCGTGTAGCCGCATGGCAGGTTGGCTTTAAAGTTGCCATTGCAAAACCTATTTTAGGTTGGGGCCCGGAAAATTTTGCCGTGGGATTTGATAAATTTTATGATCCGACCATACCTTATTTGGGAACCGACTGGTGGGACAGGGCTCATAATGCATACATAGAAATAACAACCGAAGCAGGGTTGCCCGCGCTGATAATATATCTTTCACTATTTATTGTTCTGTTCTGGCAACTGCAGAAAAGAAAAAAACAATATCCCGAAAACTATATGATTTATCAGGGGGTGCAGGCAGCTTTTATGGCATACTTAATTGCCATATTTTTCAGCTTCGACGACTTTTCAACATATCTTACGTGCTTTTTCCTGATCGGTTACTCTTTGCATTTAATTTACTCTGACACTGTTGCCGAAACCGGAAACAATGAAGAAAAAAAATATAAGAAAATAAAAGGCAAAGGAATAATAACAGCCATTCTGTTTTTGGCGCTTATAATATTTCTTTGGCAATACAATCTGGTTCCATTTCAAATTAATGCCCAAATAAACAATGCTATGTTGCTTTCCGACTCTGGCCAATACGATTTGGCTTTTAAAGTATTAGACAGCAATATGTCCAGCCATAGCTTTTTGGATTCTTATGAAAGATTAAAATATGCTGAGTTTATTTTAGCCGACGCCAAGGCGCACCCGGAACTCAACGACGACCCTGCAATTGCCGCAAAATGCGCGCAGTTGCTCGGAGAAGTCGTAAAAATACAACCCACATACACTAGGGCATGGATTTATTTAGGCACTTTTGAGGGCATAATTGCCGGCGAAGAGCAAAATCCCGACACAAAAGCATCCTTAATGAATCAAGCAAATTCTTATCTTAAAAAGGCTTTACAACTGGCGCCGAAACGCCAACAAATTTTTGTGGAACAAGCAAATTTAGACATATCAAGTGGCGACTATAACGCTATGAAGCAGAAAGCAGAAGAGTGTATTGCCATTAATCCGGAACTTGGAGATTGTTATTGGATAAAAGCTTTGTGCGAAATATATTTAAATAAAAAAAGCGATGCAAATGCAGATATACAAACAGCCAAAGATAAAGGATTTGACCCGGAGTCGTCAACCGCTTTGAACCAATTGCTTGATGCGTATGTCTCCTCAAAAGATTACCAAAATTTAGCCATAGTGTATCCAAAGCTTATAAATATAGATCCGGCTTTTGCTCAGTATCATTCTGCTTTAGCCTTAGTTTATAAAGAATTAGGAGAATATCAAAAAGCCAGAGATGAAGCAATGCTCTTTTTGAAATTAACCCCCCCGGCCAAAGATGAAGTCAACGCATTTTTAGGAACACTGCCGAAATAATTTACAAATAAAAAAACGCTTTAAGCATGAAGCGTTTTTTTATTTTATGTTCGAATAATCCTGATAGACAGTACTGGAAATATTTTTTATTGCGCTTTTTAAGTTGTCTAAATTATTTCCTTTTGTCATAATGCAAAGCAAATACGGACTTTTTGTATGATAAACAATTCCGCAGTCATGCAATTCAACCTGCTGAACCTGATTTCCTTGGTGAACAACATATTCTCCGTATTTGTGGGACACAACAACGTCTTTTGGCAAACCCGCAACAATGCCATCTGCAAAAGTTGCCTGGGACAAAATATTTAAAGCTTTTTCTGAATCGGCATTATCCAAATATGTTGCGTTATATAAAATTCTAAAAAAGAAAGAGTAATATCTTGGCGAAATGGTAAAAGTATCTTTAGTGCTGTCCGGGCTTGGAATATCCAAAACGTTGTAAACAGAATCCAAAGAATCGGTGCTTATGTTGCTCAAAAGCAAATATGCGGCGCCGTTATCAGAATCAATAATCATTTTATTTATCAAATCGTTTACATTGTAGCTGTTTCCGATTATCAAACTAGAAGAAGTGTCATAAGGGTCCTGCATCAGCAAATTATTTATATCCGTGCTGTAAACTAAATTTTGATTTAAAATTTCCTGATTATTTTCAGAATCTTTAAAATACGAAACCATTATCACGACTTTCAGCATGCTCGCCGGATTATACTGGTCGTTTTGGTTTACGCCAAACCATTTTCCGCTACTAAGATCCTGAAAATACACCGATGCGTCAGATAAATTTCCAGATTCTTTGCCTGAATCAATTATGCCTAACACTTTGTTCTTTAATAAAACTATATCTTTTTGCTGGTCATTTGAAGGAATAAGATAGAGCAATAAAGGGTCGATAAATTTATATGATTGGCTTGCGTCACGAAGAGGGCGTATGGAATCAAATTTATTGTTTAAAATATTTGTTTCGTTTCTATAGCCCAAAAAATACCCGATGGCAATTCCGGCCGCCAAAATAATTAAAGCCAATATAATATTTAAAATATATTTTAAATATTTTTTTAAAATCATTTTATAAGATTTGTAATTATTTTAATCAATTTATCTTTTTCTTTCGGATCTGAAACCGCAATCAAAAGTGAAAGCGCGGTCAAGGCGTTGTCATTTATTTTTTTATCACCCACTTCTCTGTAAAGATATTTATTTTTATCAAGAAAATATACGAATAAGAATGACCCAATTCTTTTATTCCCATCGACAAACGGATGATCCTTTATTATAAAATACAGAAGATGAGCCGCTTTTTCCTCAATACTTGGATAAAGCTCTTTTTTATCGAAAGTCTGCAAAATGCTTCCCAAGATACCGGCCAAACTATCCCGATTATCTACGCCAAACAAATCAGCTGCCTCTTTTTTAACAATCAGTTCTTTTTTTATTTCTTCTATAACTTTAACTCCCACCTCATAATTTAAAACAAATTTTCCCTTTCCAGATTTGGATGTGGAAAGTTTTTCTTTGTCGTATTGCTCAAGCAGTGTAAGGGTTTTTGAATAGTCAGCCAGTAAATTTAAAATTTCCTGTTCCTGCCCTGCCAACAATTCGTTTTTTGATTTTTGTCTCAAAAAATCAACTGCCGATTGTAATTCTTTAAACTTGTTATCAGCCTCTAATAATCTTTTTTCGTTCACCGCATATCCTTTGACTAAATAATCTTTTAAGGTTTTTGTAGCCCAAACCCTAAACTGCGTAGCTCTTTTGGAATTCACCCGATAGCCCACTGAAATTATCATATCCAAATTATAGATATTCATTTTTCTAACTTTACCGTCAGCAGCAACCTGTGCAATTTTTGCACAGGTTAATTCCTCACTCAATTCACTTGTCTTATAAATATTATTTATATGTTTTACGATAACTGTTCTATCTATATCAAAAACCTTAGCTATCTGATGAGCATCAAGCCAAACCGTTTCTTTATCCAAAGAAACAGTAACCTGCACTTTATTATCAGCAGATTTATAAATAATTATTTCTCCTTTCTTTATTTCTTTTTTCATTGGGTATTTATTTTATTACGTTACAACTTATAAAAAGATTTCGCAACCTGCCTGCCGGCATCCAACTAAAAACCCGCGGCCTAAGCCGGGGTTTTTAGTTTATCTTTTAACTTCTCACAAGGAAGTAAAAGAATTTAGATTACTGTGCGCTTACAGAGCTAGAATACAATGGCAATCCTGGCAATAAATAGCCTGTTGACCAGTCACCTGTTGAAGAAGCAGTACCCCCCACAAGGGTTCCGGCTGCATCATCAGTGTGAAGGTTGGCGCTCATATCTGACCAGATAATGTCTGCATCAGCTGCTGAGGCTCCTGCTTTTGTAACTAACTGTTCAATTCCAGAGCTTGATTTTTCAACATAAGAAGTACCAG